>JANMVB010000156.1:0-2922 GCA_031392305.1 Ferruginibacter sp.
ATTTTTAAGGTCGCCGGTTATTAAATTATCCATCCCAATAACCTGGAAGCCTTCTTTAATAAACCGGTCACATAAATGCGAACCTAAAAAACCTGCAGCGCCTGTAATCAATACCCGGCCCTTCCCATTTTTTATTGTTGCTGAATCTGTGCTGTTTAAATTAATATCACTCATAAAAAAGGATTGCTTATTTCAATTAATATTTTTAAACCTGGTTGCTTTATTCTTATTGACCCGGCATTAAAATAAGAATTTAACATCGTTGCGTCGCACTCTTGTACCGAAAACCAATGGGCAACTTTACCTACATTATATAAAAAAGTTTATACCCTTTTAAAAAGGTGTAAACTTTTTTAAAAAGGGTTCACTATTCTTCTTCCGATGCTCACATAATGAAAGCCTAGGTCTTCCATTTGCTGCAAATCAAATAAATTACGACCGTCAAAAATTGCTTTGTTCTTTAGCAGAGAAATAATCCTTGCAAAATCTGGTGTCCTGAATTCACTCCACTCAGTAGCTATTACTAAAGCATCAGCGTCTTTCAACGCATCGTATTGGCTTTCTACAAAAGTAATTTTATCCCCTACCAATTGCTTTACATTATTCATTGCCTCAGGGTCAAAGGTTATTACTTTTGCACCGGCAGCCAACAATTCGTCGATTATATATAAGGCCGGTGCCTCCCGGATATCATCTGTATTGGGCTTAAAGGCCAATCCCCAAAGCGCAATTGTTTTACCTTGCAGGTCATTATTAAAATATGCTTTAACTTTCGGCAAAAGATGCAGCTTTTGTTTTTCATTTACCTGCATCACTGCTTCCAGTATTTTAAAATCATAATTTACTTCGGTAGATGATTTGGCAAGTGCCTGCACATCTTTCGGAAAGCAACTTCCGCCATAACCAATACCAGGAAACAAAAAGCGTTTGCCAATTCGTTCATCACTTCCAATTCCTTTACGCACCATATCTACATCTGCACCCAACAATTCGCAAAGTTGTGCAATTTCATTCATGAAGGTAATTTTTGTAGCAAGAAAAGAGTTAGCAGCATACTTAGTAAGCTCAGCACTTTTTTCATCCATAAAAATAATAGGGTTACCCTGGCGAACAAATGGTGCATACAGGTCGTTCAATATTTTTTTAGCCTTCTCTGATGATGTTCCGATTACTACCCTGTCAGGTTTCATAAAATCATCTACCGCTACACCTTCACGCAAAAATTCGGGGTTACTTACTATATCAAATGTGCCTTCCTGGCCGCCGTTATCATACAATGCTTTTGATACTTTATCCGCCGTGCCAACAGGCACAGTACTTTTATCGATTATTACTTTATAATCATCTTTGCCAATAAGGCCGCCCAAATCTTTTGCTACGCCTAAAATATATTTTAAATTTGCACTTCCATCTTCACCCGGTGGAGTAGGCAACGCCAGAAAAATAACCTGTGCATCTTTTATACCATCTGCCAGGGAGGTAGTAAATTGTAAGCGGTTTTCTTTTTGGTTTCTTAAAAATATTTTTTCTAACCCCGGCTCATAAATGGTTATCTGTCCGGATGATAACTTATCTACTTTGCTTTTATCAATATCCACACAAATCACATTATTACCTGTTTCGGCAAAGCAGGTACCTGTTACCAGTCCAACATACCCTGTTCCAATTACTGCAATTTTCATTTTAATTTGAGTTTATATAATCTAAGACATTTGAAATAATAAAATCCTGTTGTTCTTCATCCAGCTCGGTATGAATGGGCAATGAAATCACTCTTTCCGTAAGCCAATCTGTTACCGGCAAATTAAATTCACTTCCGCCAAGTGAATCAAACATCTTTTGTTTATGGCAAGGCACCGGGTAATAAATCATGGAGGGAATTCCCTTTTCTGTCAGGAACTTATTCAGCCCATCTCTGAATGTTGCATCATCCCGGTCATCGTTTAATAAAAGTGTGTATTGATGAAATACATGCCTACAGTTTTTAGCCCGGTAGGGTGTAGTAATTTTTGCATTTCCTGCAAAACCTTTGTCATAATAATCTGCTGCATTTCGCCTGGCTAAAATATAATCATCCAGGTATTTTAATTTTATATCCAGCACCGCAGCCTGCACAGCATCCAGCCTCGAATTACAACCAACCAAATCATGATAATACTTTTTACTCTGCCCGTGAGCAGCGATCATTTTTAATTTTTCTACTAACGCATCATCATTTGTGAATATTGCACCCCCATCGCCATAAGCGCCCAAATTCTTGGATGGATAAAATGATGTGCAGCCAATATGCCCGATACCGCCGGTCTTTTGAACCTGGCCGTTGCTAAACGTGTAATCACAACCGATACCCTGGGCATTATCTTCTATTACAAATAAACCGTGTTTTTTTGCAATGGCCATTATTGGTTCCATATCTGCAGCATGGCCATATAAATGTACCGGAACAATCGCCTTTGTTTTAGGTGTAATCGCTTTTTCCAAAGCGGCGGCATCCATACAAAAAGTTTGCTTGTCAACTTCCACAAAAACCGGTTGCAATTTTAATAAAGCCGCTGCTTCTACAGTAGCAATATAAGTGAAAGAGGGAGTAATTACTTCATCTCCGGGCTGCAGGTTAAGTGCCATCATCGCAATTTGCAATGCATCGGTACCATTGGCACAGGGCACTACATATTTTACACCATGGTAAGCAGCCAGGTTTACTGCAAAATCGTTTACCACTTTACCACCAATGAACATGGAGCTTTCCAATACACCTAAAACTGCGGCATCCACTTCCTGCTTTATTTTGTGGTATTGCGTTTTAGTATCTACCATTTGCAATGGCCTCATATATTCATTTTTTTTTCGATTGCAAAGATAGGGTTTAAGGGTTTAGAACCAAGTTTAGCGGGGGTAACTGTAATAAACGAAAGCTAACAT
>JANMVB010000158.1:0-6664 GCA_031392305.1 Ferruginibacter sp.
GAGACATCATTATTCTATAATCTTGCTCACAAAGCTATTCTTGCAGGCACAGGTGGAATTAAAGTGCTTGAAAAGGCTTTATAAGAATTCCTGACTTTTTTAAATTGATTATACTGCACAACGGTTAAAATCGTGAATTAATTTTTTTTTGTCCAGGCAGTGATGCAGTGGGCATTCCCGAAAAAATCGGGATTTCGCAATACATTTTTTTTGTCCAAACTGTATTTCCTTTCTCAACATCGTTGCATCGCCCTCTTGTACTAAATACCATTGGGCAACTTTAATTGCGTTTTTAAATTAAACTTTGAGCTATTTTATTTGGTTATGGAACAAAACGAAATATCATTAATTTATCCGTTGTGCAGTATAACAGGTTTTATTTCAAACTTGCCATATCAATTACAAAACGATATTTTACATCATTTTTCACCATCCGTTCATATGCCTCATTGATATATTGCATGGGTATTACTTCCACCTCGGCAACAATGTTTTTTTCTGCACAAAAATCAAGCATTTCCTGCGTTTCAATTGTTCCTCCAATCATAGATCCTATAATGCAACGACGGTTTTTAATCAATTCAAAAGGGTTTACTTTAGGTTCGTCTTTAGGTAAACCTACTACCAGCAATTTGCCGTTTACATCCAGCAATTTCAAATAGATTTCATAATCATGGTTTCCACTCACGGCATCCAGCACAACATCAAAATGACTTTCTATTTTTTTCATAGCAGCTTCATCAGTACTCAGGATAAAATGATGGGCACCAAGTTTCCTTGCATCTGCTTCTTTTGAGGCCGATGTACTAAGCATGGTTACTTCTGCGCCCATAGCTACAGCGAATTTTACAGCCATATGTCCCAAACCACCCAGGCCTGCCACCGCAACTTTATCCCCGGCTTTTACGCCTGCATATTTTAATGGAGAATAAGTAGTGATGCCGGCACATAATAATGGCGCCACACCTGCCAGGTCGAGGCTATCTGCAATATGATATACCCATCTTTCATCACAAACAATTTGCGTACTGTATCCACCCTGGGCAATGGTTGTTTTGTCTCTCTCATACCCATTGTAAGTGCCTGTCATTCCTTCTGCACAATACTGCTCCATATGATTCTCGCAAGGTTTACATTCCCGGCAACTGTCAATCATTACGCCTACACCGGCTGTATCACCAATGTTAAATTTTTTTACATGGCTTCCCACTCTGATTACTTTGCCTACAATTTCATGCCCGGGCACCATTGGGTACATTGATCCTCCCCATTCATCTCTTGCCTGGTGTACATCAGAATGGCAAACACCTGAAAATAAAATATCGATCAGTACATCATGTTCTCTTAAATCTCTTCTTTCAAATTGAAATGGTTCCAGGGATGATGAGGGACTTTGTGTTGCATATGCTTTTACTGGTATCATTGATTTTGGTTTTAATTTTAGGAATGCGTAATTGAAATTTTTATGATAAAATGCTTTCGAAAAACCCAGCAGTCGTGTTTGTTCCGGATTATTATTTTTTTCCTGTAGCTGCCCAAAATATGCCTGCATATAAATGGTTTAAAAAAACAGGGTCACTAAAAATGGAAGGTATATGCCCCAATGCAGTGTAAAAAGAGCGGCCTCCGTCATAATTGTGATACCAGGATACCGGGTGTTTTCCCATACCGGCACCTTTTTTTTCTCCCCATTGCACTTTGGGATTGTATGATGATTCATCAACCGCAAGTACATAGTTTAGTCCCGTTGTTTTTTCAGGTCCAAACTCATACCATTCATCTGTCCATAATTTATTGCCCGCAAAGCCCTGTAAGCCGGGGAATGCTGTATCAAGTATATTTAGCTTTGCAGTTTGTATAACCGGATGAATATGAAACATTCTGCCTACCAGTTTGGTATACCATTCCCACTCATATTCTGTATCCGAAGCGCTATGAATGCCCACATAACCTTTTCCGGATTGGATAAAACGTTCCATCACTTTTTGTTGGGCGGAATCAAAAATGTCGCCGGTTGTATTTAAAAATATCACTACCTGAAATTGTTCCAGGTATTTATCCGTGAAGCCATTTGGGTTTTCAAAAAGTACCACATCAAAAAAATTTTTGACCCCTGATTGCTGGATGGCTAAAACTCCTGAATGCAGGGATTCGTGATGCCACCCCTTTGTTGTGGTTACCAGCAGTGCTTTGAATTGTTTTTGCTGAGCCGAAGTTTTAAAACACAAACAGCTTTGAAAAAGAATAAAAATAATTAGCAGCTTACTTGCTTTCATGTTCTGTTTTTTAGTTATTGATGATGATAAATGTAAATTTACAATTCTTAATTCTTTAGTTGCTTCTTTATCAGGTTTCCTGCAAAACCTTTCACTAAGCACTGCAACCAGCGATTCACCACATGTTTTCTCTTACATTCAGAACTCCTTGTCTCGCTCGTAAATGAAGTGCCCAAAAAGGGAGGATATTGACTGCGCCTGTTGAATCGCTCAGTATACCGCAATTAAAGTTGCCCAATGGTATTTCGTACAAGAGGGCGATGCAACAATGATCAATCAGGTTCTAATGTTGGGACAAAAATAAATAAGCGTGCACTTTAAACTGCGAAAGGCATGTAGTTCCTGCATTCTAAATGTAGGAAAAACTAATCTGCCTTCCCGGAATTACTTACAAATGCCACCTGTTTGCTATCGGGTGACCAGGAGGAAACATTGATTGTTCCTTGTCCGCCATACAGGTGTGCAACTACTTTTGGCCCACCTGGTGATGTAAGCTTCATCACCCTCAGCATCACTTCTTTGTAGGAAGGATGTGAGTCGGGATCAATATCGGGTGGAAAAGAAATAAGTACCATTGAATTACCATCCGGTGAAATGTGTGGAAACCAGTTGTGGTATTCATCAAAGGTTAATTGTTCCTGTTCTGATCCATCGGCTTTCATTCGCCATATCTGCATGGTTCCCGTTGCGTTGGCATTATAATAAATGTATTTACCATCCGGAGAATATTCCGGGCCGTCTACATGGCTTGATTTATTAAAAGTAAGTTGTGTTTCTTTTCCGTCTTTTAGTGATACTTTATAAAGGTTATAAATTTTGCTGCCGTTACGCTGGGCTACAATAGCCACTTCTTTTCCATTGGGGTTCCAGCCATGTAAATACGATGGCGTATTGGCAGTAATTAACTTTGGCTCACCTCCTGATAACGGCAAGGTATATACTGTTGATCCTCCTCCAGGTAATCCAGCACGGTGGCTGCTGATAGCCAGCATTTTTCCATCAAAAGAAATAACATGATCATTATTATTCCTGGCAATTGTACCTGTATTTAATTTTTCAATTACGCCTCCGGAAACAGGAATGGTATAAAGTGAGCCACCTTGATTAAAGAGTAATTTTTTACCATCAGGCATCCAGTTGGGCGCTTCAAATCTGCCCGGTCCTTCATGAATTATCTGGCGGGTTCCATCAGCAATCGTAAGAATTTCCAGTCTGCTCCCCAGCACATCATTGCCGGTTTTATTTACTACATGCGGATTAGAAGTATAAGGGTTCATCACAGGTTTGTCTATACGCACATTCCAAACTTTAGCATGTGCAATGGCATTGGAATCATGAGAGAGAATATAAATACCCGCCAGCACATCATCACGCATATCTTCCATAATATGTGAGCCCACCGGTTGCAACGGTTCACCTACGTGTGCTATTTTCATCGTTACTACTTTTCCTATCCGTGAAACCTGTACAGTTTGTCCACCTTTTTTAGAATAGAAAAGTTCATCCTCAGGGTCACGCATGAACATGCCACGGTAAGGCCGCCACTGTAGTACTATTAACCCATCAATATGTTTGCAGGAATTGATACTGGCTGCCCCTTCATCCGTGGATTCCCTAATCATCCAGCCGACCTTGCGGTGGCCTGCTGCACCAACAGTGTCACCGGTAAATTCAAAATCTGCAGTAAGAATAAAATCACCTTTGAGCTTTTTATAAACGAAGTGAAACTCATCCCGGTTGAACCATATATTGGAACCGGCCCCCACCAGGTTGTAAGTTTGTGTTTGCTCATCATAGCTTGCAGTACCCTTCAGTTTTGGATTGCCAATATCTGCATGGTCCTCGAAAATACCTACCGGATGCTGCGCATTCACTTTGGAAAATAACAGGGGAGTGTATAATAGCAACAAAAAAAATGGATTCCGAAAAAAGCGGTTTGATAGTTTGCATTTCATATGTGTATCGTTTTTTGTTAATTCTTTTTTGAAAGGGGATCCACATCTGCCTTTACTTCAAATTGTAAAAACTTACTTACCACGTGAGTGTTCTGTCCAAAGGCTGATATATCCCGCAATAAAGTTAACCGCAAATTAAATAGCTCTCTTTTATAGGCTAGGTAAAGTGTTGTAATGATGTATTAGATAATTGATATTTGTATTCGTGGTGTATTAATGGTGTAGTGTTTAATATTGAAAACGCTCTGCACTCATATAATTTTGTTCAAGGGTTGTAAGAGGCCCGGTTACAATAATTTTTTACTTCGCCTAAACACTTGTCTACATGAAACTTTTAACTACGATTGTATTATTTTGTTTTTTCCAGTTATGTAAGGGGCAGGCTGCCCATATCGGAATTTTTGATAATCATGCAGATATAGGCCACCCTAAACTTTCCGGTACTTCCAGTTATGATGCAACTACCCAAACGTATCATATGAAGGGGGCGGGGGATAATATCTGGTTCAACCGCGATGAATTTCAATTTTTATATAAAAAAATAAACGGGGATTTTATTCTTACAGCAAGCTTTGCTTTTGTATTTGAAAAAGGTAATGGCCATAGAAAAATAGGCTGGATGATCCGGGAATCCCTGGATGAAGGCGCAGCAAGTTACAATGCAGTAACACATGGCGACGGACTGGGCGTGTTGCAATGGAGGCCGTTAAGAGGAGCATTTATGAGAGATCCCCAGGAAGAAATATTTTTTGCTAAAAAAGTAGTTTTTCAAACCGTGCAGTTGGAACGAATTGGTAAAAAAATAACCATGAGCTTAGCAAACTGGGGTGAACCCTTACAGGAGGTTGGTTCTACAGATATGTATGCCATGAAGGATTCTGTATTTGTTGGCTTATTTATTGGCTCACATGATTCTGATAAAGTGGAGGAAGCAAGAATGTGGAATGTACGTATTGACAAACCCGTGAACAATAAGTATAGTCCGAACCCGCAAACGGTTTTACCACCGGTAAAGGGAATATTAGGCTGCAGGATGGAAACGATGAATGTATTTGATGGAGTAAGAACAGTGATCCATGAATCAACCGGAAAATTTGAAGCGCCTAATTGGATGCCTGATGGGAAAAAGCTATTATTCAATGAAAAGGGATCCATTTATACAATACCGGTGGAGGGGGGAAGCCCCCAAAAAATAAATACCGGATCGGCTGATAATAATAACAATGATCATGGTATTTCTTTTGATGGAAAAATGTTGGCTATCAGTCATCAAAGGGCCGGATTACCTGGCGGAGGCTCAACCGTATATGTGCTTCCGCTTACAGGCGGAGATCCAAAATTAGTAACGGAGCAAACTCCTTCTTACTGGCATGGCTGGGCACCAAACGGAAAAGAGGTAGCAATTGTTGGTCAGCGGAATGGCAGCAAAATTTATAATCTTTATAAGGTGTCAATTGGTAACGGAGCCGAAACAGCCCTTACAAATAATTTATCCGGGCATGTAGACGGCCCGGAGTATTCGCCTGACGGAAAGTATATTTATTATAATGCAAACCCAACCGGAACCATGCAGATCTGGCGAATGAAACCAGATGGTTCAGCTAAAGAACAATTAACCTATGATGAGCGCCATAACTGGTTTCCACATATATCCCCGGATGGCAAATGGATGGTTTATATTTCTTTTCCCAATTACATAGAACCTAACAGCCATCCCTCTTATCAAAAAGTTACTTTGAATTTAATGCCGGTACAAGGCGGAGCACCCAGGGTTATTGCTTATTTATATGGTGGCCAGGGAACACTCAATGTAAATTCATGGTCACCCGATAGTAAACATATAGCCTTTGTAAGCAATTCTGAAATATCTAAATAAGTAGTTAAAAAATAAATTACTATAGTATTTTCTCATAGTCAGTTTTAGTTTTGGTAATAAGCAAATCATACACCTGCTGTATCCACAGCGGGTGTTTTTTTTATAATAGAAAACTCAATATATCTAAATTCCGAACTCCTTGTCTTTCGCATTTTAGAGTTCATGCTTTAATTTTTTTTGTCCCAACAATAGAGCCCTTATTGAACATCCTTGCCCGCCTTTCAATACTACCATATTTTTTTTTGTTGCCCGGGCAGATGTATTTCATAGCATCATCGTTGCATCGCCCTCTTGTACTTAATACCATTGGGCATCTTTAATTGCGTTATACCGAGCGGTACCTCAGGCAGAGTTAAGGAACTTGTAGAAAACCTCTCCTTTTTGGAACATCCCAATTCATCGGGAGGGCTGGGGGCAAAACAGGGTCTTCAAATTACGCCACACTTCAAAAAACAGTTCGCCCTTTAAAAATGAATGACACATGAATTTTGAAAGTTGTTAGTAGCGAAACATCAGCCACAGCTTATCTGGATATTCTGGTACAGATGAATAAATAG
>JANMVB010000587.1:0-2299 GCA_031392305.1 Ferruginibacter sp.
CAAGCCGTTCATTATTTTCATCTGCACCCTCCCTTACCGAACGATGACTCAATGCAGTTCTATACAAATTGAGATCACCGGGGGTAAATCCCAGTACATTATTGAGTTGCTTTTTAAACTCCTTCTTTTTAAAATCACCTATGAAAATATCTTTAAGAAACTGCAAAATTAATTTTGATGTTTTATCGAAATTAATGTTTTTGGGGGAATGAAAAAATTAAAGCAATGAATAAACGAGGAAAACATTTTTTGACATATCTTATTATTTACAATCGCAAAAAACCAGCAATATGTTGGTATCTGCAATTATGCAATCCCATTCTATACTTTGAACAATAACTAATTTTTTGTTTCCTTATTTAATTGTCAATAGTTAATTAACTATTAATATTATTTATGTCGTTATTTTTTTATTGAATAAACTAAGAAGCTATAATCAGCATCGTTGTATCACTCGCTTTTACGTCATACCAATGTGGATCTTTAATTGCCCAAATAACAAATGCAACATAAGGGAGAAGAATATTTATTAAACAATGCCATAAAAGAAAAATAGGAGGTTATCGTCGGATACACCACGGCAGTTATTGAAGTAGATAGTCGTCCCTCAAAAAGTCGGTTTTGGTTTTTGGGGCATAAAGATCCAATAAGCATTTATAAGTAGTTTATAAATAAGTAACCAACAGTTAATTGCCTCTGTGCGCCAGAGGTTAATTCGTCGTTTAAAGTTCATGGCTGCGGCGGCTAGTATCAGATTCATGTTATCCCCCAATATGCCTTTCAGATAGTTTCTGCACAATCGATAGTCTTGTTTCAGATGCCCGATTACAGGTTCTATGGCCGCCCTTTTACTGTGCTTGTTGCGTTGTTTTTGTGTAATGTTTTTATTGGGTTTGGGTACATGGATGATAGAGGCTTTGTATTGGCTTATGCCTTTGTAGCCCCGGTCAACAAAAACCTCTTTTGCCTGCCTGCCATTAAGCCGTTCGTATTGTTCCAATACATCGGGTATTGTTTTTGAATCATGCAGTGTTTGGGTAAAATTGATAGCTCCCATGATGATACCTGTATGCTGATCAATGAGGACAGAAGCTTTACTGCCAAACTCAAATTTTTTATGCTCTTTGCCTTTGGAGTAACATTTTACATCAGGCTCATGAAGACTGTAAATTTTGTTACTATCCTCCCGCTTTTGTGATAATACGCTTTGATACAATTTAAGCGATGGCAGATGGCTTCCAAGGCTTGC
The DNA here is from genome assembly GCA_031392305.1 of Ferruginibacter sp. GTDB lineage: Bacteria > Bacteroidota > Bacteroidia > Chitinophagales > Chitinophagaceae > Ferruginibacter. The sequence goes on from JANMVB010000587.1 coordinate 1,250, forward strand.
CAATGGCAGCTTTCGGGCAAGTTCACGTACTAATCTGCCTGCAATGATTTTTATTTTCTTATTCGCTTTACGGGCAGCTTTGGCACCATGTTTTGTTCCCTTAAAACGTTGTAGGTTACCAAGCTGCTTAACGATTCTTGTGTAGGATTGACGAAGGTCTATTGATTCTTTGTCGGCTATTACCCAACATTTTTTAATAATTTTTTTGTACAGCTTATCATCCGTTGGATAGGTTATGTTTTTCTCTTGTACCGTGGTATCAACACTCACCACAATGCCGGTATTGTTATCTTCCGGAGGATCGTTTACCCGGATACTTTCCTGCAAAATCAACTCTACACCTGGCTCGCCTATGCGTTGACGAAATGCTACTAATTCAGTTGGAACACATGGGATATTTGACTGAAAATGTTGCTCTCCGCTGAAGTACTGAAAGTAGATATTTTCAGCCCATTGCTCCACCAGGTTTTCATCACTCAGGTTGCGCACATATTTCAATATCAGCAACGACACCATCAGCCGGATGCGCTTGGCAGGTTTACCCATCTTTTCACTGTAATGCTTCTTAAAGGCATCGTCAAAAAATGGCCAGTTAATTTTATTGGCTAACTGGTACAAAGGATGTTTTTGATCAAGCTGATCCGCCAGACCATGAAACAAACCTAATTGCGGCGTGTGTTTTTTGGTAGAAAGCATCCTTAAATTTGCAAGCTTTTTCACGATTTTACAAAAATCCTGCAACTATTCCTGACGAAAATATACCGATAACACAATGCCTATCACATTATCCCACTTTTTGAGGGACGACTATTTAAAGAATTTGCTCAAAATTATTTGCTTTGGGCAGGCAGGTTTTTTTGTTATGGCATACTGGTTTTTAGCGGCTCCTTATACCTGTTAACTTTTATGAAGTTAATGGGTAAGCATGGGTTTGAATGGTTGGGGTGCCATCACTCCTTTTGGAGGTATTTGTTTTGTAGCAGGCTGGTGTTTTATGCTGCTTTCCGTTGTGCGAAAAAGCTAAAGGGTTTGTGTGTAATGTAGTGTGAT
>JANMVB010000601.1:0-3723 GCA_031392305.1 Ferruginibacter sp.
AATGATAAAATAGATATCCAGGATGCGTTGAAGGTTACAAACATCACAGAAAATCTTTGCTTCCTGAGACATTCAAGAATCCTGTCTATTGAAAGGAGGCCGTTGCTTACTGCAAATGATACGTTGTTCTTAAGGCTCACAAAAACGACAAGGCGCAGTTACCGCTTCGAATTTATACCAACAAACCTTGACCCTTTGCTGACGGCAATTCTCGAGGATACTTATACGGGTGCAAAAATACCGGTTAGTGTTACCGATAAATCCATACATGATTTTGTTATAAATGCAGATGCAACAAGCGCATCCCCCACACGGTTTATGATTGTGTTTAAACAGGTTGTTCCTCCACCGCTTCCTGTAACTTATCAGCAAATAAGAGCGTACCAAAAGGCGGCTGATATTGCAATTGAATGGACTGTAAAAAATGAACTGGATGTGAGCAGGTACGAAGTTGAAAAAAGCCTTGATGGGGTTAATTTTATAAAAGTAAATACTACCATGGCTACGGGTGCAAACAACAGCAACAACATCATTTATAACTGGCTCGACCAGAATGCTGTGAATGGAAATAATTTTTATCGTGTACGCAGTGTAGATAGTGATGGCCAATATCAATATAGCCGGCAGGTAGTGGTACAAATTACGAACGGTCCCGGCGGTATAAGGATTTATCCGAACCCGGTATCCAATGGTATTATTGGTGTGGAGTTTAAAAATATGGCAACAGGGCTTTACAAAACAAGGCTAATAAACGAGTTGGGACAAACTGTATTGATCAAAAATATCAATCATGCCTCTGGCACGTCAATGGAAAATATTACCCCGGATTACAGACTCATTTCAGGTATTTATCAACTGGAAATAACGGCACCGGATAAAATAATTACTACTGTAAAAGTGATAGTGAAATAGTCAATAAATTTTATTTAATTAAACCAAAGGGCTGCCTAATTATGTGGCAGCCCCTTGATTATTTATTAACTCACAACTCCTGATTTATCGCAAACTAAAGTTCATACTTTTATATTTTTTGTGCAGGCAACTGAGCCTTGAATAAGCATCGTTGCATCGCCCTCTTGTACTTTTGAATATATAGCAGCGCTTTCAATTTGCGTTCTTAGCCGCTTCGGGGATTGATGCCTTTAATGTATAACGAAGGGTAAGGAGTTAAAGAAACTAAGTTTTTTTAACCGTTTTTTTAGTAGTCTTACTTGTTTTCTTTGGAATTTTGTTTGTTTTTTCTGTGGTTACCTCTTCTTTTTTAGTGATAACAATAGACTGTCCGTTTTTCAATTTCACTGTTTTGCCACTTGGATATTTTACACTTCCATCTGGCATTACAAGGGCCCCACTTGAAAGTTTATAATTTTTTTCTAAAAGCGTGTATTCACCGTTTTGCAGAATATACATTGTATCACTCTTCATTACTACCCTATCTGAAAGGGGCACTGCTACAGTATCAGCAGTAGTAGTATTAGTTGTTGTTTCCAACTGCTTCTTTTCATTTCGGAACAAACTGTCTTTTATGGCGATATTTGCCATGCTGTCGGCGTTGCTGTTCCATTTACCTGTGCTGTCAATTCTTCTGCTTTTCATCGACGAAGCTTGCCAGGGAAAACTGATTTGATTCGATGCAGAATCTGTCACCCACCGGGTTTCTGCCCATAAAGAATCGTTGGCGGGCCAACCACGCTTTAACGAATCGATGTACCATTTCTTTTTACCTGCATAAGTTGTATCCCACTTTGAGTAATTAACAGCCATAGGATCTCCCTGCCATTTTTCCATTAGGGTGTCTGATTTTGTGGAGTTATTATTTTGCATTTTTGGAATTGTATCCTGTGCCAATGCCGTTGCGGCTAACATAAGAGCAAATACTCCACTAATAATTTTTTTCATCTTTCTGGTATTTTTAATTAATATTTTACTTGCATGGCATTTAATGCCCAAATTGGATGACAAAAAAATCACACCAGAATTAACCTATTTAATAATTGGTAAAAATGTGTAAGAGGGAACCCCATTTGGGGAAATAACGAAACATTTTCAAAAAGGCGGTTTAGTTGCTACAAATGGAGGTTGTTTAAATAATTGCAATATTATATGCTGTCCCGGCGGGCAATGTCACTAAGTTAAGCTCTGTAAGAGCTACGTGTTTATAGGGTATAAATATCCCGGCATTATTCGGCTCCGTAGGAGCCCCCTAATTTACATGGCTCCTGCGGAGCCCATTTCTTCAATGATAAATATTTTTATAAACACGATGCTCCGCCAGCTGGCGGACAAAATTTCTTACCTTAATGACATTGCCCGCCGGGACATAAAAATTTGGAGGTTAAAATCTTGTTTGAATTTAATATCTGATGAAAGGAAAAACGTGGGAAAGGATCCCCATAGGTATGACGTACAAGGGAGTGACACAACGATGCCGGGTACTGATAAAATGCTTGTCAAAAAAAATTATGAATGAGATTAAAATTCTTTGAATAAATATCAACCATCAACACAATTTACAAAACCATCTCCATTTCGCAGGCTGTAAATAATCTTGAAAGGCCTATGGAGAGCAGGAATGTATTGGCGTAAAGTGCATTGGTATCTACATTAATTACGGAGGTAACATGATCACTGTTTATGCTATTTACCTGGCTAAACAAAGCCGCCAGGTATTGCTCTTTGCTGTCGATATCGCAACAGCCAAAATGTGCAATATTTCCAGTAGCGAAATTAGAAATACAATAAGCCACCGGCTGCTTATCGAAATGAGCTACCTGCAACGTGTAGCTGCTTTGCGTTCTTTTTATACAGTTGGTATTATATTGCCAGGAGGGGTCCCATTCGCAACTTTTTTTGATAAGTCCCCAATCGGGTGCATGCAATGTTTCTATATCAATGGGCATAACCTCATGCAATACAGGTTTGCCCTGGTAACTGTTTAATTTCCTGGTAACGGAAAAGCCAACACGAAGATATGTTTTGATGGCCGGCATATTTTGTTCTACCACCTCCAGGATGGTTTTTGTAATACCGGCATTACGCAACTGTGCTATGCTGTGCTCATACAATAAGTACGACAGTTTATACCCCCTGTACTCCGGAAGTATTCCTGTACCGGCATTATAGGCTACTTTTTGGTTGCCGATTGTATCAATGCCATGTAATATAAATCCTACCAGTTCATCTTCATCAAAAATGCCAAATGATAATTTCAAGTCGATGGCTTCGGCATTAATTTTATCTGCAAATTGCTCCTTAGTTAATTGCAGTGGTATATAATATTTTTTAAAAGAGGCATTAAAACAATTCCTCAAACTTTGTATATCGGTGCATGCAAGAGATTGCACCGTAATATGTGAATTGGGCATCATAATATGTACTATTTTAAGTCATTAAAATTCATTTTCCCATTCATAAAAATTATGCTCACTGTCTGCTGTAAAACCAGTTTTACTATATAAATTATTACCAATAATATTGTCTTTAGCAGTTTCTAAAATAATACCACAGCTTTGTGTACTGCGGCCCATTTGTTTACAGGTTTCTATTAAGGCTACGGATACTCCCAGGCCGCGGTATTGGGGCAATACAAACAAATCATTCAGCACCCATAGCCTCTTCATCCTGGTAGATGAAAAGCTGGGATACAATTGCACAAAGCCTGTTAATGCACCGTCATCATTTATAGCAACAAATATTTCAGATTCATTATTCACCATGCGGTCA
>JANMVB010000605.1:0-10988 GCA_031392305.1 Ferruginibacter sp.
ATAAGGTTTTTAAATACTAATTTCTGCCAGGCAGGTATTAAAAAAATAATTTGGTAACAAACATTTTATCAATGGGCAGCATCGTTGCCACGCTCGGTTCAAAGACATACCAATGGGGATCTTTACCTGCAGTATAAATTAGCCCGATAATTTACTATCATTCATGCAAAAAATGTTAATCACATTCTGCAGAACCCCCCTTCGGGGAGCATGGGAGCTTGGCTTTTATAAATTCAAACGCAGGCATTCCTGTAAATCCACAATCTTTCCAAACAAAAAGTGAACCTGCAAGCGGTTGTTTTTTTAATTCATTTTCGCTAAGCCCTCTCTTTGCGGTGGTAATATATAAATCCTGCAGGTTATCGCCGCCAAAGGTGCAAGATGTTACTTTTGCTACGGGTATTGGTACACTCAATAATTTTTCACCAGTGGCAGGGTTCCACCTGGTTACCTGCCAGCCATCCCAATGCGCAATCCAAAGCATTCCTTCATTATCTATTGTCATTCCATCGGGGTGTCCGTCTTCTTTTTCAATTGTAATGATTGTTTTCTTATTAGAAATAGCCCCGGTATTTTTATCATAGTCGTAAGCTACCACCTGCATTGTCGGCGTATCAATAAAATAAAATGTTTTATGATCCATGCTGTAGGCGATACCGTTTGAAATAAAAACTTCTTGAATTTTTTTTGTAATTGTTAAGTCTTTATCCAGCATATATAAATTACCAACATTGGCCTCCTGGTAAAGTGACATGGTGCCTGCCCAGAACCTTCCGGCGGGGTCGCATTTGCCATCATTAAACCGGTTGTTGGGCAAATGATCTTCGGGATCGGCAATCATTTTTATTTCACCAGTTACCCGGTTAATAAAAGCAAATCCATGTTGCAGTGCTGCAATAAAATTTCCATCAGTGCAAATAGCAAATGCACCAATCATTTGATGTACCGGCGTGGTTTTGTGTTCATTGTCTCCAGGTGAATATTCATGTATTTCGCCTTGCAGGATATCAACCCAGCACATTGTTTTTGTTTTGGCATCCCATACCGGCCCTTCACCCAGCAGGCAACTATGTTGCAATACCAGGACTGGTTGTAAACCTGTTGTATTTAAATTTTGCAAAGGAATAAAAATGGTTTTATTTTATTAAAAGCCGCTCTGCCTCCCAAAAAGGGTTCTGCAGAATATAATTATTTTATTGTAGGTGCACGTGTAAAAATGTTTTGTTATCAGGCAGGTAAAGATCCACATTGGTATGCGGTACAAGGGAGTGACACAACGATGATGCCCATTGCGTATTAGCCCGGATGATGAAGAATATAGCAGCAGAAAAAAATAACATGAATATCATTAGCACTTCCATTTCAATGTTTATCATCATGCAGGTTTTTTAAAAAGGTGATGGGCTTATACAACTCCAGCCGCCATCAATAATTAAGGTTTGCCCGGTAATTTGTTTGGCCTTATCTGACACAAGAAATAATGCTGCATTGGCTATGTCGGCAACTGTAGCCGGCCGTTGCATAGGCGTTAACCTCGACCATGTTGTGGAGTACTCCGGGTCATCCATTGTGCGTTCGGTTAAAGTTGCTCCGGGTGCAATAGTGTTTACAGTAATATTATATTGCGACAATTCAATTACTAAATTTTTAGCCAGCATTTCCAGGGCAGCTTTACTCATGCTATAAGCTGCCAAATCTTTATGTGCCTGGTGGCCCGTTACCGATGACGTAAATAATAATGAACCTCCAACTGCCTGCGTTTTCATTTGCCTGGCTGCTGCCTGCGCCAGAAAAAAAGTGCCGCCCAGGTTTACCTCCATTACCCTGAAGAATGACTCGGGTGGATAGGTAAAGAAATCCCCGAACAAGGTAATACCTGCGTTGGCAATCACAATATCAAGCTGGCCAAATTTAGTTACAGCAGTGTCAACCATTTGCTGAATAAATATTGTATTACTGGAATCACCTGCAAGTGCCATACAGTTTCCACCGGCATCATCGAGTATGCGCCTTACAGCATCGTTTGCAATTGCCTGGTCGATATCATTTAAAATAACATACGCCCCTTCCATTGCAAGCTGACGGCATATTTCATAACCAATACCCTGGCCTGCTCCGGTTACGATGGCTACTTTGTTTTTGAAAGACATGGTTTTTGTAGATTGATAAATTGGTTGATTTGGTTACGGGTTAATGGGTTTAGGGTTAATTGTTTGTTTAGTTAGGGCTAGCCACAATCTCAAAATCTAATTTTCTCTTTCCGTTTTTTTTATCTTTCTGTTTTTATGATATTTAATTTCTTTCATTTTCACATTGAGCAATTGTCACATTTTCACATTGAGCAATTGTCACATTTTCACATTTGTTTTTAATGCGAATCCCTTACAACCTCACTGCCCGAACCTCCTTTTAAAAAATCCATATCTGCGCCTAAATGTGCCTGCTCTACATGTGCCTGGTATAAATGTACATATCCCCGGGTTTGTATTTTTTCTGTTTGTTGCCAGGCAGCTTTACGTATCGATAATTCTTCTTCAGTAACCTGCAGGTGCAATGTTCTTTTATGAGCATCCAGGCTAATGATATCACCATTTTGTACCAGTGCCAACGGGCCACCAGCCGCAGCTTCAGGGGATACATGCAATACCACCGTACCAAAACCTGTACCGCTCATTCTGCCATCAGAAATACGCACTATATCTGTAACGCCTTGCTCCAGTAATTTTTTGGGCAATGCCATATTACCCACTTCTGCCATACCGGGGTAGCCAATGGGGCCAACATTTTTAAGCACCATGATGCTGTCTGCATCAATATCCAAATCCGCATCATCTATCCGGTGATGATAATCTTCAATATTTTCGAAAACTACTGCCTTACCCGAATGCAGCAACAAAGAAGGTGTGGCAGCCGATGGTTTTATTACTGCACCATTTGGTGCAAGGTTTCCTTTTACTACAATGATACCTGATTCAGTTTTAAAAGGTTGCTCCATGGTACTGATGATATTGCGGTCGTACACTTCAGCAGCAGCACAGTTTTCTCCCATTGTTTTGCCATTTACAGTAATGGCATCATTGTGAATAATACCAGCCATTTCCCTTAACACAGCCGGTAATCCCCCCGAATAATAAAGGTCTTCCATATAATTTTCGCCGGATGGCTGTATGTTGGCAAGCAGAGGGATGCCCTGGGAATATTTATCAAAATCATCAATGTTTAAATCAACACCAATTCTGCCGGCAATAGCAAGTAGATGGATAACAAAATTTGTAGAGCCACCAATTGCTGCATTTAACATGATGGCATTTTCAAAGGCTTTACGGGTAAGAATTTTTGAAAGTGTAAGGTCTTCTTTTACCATTGCTACAATGCGCCTGCCGGATAATTGTGATAATACTTTGCGGCGTGAATCTGCCGCCGGTATAGATGCATTGTTGGGTAAGGACAAACCCAGGGATTCTACCATGGCAGCCATTGTACTGGCTGTACCCATTACGGCGCAATGCCCCTGCGTACGGGCCATACAGGCTTCTGCCTCTATGAATTCTTCAGGTGTTATCTGGCCGAGTTTATAGGCTGTATCAAACCGCCATACGTCAGAAGTGCCAATGTCTTTCCCTTTCCAATGGCCCTTTAGCATGGGGCCTCCTGAAATAACAAGTGTGGGAATATTTACGCTGCATGCGCCCATCACCAATGAAGGTGTTGTTTTATCACAGCCGCAAAGTAAAACCACACCATCCACAGGGTTCGCACGGATGGATTCCTCTACATCCATACTTACCAAATTGCGGTAGAGCATTGCTGTAGGTTTTATCAAAGTTTCTCCCAATGACATTACAGGAAATTCAACTGGAAAACCACCTGCCTCGAGCACACCTTTTTTTACTGCTTCTGCCAGGTCACGGAAATGAGCATTGCAGGGTGTCAGTTCGCTCCAGGTATTGCAAATGCCAATTACAGGTTTGCATTCAAACATATCAGCCGGAATACCCTGGTTCTTCATCCAGGCACGGTAAATAAAACCATCCTTGCCTTTTCGGCCAAACCAATTGCTGCTTCTCAATTTATTTTCTTCCACGGTTGATAAATTTAATTTAAATGACGGCTGTAAAATAATCTACATATCTGCATAATAAAAATTAATTTAAGCCTAAATTGAAAATATAGTATGGTTATTGCCATAATTTTGTTCTTAAAATATTACATGCAATTCAAATTCACCAAAAATATACAGTTCACTAAACTGATTAAGGCAAATGGCCGACTGAAAGAATTTAACTTTCGTAAAAAAAATGACCATAAGGAAGGTTTTTTTACAGTAGATGTAGTGGACGAACGGGATAACCGTATCTTTTTTTCGGTACAAAAAATTGACAATAACTGGAAACTGGTAAAACAGCCTTTATTACCGGTGTGGGTGGTGGAGAATGAAAATATTTACCATGATGTTATTGAAGAAGAATTAAAAAATGTGCATTGATCCCCGGCATTTCATCAGCTTTCAATAAATAATATTATTTAATTTATCAGCAGTAATTTAATGGCTTACCTTACCGCTTGTAATTTTTGTTATATGAAAATAAATACCTGCCTTTTATTAATTGTTGTTTCTTTATTTTTTTGCACTCAAGAGGTTTCTGCCCAGGATGCTGGGGCCAAAATAAAACCTACGCTGAATCATATTGCCATGTATGTGGTAGATCTTAAAAAGAGTACTGATTTTTATATCAACATTGTCCAACTCGATACAATTCCCGAACCTTTTCACGATGGCCGCCATACCTGGTTTTCAATTGGGCCGCTTAGCCATTTGCATCTTATACAGGGGGCCAAAGACTATAGCAATCATGAAAAAAACAGTCATCTATGTTTCACGGTAAATTCTGTAACGGATTTTATAAAAGTGCTTGATAAAAACAATATTGAGTATGAGAACTGGGCAGGTGAAAAAAAACAGGTCACCAAAAGAGTAGATAAAGTTTTACAGATATACTTCAAAGACCCTGATGGCTATTGGTTAGAAATAAATGATGCCAGGTATTAAAAATATTGGCTATTCTTTTACGATGTGTATTCCTTTTTTGTCCGAACGAAGCAGCAGCTACTGGCAATATTGTTGCGTCGCACTCTTGTACTGAATACCAATGGGGATCTTTAATTGCGTTATAAATATAAATGTAATCACCCCTTTAGGAGATATGGGCAGATTACCCACATATTTAATACACTGTTTTCTTCTTTGCGCAATATAAGAACTCCTTTTTCATGTTCTTTTTTTCCTTCACTACATTCATTTGATTTTTTACAGCTAAAGTCATTTAGGCTAATACTAACGCTGTTTTACAATTCCCCTCATTCATTTAGCCTTACAGGCCTACTCAATAAATTAACAACAGCCATTATATCAATACGTTAAAAAATTTAACAGCTACAAATGTTGGCATAGTTTTTCTATATAGTACCCAAAAGATTTAATGTGCTGGTTAATGATTGTTTGTAGATTTCGACCAGTTTTTTGATAACTATTAAAATTTATTATTATGAAAACATTCATACTCGCTTTAAGTACCCTGGCCGTATTAGCAGGTTGCAAAAGCAACAGCAAAGATTCATTAAATACCAGTAAAAACTCAGTGATGGTAGATACTACCGGATTGTATAAAGGGAACATCTTGTCGGATACAGGATATGGTAGTCAGCAGGCGTTGATAAATTTGCCGAAGAATGGTGTTACTTCCACTACAAGTTCTACCACTACTACCACCACTGTAACCACTACCACTACAAATGGTGTTGTAAAGCCGGTAACAGCACCGGTAGTTTCTAAAAGAAGGCCAAGCCAAAGCAGCAATAGAAGAAGTACTTCAACTGCCCGCAGAAGCAGTACATCCGGCAATAAAACTTCAACCGCTACAAGGGCACCTGCCCAACGTGATAAAGGTTGGAGTGATGCTGCAAAAGGTACAGCGATTGGTGCAGGTTCCGGTGCAGTGATTGGAGCCATTATTGCAAAAGATAAAGTAAAAGGTGCGGTGATAGGTGGCGTTGTGGGTGGAGGCGTTGGTTACGGAATTGGCCGCTCAAGAGATAAAAAAAGTGGTAGGGTTGATCGTAACAGAAGAGCAAACGTCGTTTACTAATCTTAAAATAATTATATTAAAAACTACCTGTACCATGCAGGTGGTTTTTTTATCTACTATAATAAGAATTACTTTTATTCAGGTTACGTTTTAACAAACCAAAGAAGTAGCCACAGGTTATTCATATAAATCACTCACATCACACCCAGCCAGTTCAATTAACATGGCACCCACTTTTTCTGTTACTGCTTTAAAATATTTTTCGCCTTTTTCTTTGGTGGCTTTGTGGGGAATTCCTACCCCGGTGTCTGCTGATATCTGCGACCATTTTCTTTCTGTCCAAACCCATTTTTCTGCAAAGGCTTTCATTTTTATTTTCTTCTCTTTACCCTCCCCTGCTTCAGTAAGCGGCAATAACAATTCGGGGTGCAGGTGCATAATGAGGCTTGTCTCCATTTCATCTGCATGGTCACCTTCATGATCGAAATACAATGATTTATCCAACGCCTGAAACCAGTTGCAGGTACATAAAAACATGTTGGAAAATTTTAAGCCCAGCTCCCTCAGCATTGTTTTAAAATCGTTGCCGCCATGGCTGTTTAAAATGATGAGTTTAAAAATGCCCTGCCGGTTTAATACTTCAATAATATCTGCAAGTATGGCCAACTGGGTACTGGGATTTAAATTGATATCAAGTTTAATATCTGCCTGGCCGGTATTAACGCCAAAAGGAATGGTGGGGAGCACAATAATTTTAGCGCCCTGTTGCCAGGCAATCTGGGCTGATGCTGCAGCTATATGATTGGCCTCAAAAACATCTGTGCCATAAGGCAGGTGATAATTGTGTGCTTCTGTAGCACCCCATGGAAGTACTGCAACTTCTATTGATGCATCTTTAATATGCTTCCAGTTTGTTTCTGCTAAAATGTATGGCCTTATCATTTGTTGTTAAATATTTAAAAGTTATAAATAATGTGGGAAAAGTTCCACATAGGTATTTAGTACAAGAGGGCGATGCAAGGATGATCCACATTGCTTCTTAGCCCGGACAATAACCTTTTTTCTTTGCATATAAACCCTGATAATTATTGCTATTTAAAAGAATTTTTATTTCGTTAATTCCTTCATCTCCTTTTCGGATACAGTGAGCAAATTTACTTTTGGCAACCGCCGGGTTAACTCCCGCCAGTTGGCATCCTGCTTATAAATTTTTTGTAATAACGCCGAGGCTTCCCCGATCTTTTTATTATTGGCAAGCGTGATGGCCGTCCAGTATTTCATCTCCAGGTTGGCAGGAAACATTTTCATGGCTGCACCATATTCTTCCATCGCCAATTTCATATCGTTTTTTTCGGTAGCAAGGTCGCCCTTATCCATGTGCTCGTAGGCCCTGAACAAACGCAGCAGCCTGCTCATTTCTGTTAACGGGGCAATATGATCATCCACCCTTAAATCTATGAGGCGGTCGTTCCAGGGCTGTGCAGATTTTTTACCTGCCACCACCAATATTGCGGCTGATTGTTTGCCCCGTATATCGCCACCAGCGGCCTGTGCAGCCTGCAATGCCATTAACACCCTCTCCGCAAGTAGCTTGCCTTCGCTGGTTTCAAAAGCCTTCGCCATGGCTTTACAAACTTTATTGGTGAGCATCATATTGCTCTGCACCGAATAATTTTTGCCCACAATATTATCCGCATAATCAATACATTTTTTACCGGTGTATGCATCCACGTTTCCATTTACATCAATGATGGCCACCTGTCGCACTTCCCTGCCTTCATCCTGCTGCAATAATTCTTTTAATGCTTCCGGGGCAGTTTTTCCCTGGTTCATCAATGCAAGGCCCTTTGTGCCATAACCTTTATTTGTAAACGACTGGGTGGCCACTACGCCGGTACCTGCTTCGCCCCAGCTTACTGCCGTGCCCACACTAAACCAATGGCTTTGCACACCCACGGCCATTTCGCCGGTTTTGGGGTCACGTGCCACTATGGAAAAAGTATGCGCCAACCCGCCATCTTTTTTAAAAAACTGGCTGAAAGACGATTGCCCAACCAACATAAAAACTGCCAGGGATATTGAAGCTTTTTTCATTTGAAATATTTAATTTATTGATGCGTTATAGGTTATATTTTCCACCCAGTCAAAATTTAATATTAAGTTACTGTTAACTTTCAGTAATTTAGTAAACAACAACAGATACTTGAAAGTAAAACTTTTCATATTAATATCGGCATCAATGCTTTGCTTTAGCAGCACAGTATTATACAGCCAGCAAAAAATCAGCTTCGATTTTTATGGCGATAGTATTGTGCTGGATACTGACGCATCCATAAACGTTGAATTCCCTCATCAACTTTCTTCAGCCGCTGTAAAAGAATTTTACACATCTTTTAATACCGCTAATTATCAGCCGCTGGTAAATGCATTGCTTGTTTATAAAAGCAAGTACCAGTTAAACGACTGGTTGTATTACCAGCTTATACGAGCCACTGCCCAGCAATTAAGTCCGAAGGCGGCTAATTATTCACGCTATACATTATACAAATGGTTCCTGCTATGCAAATCGGGTTACGATGCCACGGTGAGTGTACGCAATGACCGGCTTTTATTTTATGTACAATGCGATGAAAATATTTACGACATTCCCTATCACCTAAAAAATGGCAAGCAATATGTTTGCTTAAATTACCACGACTATGGCCTGATAGATTTTGAAAAAGAAAAATTTTTAGAAACAAGTATTGTTATACCGGAGGCCATAAAGCCCTTCTCTTATAAGGTAACGCAAATGCCTGATTTTAAGCCCGAAAATTATACTACCAAAAACATACAGTTTAATTATTACCAGCAGGAGTATCATTTTAAAATAATGGTGAACCCACAGGTGCAGGCTATTTTTACTAACTACCCGGTGGTAGATTACGAAAGTTATTTTAATATCCCCCTCAGCAAAAAAACATACAGTTCACTTATTCCTGCATTGCAAAAAAACATTCAAAAAATGAATTTAAAGCAGGGTGTTGACTACCTTATGCGTTTTACCCGCCATGCTTTTTTGTTTGAAAAAGATTCAGATGTGTTCGGAAAAGAAAAACGCCTTACCCCGGAGCAAACCCTGCTTTTTGAACAAAGCGATTGTGAAGACAGGGCCGCATTGTTTTTTTACCTCGTAAAAGAAATTTATAATTTGCCCATGATTGCCCTGGAGTATCCTACACATGTAACCATTGCCGTGCAATTTGAAAAGCCGGTAGGCACACCCATCGTTTACAAAGGAAACACCTACTCCGTTTGCGAACCCACTCCGCAAAGTAAAGACCTTCGCCTCGGTGAAGTGCTGCCCTCCCTGCGCAAAACTTCGTACGAAGTAGTGTACGAGTATAATCCCAAAAAATAGGAACGCTTTTTTTTGAAATACAATTTTTGTCCGGGCTAAGAAGCTTTGGGGTGCATCGTTGCGTCGCCCTCTTGTACTGAATACCTATTTGGAACTTTGCCTTCCGGATAACAAGCAAACGTTTATACACATTCAAAAGAAAATAATTTACATTCTGCAGCCCCCCCTTCGGGGGGCAGGGGGCTGGGTTTTTTATCCGTATCTTTCAATCACAAAATTATTTTATGAAATTATACTTTACCATCGCATGCGCCTTGTTTACTTCATTTCTTTTTGCACAAAAAACTTATATTTTTTGTGGCCGATTAATAGATACCAAATCAGGAACCGTACTAAATGAAATGACCATCATTGTTGAAAAAAATAAAATTGTTGATGTACAAAAAGGATATACAGCAGCGGGCACAAACGATCAACAAATTGACCTGAAAAAACATACCGTAATGCCCGGCTTAATGGACTGCCATGTACACCTCGAAGGGCAAACGAGCCCAACCGAATATGCTGACAGGTTTACAAGAAACCCAACGGATATTGCATTTAGCAGTACACAATACGCAGCAATAACTTTAATGACGGGCTTTACCACGGTGAGGGACCTGGGTGGCTCCGGTGTAAATATTTCTTTACGCAATGCCATTGATAAAGGAATTGTAAAAGGCCCACGGGTATATACGTCAGGAAAGAGTATTGCAACAACCGGCGGCCATGCAGACCGCACCAACGGATACCGCAAAGATTTAGTAGTGGACCCCGGCCCGGTAGATGGAATAGTAAACGGCATTGATGATTGCTACAAAGCCGTAAGGCAGCGCTACAAAGAAAGTAGCGACCTGATAAAAATTACCGCCAGCGGTGGTGTACTCAGTGTAGCAAAGAGTGGCGAAAACCCCCAGTTTACAGAGGCTGAAATAGGCGCCATCGTTGCGGCAGCAAAAGATTATGGTTTTAAAGTAGCTGCCCATTGTCATGGTGCAGAAGCAATGAAAAGAGCTGTGCTTGCCGGTGTAAATTCAATAGAACACGGCACTTTTATGACAGAAGAAATAATGGCTTTGATGAAACAGCGGGGAACGTATTTAGTGCCTACCATCACTGCCGGAAGAAGTGTAGCGGACAGTGCAAAAAAGCCCGGTTACTATCCTGATATCATTGTGCCAAAAGCAATAGCCACAGGCTCCCGCATACAGGCAACATTTGGCAAAGCCTACAAAGCAGGTGTGCCTATTGCCTTTGGTACAGATGCCGGTGTATTTGCCCACGGAAAAAACTGGATGGAATTTGTCTATATGAATGAAGCCGGCATGCCCGCCATGGAAATTATACAGGCTGCCACCATAAAAGCCGCTGACCTTATTGGTATCACCGATATATTAGGCACCATCGAAAAAGGTAAACTGGCAGATATCATTGCAGTAGATGGCGACCCCATTAAAGATGTAAAGGCAATGAGCATGGTGAAGTTTGTGATGAAGAATGGGGTGGTGTATAAGAATGAATAG
>JANMVB010000182.1:0-2057 GCA_031392305.1 Ferruginibacter sp.
TGCGTTTCTCCAAAGAAAAAACATTTAATACCAGCCACAGTAATTGCGATAATTATAAATGCCGACCAGATTCTGCTTAGTGCCATAATATTTGTTACGGGTTGTTTTTGTTACGGGTTGATGTTGTTCTATAAAATCTTATTTTGTTAGTAATATCAAAACTCCTGAAACATCAAATTTAAGGTTTGAAATTAGTGTTTTATACCTGAACATTATATTTCAATGCAACCCTTACCTTTGCAGCCTTAAATAATTCAGGGTTTCAACTGGGAGCAATAATTAAAAATCAATAAACAACAAAAAATTAACCCGCAATCAGCTAACCCGTAACAAAAAAACAACCCGTAACAAATTATGGCACTAAGCAAAATCTGGTCCGCATTTATAATTATAGCAATCACTGTGGCTGGTATAAAATGTTTTTTCTTTGGGGAAACGCAAATATTTACCTGGATGGTGAGTGGCAAAGCCAGTGACCCTGCCAATCCGCTTAAACTGGATGGTATTATTGAGACATGTTGGATTGCTGTGGAGATTTGTTTAAAACTTGTAGGCATACTGGCCCTGTTTATTGGCTTTATGAATATTGCCGAGAAGGCAGGTGGCATACGGTTGCTGGCCCGTATTGTTGGTCCGTTTTTTTCAAAACTATTTCCGGAAATTCCAAAAGGCCATCCTTCTATGGGGCACATGATCATGAATTTTTCTGCCAACCTGCTGGGGTTGGATAATGCTGCCACACCTTTTGGATTAAAAGCAATGGACAGTTTGCAGGAGCTTAACGTGAACAAAGAAGTAGCGTCTAATTCGCAGATCATGTTTCTTTGTTTGCATGCTGCCGGTTTAAATTTAATTCCGGTGAGTGTTATTGCTGTGAGGGCCGCCCAAAATGCATCAGACCCTACAGATGTATTTCTGCCTTGTATGATCGTAACATTTGTGGGTACAATGGCCGCAATGATCATTGTTTCGTTTAAGCAAAAGATCAATTTGTTTCAACCGGTAATATTGGGCTGGGTGTTTGGCATTTCTGCAATTATTTCATTGCTGGTTTTATATGTTACAAGGCTTGATGCAGCAGGTATCCAGTTATTTTCTGGCGTGCTAAGTAATGGATTAATACTGCTTGTTTTTCTGTTGATTGTGTTAGGAGGTGTGTACAAAAAGATCGACTTGTTTTCTGCTTTTGTTGATGGCGCAAAAAATGGTTTTGATACAGCCATCAGGATCATACCCTATATACTGGGAATATTGGTGGCGGTAAGTATGCTGCGTACCAGCGGTACATTCGCTGCGGTGATTACCGGAATGAAACATTTTTTTGCAATGCTTGGTGCGGATACAAGATTTGTGGATGCGTTGCCTACTGCATTGATAAGGCCATTGAGTGGGGGAGCAGCCCGGGGTATGATGGTGAGTACGATGACTACTTTTGGCCCTGATTCTTTTGCGAGCAAATTATCCGGCATTTTTCAGGGTGCATCTGATACAACCTTTTATGTGGTTGCTGTTTATTTCGGGTCGGTAAGTATCAAAAATACACGCTACTCAATAGGGGCCATGCTGCTTGCCGATTTGGTTGGGATTATTTCGGCTATTTTGTTATGTTATTTGTTTTTTGGGTAGAGCGTTTAAAAACATTTCATCTGCAAGATTAATCACCTCAACTTTTCTTCCTCACTTTTTTCTTTACCGGAACTTTGTTCGCTACTTTTTTATTTCTCACGGCAGCTTTTCGTTTTGCAATAACAACAGGTTTTTTAACGGCTTCTGTATCGGGGCTTTTTATTGCTTCTGTTTCTTCATCATCCTTATCTGTAAGGTAATGGCCAAAAATATCGGCGAGCTTATTTGCCTTGTAGATGCCGCGGTTAAACTTATTGCCCAGCACAATAATAGTTGCTGAATCCTGTATCAGCCTGATGAAGGAGGCATTGTTGCCATGCCACCAGCCATTGTGATAAATCATTTTTTTACCGGTAGGGTACAGGTTCATGCGCCAGCCTAATCCATAATTACGTATGCCGGGTTTTTCATTGCTGTAAGGTGCATACGCT
>JANMVB010000022.1:0-6809 GCA_031392305.1 Ferruginibacter sp.
TGGCTGGCTAAATTAGGTGCTGTAGGTTACGACACCCTGATATACATAAACTCATTCATCAACTATATCAGTAAAAAAATGGGAAAGGGAAAAATATCCCTTTCCAAAAAAATAAAGAACTCAGTAAAATCCGCTGTAAAGCATATTAACAATTTTGAAGAAACCGCAGCAGAAATTGCCATTGAAAAAGGCTATGATTTTGTGATATGCGGACACATACACCAGCCCGCCAACCGGATGATACATAATAGCAATGGCAGCGTAAATTATTTAAACTCCGGCGACTGGATAGAAAATCTTACTGCCCTTGAATATGAAAATAATCACTGGAGCATTTATCATTACCAGGATGATAAACTGGTAAATGAAATGCACGAATCTTTTTATGTAGACGAAGCTGCCTACCTGCGCACTGCAGAATTATTTAAAATGATGATGGAAGATTTTGTTATTGCAACCTAAAAATTATCAGTTATGAAAGTACTCTATGCAGCACAGGCAACAGGCAACGGGCATATCAGCCGGGCAAATGAAATAATACCTTTATTGCAAACCAAATGCGACCTGGATATTCTTGTAAGTGGCACGCAGGCGGATGTTGGCCTTAACCATTTTATTAAATATAACAGAAAAGGTTTCAGTTTTATTTTTGGCAAAAAGGGCGGTATTGATTTTTATAAAACCATCAAACAATTTCAATCAAAAAGATTTTTACGTGAAATAAAAGAATTGGCGGTTGAAGACTACGACCTGGTAATAAATGATTTTGAACCCATTAGTGCATGGGCCTGTAAAATTAAAAATGTGCCATGCATATCAATGAGCCATCAATTTGCAGTGATACATAAAAGTGCACCAAAACCACCAAAGGCTGATCCATTTGCATGGATGATACTTCGTTACTACGCACCATGTGCAGTTGGTGTGGGGTTTCATTTTAAAAATTTTGCAAATAATATTTTTACCCCCGTTATAAGAAAGGAAATACGACAGGCAACCAATATAAATCTTGGTCATTATACAGTTTATCTGCCTGCTTATGACGACAAAAAACTAATAGCCTTTTTTTCAAATTTCAAACAAGTAGAGTGGCAGATATTTTCGAAGCATACCAATAAATCGTACAAGGTTAATAATTGTAGTATAAAGCCGGTGAGTACTGCCGAATTTACCACAAGCTTTACCTCATGCGAAGGCATACTATGTGGTGCTGGTTTTGAAACCCCTGCTGAGGCATTGTACATGGGTAAAAAACTATTGGTAATCCCCATGAAAAGCCAATATGAACAACACTGCAATGCTGCTGGTGCTGCAGAGTTAGGAGTACCTATTATTAAAAAATTAAAGAAAAAATATATTCACCTGGTAGATAGCTGGCTCAATGAATCCAAAACAATACAGGTAGATTTTAAGGATGATACGGGCAAAATAATTGACAGGGTTTTATCAATGTCATTGCTGCCAAAAATAACCAGTCAGAAAAGCATGCCGCTTATAAATACTGAGCCGGTGATAGCGCATTGGGTATAACAATATTTTATAGCACGAATTTTAAGTTATGAATCTCCCCAAGTCATTACTTTTCACGGAATGAAGAGATTAACTCTTTTGCCTCTTTTGATAAGGCTGTAGCATTGGGTTTGCCAAATTGTGTAAATGAAAAAACCATGCAATCCTCTGCACTCATTCTAAAATCAATATCCTGAATTACCCTGCTCATCTTAAAAAAATGAAGGGAACCATCATATCCGCATCTATTGTTTGCCTCGCCGGATTTTTCAGCAATGAAAGTTGCCAGTTTATCAATTGTTTGCTTATCTCTTATAATTTTAACTGCAACTACTGTGTCCATAGTGCCATCTCCTTTAAAGAAATTTACAGCTACACTATCTGAATTGATGATGCGCTTTTTTACTTCCTCATTGGTTTTGTTACAGGATGCTAAAACAAATAAAAGACTGGAGATTACCATCAAAATTTTCATTTGATAAAGATAATAAAAAGCCTGTTTAGGGGTTGGGGAAAAAACAAACCACCTGATAAGAATAACAGGTGGTACAAGCATGAGAAAATGCTATTTGCTTAAGGAAACTTGTTTAGGTTCGCTATGCTAATTCAGATTTGAGACTGCAATTTCTATGAGTATTGTTATGAAAGTATTACTCAATAATTATGTAAATGTTATTAAAGATTTGAGCTATTATTTTGTGGTCTTTCTAATTTGCTTTGGTTAAAAAAAGTTCTTTTTTTTTCATTTTTTTTATTTAGAACAAAAGCAAAGGGTGTCCCATTTATAACTATCACGTGGATAAAGCTCCACATAGGTATGCGGTACAACTGAGTGACACAACGATGTTGCCAATAGCTTAACTGTGTGGACAAAAAATTGCATTAAAAAAAGGCAGCCCACATGATGAGCTGCCTTCGTTTATTGGTACAAGATTTAATTAAAATTTAGTCCATCCTTTCCACCAGCTTGATTCTGCTCCGGCTGCTGCGATACCACCTCTGAAAGTAACGGCGGTAAAGAACGAGTTGCTAAGCTTTGGATCTGTAAAATTACCGCCAACCAATATTGGTTGATAACCATTGCTCCCACCAAAAGGCGTAGGGTCTGGTGCACTGTAATTGTATGGCTGAATCAGTTTAGCATCTGATGTATTTGTAATAATAGTATTGCCAAAAAACGGACTGGTAAACCATGCATTGATGGTAGCATCAGTATTAGCAGTAGGGGCAGAAGCACTCACTGTATATTTAACGGGTGTATTACATCCGGCAATGGTGGTATATCTTATTCTTAACGTACTGTCGTTGATGTTAAGATCTGTTGGTGTGCCTGTACTTGCATCAATTAAAATACCCACCGGCCAGCCTAAAAACACTGAATTGAAAATAGAGATAGCTGAATTTCTCCTGATTTGTGCACCAGCACGGAAAAGTGAATTGCCGTTGTTATTAAGTGTAGCCCTTGGCCCGATAGCAGTGATATTGCTAAACACTGCACTTGTTTTAGGAGTAGCGGTAGAACCGCTTGAATTGTTATCACTTTCAAATGCTTCAGATGTAGAGATATCTGCAATGGCAGAATCACGGATGATTAAGCCAAATTGTACCTTACCGCTGTATCCGTTATCTGTATCAAAATCATCATCCTGTGTTTTGTATGCAATAAGATATTTTGCATTTACAGTGCCACCAAACCATTCAAATGCATCGTCTTTTGCGTAGGTAACCTGTATATGATCAAGCACAGTTTTATTTCCTACCCCTGCCATGGTAAGGCTGTTGATTTCTTTATCAGGTTGAAATGCATAACCTGCATATTCAATACGTACATACCTTAAAGCACCTGAGCTATCTGCATCAATTGGTGCCGGTACTACTGCATCGCCTGAACCTGCAAGTGCATCGCCTTGTGCATTGTCAACTCCACCTTCTACCTGGTATAAACCAAGCTTGCCTAAATAACTTGTATTGATGCTTGCTTTACCACAAAGTACTATTCCACCCCAGTCGCCTGATTGTGGATTTGGAGATGCAGAAGTGAAAATAATAGGTTCTGTTGCAGTACCCTCTGCAACTAATTTACCACCACGACTAATTACAAGTGTTGCCACATCTGTTCCTGCAAAATTTGCTTTTACAGTTGCACCTTTTTCTACTCTAAGTGTAGCCCCATCGGTAACATATACCGGACCATTTAAAAAGTTAGCATCGCCTTTAAGCAATGTGGTGTCTTTTGTAATTCGACCGCTAAGGGTAACTGTTTTTGTGCCACCCCCGCTAGTTGGAGGACCGGGTACGATAACTGTTTCGCCATCCACTTCAATTTTACGGCAGCTTGTAATTGCCAATGCTGATAAAGCGGAAAGACAAAGTATGAACTTTTTCATGTTTATTTTTTATTTATGTTTTTTATAATGAATAGCCAAAAGTGATACCTACAGTAGTACCATATTTCCTGGTAAAGCGGGTAGCATCACCTGATTTTTGGAAACTAAGTTTATCACCACTGTTCTGATAGAAATATTGTTTTTGGTTAAGCAGGTCCGAAATATTTAACCTGATCTCGCCTTTTTTGTTAATGATTTTTTGTGATAGTTGAAGATCAAGTAATGAACGTGGTGCTTCATATACATCCGGCGTGCCGGTAGTTCTTGCATCACCACCTACTACGAAAATCCTTTCCCCTACACGGTTGTATAATAAGGTAGCACTAAAGCCTTGCTTCTCCAGATCGTATAATAAACCGAGGTTTAATACATAGGGTGATTGCCCCTGTAATGGGCGGTTTAAATTAAGGTTTGCATCTTCTACCCTGCTGTGAATGTATGCACCGTTTGCCTGTACCGTAAAGTTTTTAAGGGCGCTGCTAAAATCAAGTTTTTTGCGTAACTCCAACTCAACTCCATAAGAAGTTGCCTTCTCAGGATTTTGAAAAGTGAAGGTACTTGCACCCCCTGCTGCTTCATCAAATATCTGCTCGATAGGGTTGGCGAAATATTTATAAAACACACCGGCTGTTACCACTTCACCTGCCCGTGGATAAAGTTCATAACGGAAATCGAGGTTGGTAACCTTGGTCCTTTTTAATGCAGGGAAACCGGTTACTGAAGCGTTTAATTCAAAGTCGTATAAGTTAAGTGCGGTAAGTTCTCTTAACTCCGGACGAATTACAGTTTGTGATCCTGACAAACGCAGGTTTGTTTTTGGATTGATTTTGTATGTGGCGTTGATACCTGGTAAAAAGTCATTTACTTTTGAATAAGTATGGCGTGGGTCAGATTGTTTTACACTACCAACCAACTGATCATAATTTTCAACCCTTACTCCCCAAACTACACGTAAAGCATCTGAGAATTGGTTATCAAGTTGCAGGAAACCTGCATTCAGAATGGTGTTTGCCAGGTAGCGGAAAGTATTTCCTTTTATAGCATTGAAAGCAATTTTGCCTGGGCCAAAATTTTCTGGGGCAAATATTTGTGATGCCGGCAATTGCTTTAAAGCATCATTATCATTGGGCAGGTAATTTGCAAATAATTTTGCATCGTACAGGCGGTCTTTTACCTGGAACATGTAACCACCTTTCAGCGTTTGCTTTTGCTGAAATAAATTAAAGCCATAGCTAAGGTCGCCACCGGCTGTATAAATATAATCGCTAAGGCTTTGGAAAATTCTGCTGCCCGATTGTTGGGAAAGTGAGTTTGCAATAACAGCACGGTAAGGGTCTTGCGTGCCACTAACTTTTGAATATAAAATCCTTCTTTGGTCTGGTGAATTTCCGTCTAAAATATTAAAGGCACCATACCATTTAAAGGTGATTGGGGTAGAAATTTTATGCTCACCCGTTAGCTGCGAAGTGTAAAAAGTATTTTGTTTAAAAGTAAATTCAGAACCTTTTAACTCGTTATCCGGCCTGGTAAAATCTATACCATTTCTTTCAGTTACAGCATTGGCAGTATTAACATTAATAATTGATTTTACTGATATTTTATTTTTTGGATTAAGTACCAGGGTAATATTTGCAAGGGCTCCAGCAGATACTTCCTGCGAATATTTATCATCATCAAAATTGGCGTTTACACTTACTACACCATTGGCGAAATTGTTTTGCTTGTTCAGCAATTTGATATAGCGGTTGGTTTTGTTATACACAATGCCGAATGTGGCACCTAAGGTTTTACCAAAAACTTTGGTACTTAAACCTCCGTTAATCTGAAACGACGCATTTACAGGAGCAGTACTCCGTGTGCCCACCCATGAATTGCGGAGGCCCTTACCAATTTCAAGTTTTTCTGCATCGGATAAATTATCAAAATTTGATTTTGTGGTATAATTTGATGGCAATGACCTTGCACCGTCATCAATACCCAGCCAGTCAAGCTTTCCACCTTTATCCTTTAAAAAATCTTTTCCTGCTGTTTGTGTATTAAAACCAGTACCAATCTGAACATTCAAAAAATTCTTTGAAGGCACATCCTTTGTATTAACCTGTATAAGGCCACCAGCCCACTCTCCCGGCAACTCGGGCACAAATGCTTTATTGATTACAATATTATCAATCAGTGCAGATGGAATAATGTCGAATGAAAATGTTTTACGGTCGGGTTCGGTACTTGTGAGCAATATCCCATTTAACATAGCCTGGTTGTAACGGTCAGCAAGACCTCTCACCACTAAAAATTTACCTTCCTGGATACTTGCACCGGGTGTACGTTTCAGCACTTCACCGGTATTTTTATCAGGCGAGCGCCTGATGCTTTCTGCAGAGATAACGGAAGCAACGGTGTTGGTATTTTTTTGAAAAGAAATAAGCGAGGCGGCTGTTTCTCTTTTTGCAGATACGGATCTTACTACCACCGCTTCGCCAGTCTTCACTTTTCTTTCGAGGGTAACATCCTGTATGGTTACTTTTCCGTCAGTTACTTCAATTTCTGCTACTTCTTTAGTAACCCCATCGTAAGAAAATACAAGGGTTATTTTACTGCCTGTTTCGGCGTTGATAATGTATTCTCCTTTGGTATCTGTTGCCACACCTTTTTGGGTGCCTCTCACAATAACCGAAACACCCGATAAAGGCTGACCGGATTTATCATCTGTTACTTTACCTTCTATCTTTCCCTTCTGTGCAAATGAACTTATTGATAGGGTAAAAAACAAGCTCAATAGCGTAAATAATCTCATGCAAATAAATTTCTGCAAAGAGACGATTGATATGTTAAGCCAACGTCAATTGAATGTTACGGAAATGTTAAGGGAATGTTACGGGAATATTATCAGCAGCTTGTATAGTAAAAACAGAAAAT
>JANMVB010000034.1:0-4525 GCA_031392305.1 Ferruginibacter sp.
GCA
Organism: Ferruginibacter sp.; assembly: GCA_031392305.1. Taxonomy (GTDB): domain Bacteria; phylum Bacteroidota; class Bacteroidia; order Chitinophagales; family Chitinophagaceae; genus Ferruginibacter. The sequence goes on from JANMVB010000034.1 coordinate 4, forward strand.
GGATCGAAAGGAAAGACAAAGGCGGAGATTGAAAACTTTGATATTGTTGAAAATGCGTTGAGTATCAGCAAAGATAAACATGCGGAATTCTTAAAAAATAAAGTGAGTGAACTGAGGGATAACCTTAAAAAATTTATAGCGGATTAAGCGGCTATGCCGGATGGATCCCCGTCACCTAAAGGAGGGCTTCTACCAGCTTTTAAGTTCGGATGATGTATTGGTTATAACGCAAATAAAGATGCCAATAGGTATTAAGTACAAGAGGGCGATGCAACGATGTGCCACATTGCTTCTTAGCCCGGACAAAAAATTTATACTGTGCATAGATGGAGATAAATTATCAATTATTGCTACGCAACTGCTTCACTTTAAAAGTAAAATGTTTTTGACCAACATAACTGAACATCACCAAAATTACCGTAGTGATTATCTTGGAGATGGTTGGATAGATATGAAGGTATTCAACAAATAATTTTATGAAAATATAGTTGAGAAAAAGATTGATGAGCACTATTACAAAATACCTGAACAATTGTACATGCCACTGCACTATGGAACTTGTCCATACAATAAACCTCGACAATAAAAACCCTACGGGAAAAGTAACCACGAACGATAAAAGGAACGCTGCAATGTGCGGCTTAAATGCAATAAACCCCAGTTGTAACACCTGCTTGTTTAACACATAATTAAAGCAGATAAAATATAAAACAATATCAAGAACAACGTTGGCCCCACCACAGGCAGCATAACGAAAAGTGTGCAACGGCATTAGCTTCCTAAACGGGGGATAAAAAAAATCAATAACTGATATGATTGCATTTTTCAACATAACAAACAACATTATCCATTATCAATTATCCCATTATCCATTATCAGCTATACATTTCTTCCTTCAGTGCTTTTACCCTTTCATCCACCAGGTATTCATCGTAGGTCATCAGTCGGTCAATCATTCCTTTGGGTGTAATTTCAATGATGCGGTTTGCCACTGTGTTCATAAACTGGTGATCATGCGTAGTGATTAACACGATGCCCGGAAAAGTAAGCATACCGTCGTTGAATGCAGTTATACTTTCCAGGTCGAGGTGGTTGGTGGGTTCATCCAAAATTACCAGGTTAGGATTTTGTAACATCATCTTGCTCACCATGCAACGCACTTTTTCACCACCACTTAACACATTTGTTTTCTTCAAAATTTCATCTCCACTAAATAACATTTTACCCAGAAAACCGCGGATAAAATCTTCATCCACATCCTTTACATAGGGTGGTACAAACTGGCGCAGCCAATCCATCAAGTTGAGCGAGCCGGTAAAAAATTCTGTATTGTCGTTGGGCAGGTAGGCGGGGGTAATGGTGCTGCCCCATTCATACTTTCCGGAGTCGGCCTTTGCTTTACCGTTGATGATTTCAAAAAAAGTAGTAACAGCAAGCGGATTTTTGCTCAGGAAGGCGATCTTCTGCCCTTTTACAACATCAAAATTTACGTTGGCAAACAATGGCTTGCCATCCAGCGATTTTGATAATTTTTCCACATTCAATATCTGGTTGCCCACTTCCCTTTCCGGCTTAAAAATAATGCCGGGATATTTTCTGTTGCTGGGCGTAATGTCTTCAAACACCAGTTTGTCCAGGGCCTTTTTACGTGAGGTAGCCTGTTTCGATTTGGAGGCATTGGCACTAAAGCGGGCAATAAATTCCAACAGGTCTTTTTTCTTATCTTCTGCTTTTTTATTTTTATCACTTGCCTGCCTGGCTGCCAATTGTGAGCTCTCGTACCAGAAGGTATAATTACCGGTATAAATTTTTATTTTTTGTTTATCAACGTCTGCCACATGGGTACATACCGCATCTAAAAAGTGACGGTCGTGGCTCACTACCAATACTATATTTTGATAATCAGCCAAAAAGTTTTCGAGCCAACTGATGGTTTCCACATCCAGGTTATTGGTGGGCTCATCCAGCAATAAAATATCAGGATTTCCAAATAAAGCCTGCGCCAGCAACACCCGTACTTTAAGGTTTGCCGCAATATCCCTCATCGACATCTGGTGCATTTCTTCCTTTACACCCAGTTCATTTAAAAACTGGGCCGCATCGCTTTCGGCGGTATAGCCACCCATTTCGCCAAATTCATGCTCCAGTTCACCGGCCTTCATACCATCCGCTTCAGAAAAATCTTCCTTCATATAAATGGCATCCTTTTCAATCATCAGGTCCCACATTTTTTTGTGGCCCATCATCACGGCACTCAGTACGGTTACTTCGTCAAACTCAAACTGGTCTTGCCTTAGCACGGCCATGCGCTCGCCGGGAGAAATGGTTACCGTGCCTTTATTGGGCTCAATTTCGCCACTCAAAATTTTAATAAAAGTAGATTTGCCGGCACCATTGGCACCAATTACACCGTAGCAATTACCTTTTACAAAACTGATATTTACCTCATCGAATAGCACCCTTTTGCCATAAGCCAGGGTTACGTTATTTACACTTATCATAATTTTAAAATGGGCGCAAAGGTAAAGAATAATGGATAACGGGGAAAGGAGAATGAAAAATTTAAAATGAGTATGGTTGAGGTGAAATAAAAATTTTTGTCCGAGCTGAGAAGCTATGGGCAGCATCCTTGCATCGCCCTCTTGTACTGAATACCATTGGGGAGCTTTACCTGCGTTATAAATGAAAACACATAAGTTTCAAAATCATTATCAAATCAAACATCCAAAAATCAGACATCCGACATTCCTTCATTTCATTATTTTTGCAGCATGTCAATTGTAAACACAATCCAACAAAGCGTTATTGAAAGTCTTACTGGTTTATTTAACCAACCCTTTACCGAAAAAGATTTCCAGGTAAATGAAACCAAGCCGGAATTTGAAGGAGATTATGCAGTGGTAATGTTTTCCCTGGTAAAATCATTGAAACTATCACCCGATGCTATTGGCACCCAATTAGGAGAAAAACTTACCGCAGATCATCCTGAATTATTTACATCATTTAATATCATAAAAGGATTTTTAAACCTCACCATCTCAGATAGTTATTGGCGTGGGTTGTTGCAACAACATCACCTTGATATATGCTACGGCAAAAAAGCATTGAACGGCAAAAAAGTAATGGTTGAATATTCTTCTCCCAATACAAACAAGCCCCTGCACCTCGGCCATTTGCGTAATATTTTTTTAGGATGGAGCGTAGCGGAGATCATGAAAGCAAATGGATTTGAAGTAGTAAAAAGCTGTATTCTAAATGACCGTGGTATCCATATTTGCAAGAGTATGATTGCCTGGCAACTGTTTGCAAATGGTGCCACGCCTGCCTCCACCCACATCAAGGGAGATCATTTAGTAGGTGACTATTATGTAAGGTTTAATGATGAATATAAAAAACAGGTAGCCGAACTGATGGCGGCCGGGCAAACAAAAGAAGCAGCAGAAAAAGAAGCACCAATCATGAAAGGCACCCAACAAATGCTACTGGATTGGGAGGAAGGTAAACCGGAAGTAATGGAATTATGGAGTACCATGAATGGCTGGGTATATGAAGGATTTGATACAACGTATAAAATAATTGGTGCTGATTTTGACAAAATTTATTACGAAAGCAATACCTATTTATTGGGTAAAGATATCGTACAGCAGGGCCTGGAGAAAGGCGTATTTTTTAAGAAAGAAGATGGCAGCACCTGGATTGACCTCACTGCTGATGGACTGGATGAAAAGATTGTGCAACGCAAGGATGGCACATCTGTCTATATAACCCAGGATATTGGCCTGGCCTTGCTAAAATATGAGCAATACAAAATTGACCAGAGCATTTATGTAATCGGCAACGAGCAGAATTATCATATAAAAGTATTGCAGCTTATTTGTAAAAAACTCGGAATGCCCAATGCAGAAAATATTTATCATTTAAGCTATGGCATGGTAGAACTTACCACCGGCAAAATGAAAGGCCGGGAAGGCACCGTGGTTGATGCAGATGATATCGTAGAAGAAATGATCTCCACCTCGCAAAAGCATACGGAAGAACTGGGGAAGGTAAAGGATTTTAATGCTGATGAATTGAAAGAACTGTACAATACCATTGGCCTTGGCGCCATGAAGTTTTATTTGCTGCGGGTTGATCCTAAAAAAACAATGGTTTTTAACCCTGCCGAGAGCATCGACTTCCACGGCTTTACCGGGCCGTTTGTGCAATATACCCATGCAAGGATCAGGAGTATTTTAAGAAAGGAAACCGTAAATGGTGAATCGTCAATGGTGAATGTGGAGTTGGATGTGACTTCGACACCGCTTTTAAAATTGGAAAAAAATGTAATCGTTTTATTGGAGCAATACCCGCTTGCTTTGGAGCAGGCCTGTAATGAGCACAACCCATCCGTAGTTGCAAATTATGTATTCAATTTGGCCAAGACCTTTAACTCATTTTACAGTGAACATTCCATCGCCAATGCTGAATCGCCGGAGAAAAAACAATTGCGGCTACAGCTTGCCGGTATGACGGCCAACACCCT
>JANMVB010000065.1:0-2572 GCA_031392305.1 Ferruginibacter sp.
AGCTGGCAGCAATGTAATAGCAGTGAGGGTAGTGGATACCGGCGGTGGGGGCGGTATTTATGGCGAACCGGGGGATGTAATACTTACCATCGCTTCGGCATCTCAGCCATTGGCGGGTGAGTGGCATTTTCAGGTAGAGTCGTTATTGCCGGGTACTACCGGGGTTGGTCCAAATAGTTACCCAACGTTGCTGTTTAATGCCAAGTTAAATACTTTAATTACTTTTGGTATTTAAGGCGCCATCAGGTACCAGGGCGAAACCAATGCAGGCCGTGCATTTCAATACCGCAAGGCATTTCCGCTGATGATAACAGATTGGCGCCAACGCTGGAACCAGGGTGATTTTCCATTTTATTTTGTACAGCTTGCCACTTTTAATTCAGATAATGGCAATAGCCAAAAAGGCAGTAGCTGGGCTGAATTGAGAGAAGCTCAAACCCAAACTTTATCATTGCCAAATACTGGCATGGCAGTAACCACAGATATCGGCGACGCAAAAGATATTCATCCCCGCAATAAACTGGATGTAGGTAAAAGATTGGCTGCTGCTGCACTCAACAAAACCTACGGAAAAGGCAATGTGTACAGTGGCCCCACTTATCAATCCATGAAAGTTGCAGGCAACAAAATCACGCTTTCATTTTCAAATACAGGCAGTGGCTTAAGTGCAAAAAATAAATACGGCTACCTGCAGGGATTTGAAATTGCAGGAGCTGATAAAAAGTTTCATTATGCCAAAGCGATCATTGAAGGCGACCAGGTAATTGTGTTCCAGGAAGGTGTTGCAAACCCTGTAGCCGTAAGGTTTGGCTGGGCCGATGACGCCGGTGAAAATAATTTATTTAATAAAGAAGGGTTTCCTGCGGTGCCTTTTAGAACAGACAACTGGCCGGGCATCACGGATAAAAATAAATACCAGGTAGGAAATTAAACCGCCAGGCGACTCAATCAATTGATCAATTAAAATCAACCAACAAGTTATATGAAAAGTATCATCACTTTTATTACAATAATGTTTGTATGTGCAGTGTCTTTTGCACAAGGCAACCTCATCGAAAGCCTGAAAATACAAAGCAAAATTTTGGGTAAAGAAGTAAATTATTCTATTTACCTGCCTGCAAATTATGAAGCTTCCGCAAGGCGTTTTCCGATATTGTATTTACTGCATGGATATACGGATGATGAAACCGGCTGGTCGCAATTTGGAGAGGTGCAAAAAATTGCTGATGAAACTATTGCCAAAGGTGAAGCCACACAAATGATTATTGCCATGCCGGATGCAGATGTGTCGTGGTATATCAACGATGCTTCCGGTAAAGTAAAGTATGAAGATTTTTTTGTCAAAGAATTTATTCCGCACATCGATTCGCTGTATAAAACCCGTAATAAAAAAGAGTACCGTGCGGTGGCTGGCCTTTCAATGGGCGGCTATGGCTCCTTAATCTACGGCATGAAACATCCGGAATTATTTGCGGCCTGCGCCCCCCTTAGTGCTGCCGTATGGAATGATGAGCATATTATAAATGTGCCTGCAAAAGATTGGATGAATTATAAATTCAATGAATTATTTGGCAGCGATCAGCAAGGTAAAAACCGCCTTACAGACACCTGGTACAAAAATTCAATTTTAAAAATTGCAGCAACCGCACCTGTTGAAAAGCTTAACCAGGTTCGCTTTTACATCGATTGTGGCGATGATGATTTTTTAATACAGGGTAATATGGAGTTGCATGCCTTGTTAACAGAGCGTAAAGTGAAACACGAATTCCGGGTAAGGGATGGCGCACATAACTGGACGTATTGGAGAACCGCTTTACCGGAAGTGTTGAAGTTTGTTACAGAGAGTTTTCATCGGTAAAGGAATTGCCTGGCGCTAATATTTCAGTTTTTTATTTTGCCGTTATAATTTTTTGTCCGGGCATTGAATCTATGAGGAACATCGTTGCATCGCCCTCTTGTACTTTGTGCCGTTGGGCAGCTTTACCTGCAATTATAGGTAAAGGTGGGATGTTCCTTAGTGACAGTTTATGAGTTGTGAAAGACTTACAGATATGCCCAATTTTAGCAATCAATCATTGAGTGAACTGCTTTATTGTCCGATGGGTTTAAAGTTGCTATCCTTGACATGAGTTTGAATATATAATTTCAATTCAGCTAATGTCATGCCTTTAGTTTCAACACTTATTTTATCTCTGATTTCTCTCATCATTTTTACTGCGTCAAATGTTTTTTCTTTTTTAATCGTTTCCATAATTAATCAGGTCTTTACCTTAATACCTAAACAAAGAGAGCTATTTATATTTTCTAAAAAAAATAATTCGTGTAATTCGTTTCTTAAAAATTCGTGTAATTAATCTTACAAATATTCGTGCAATCAAAAATTTAAATATCCGACATCATCTTCCTGTACCTCGAAGGTGTCATTTCTTTTACATGCCTGAATTGTTTGCTGAAATGTGCCCAGCTGTTGTAACCGCTTTCATAACATATTTCCAAAACCGGTTTATTTGTGTTTGTCAGGAGTTTGCATGCATGGCTGATCCGGAGGTCCTGTATAAAATCAAAATAGGTC
>JANMVB010000189.1:0-16271 GCA_031392305.1 Ferruginibacter sp.
TTTATTGTAAATGGTTTTTTCATTCCACCTGTGGCTTTTAACTCCGAAGAGGCCAATGCACTATTACTTATGGAATCAGTTGTGCATGCCTTTACTGATAAATCCATTCAAACAAATTACAGTAATGCAATGGAAAAGATAAAATCAGTATTGCGCCATTCCCAAAAAGAAAAACTAGAAAAGCTTAATCAAAACATTAAACTCCAGTTGCCCCCTTGCTTTAAAAATGACTACGAATACCTCTCCTTATTACAGAATAATATTTCCACTGAAACCATTATTCAGTTTGATTATACAAATAATAAAAATGAAGTGAGCCAACGGAAGGCTGAACCGATTGGCTTAATTTTTTATGCCATGAACTGGCACCTCATAGCTTGGTGCCATTTAAGAAAAGAATATCGGGACTTTAAAGTTTCAAGGATTTTAAAAGTCACTGATACCGGAATCACTTTTACAAAAAATGATCACATTGCAGTGAGTGAGTACATGAAATTATTACCCGTAAATTATTGATATATTTTAAAAAATAAAAATCACACTGCCATAGGGTTGTCAGCCAGTATAGTTTTCTTTGTATTCTAACTAAAAATTTAATTTATGTCAATGATTCAAACATTCTTAAAAGAGATGGTAGCTGAAAGTAAAACCACCCGTAAAATGTTATCGATAATACCCGATGACAAATACCTGTGGCAACCCCATGAAAAAAGCATGACCATTCAGCAACTGGCAACCCATATCGCAGAATTGCCTACTTGGGTGCCTATGGTACTAACTAGTAGTGAACTTGATTTTGCGACAATGGATTATACTCCTAAAAATATTACAGTTACCAGCGATTTAATGGAATTATTTGAAAAAAGCCTCCAAGAAGGAAAAGCGGCCCTGGAGGTAGCAAAAGAAGAACAACTCGTTGACCCATGGACCTTGCGTAATGGTGAACAAATTTACAGTACTGAGCCAAAGGGAGATGTAATCCGAATGAGCTTTAGCCAGATTATTCATCACAGAGCTCAACTTGGTGTGTTTCTCAGGCTGCTGAACATACCTATTCCGGGAAGTTATGGCCCAAGTGCAGATGAAGGCTTTTGATTTTATATGTTTAATACCCTACCGTGGGCAAGTGCTCTTGATTTACCAACCATTTAAAGACACTCTTTACTTTAATTAAAATTCCCAATAATTCGATTTATTGGGAATTTTTATACTTAACATATCTCATTTAACAATACAGGGAAAAAAGAGATATTGCCAGAAGATAAAATAGTGGATGTTGCATTGCACACTAGGCAAATAAAAAATATCACCCCTTTCCCTATCGGTGAATCGTGTGTTCGAAAAAGAAGATAAAATGATTATTTATAACACAATTAAAGATCCCAATTGGTAAACGGTACAAGAGGGCGACGCAACTATGTTCCCCAATGCTTCACAGCCTGGACAAAAATCTTTTATTCTTTAAATGCTCCATTGTGGAGTATATACACATATCATTGATACAAGCCGTTGAGCATCTATATGAGTTTACTGTTTCTGCTAATTGCATATTTCCGAAAGCAGCAAAAGAACCTAACTTTGGCTAAAATGTATTATCAAAATGGCAAAACTTTCTGTAAACATCAATAAAATTGCAACGCTAAGAAATAGCCGGGGTGGCAACAATCCTGATCTTTTAGAAGTTGCACTGGATATTGAACGTTTTGGAGCCGAAGGAATAACAGTTCATCCACGACCTGATGAACGCCACATCAGGTATGCTGATGTTTTTGCGCTGAAAAAAACAATAAGTACAGAACTAAATATTGAAGGTAACTGTATTGAGCAAAAATTTGTTGATTTGGTATTGGCAACACAACCAACCCAGGTAACCCTTGTACCTGATGCACTTGGTCAAATCACTTCTAACCATGGATGGAACACAATCGAACATAAAGACTTCCTCGTTGAAATGATCAGTATATTTAAAACAGCGGGCATTCGTACATCTATATTTGTTGATCCTGTAATTGAGATGATAGAAGGAGCAGCTGCTACAGGCACTGACAGGATTGAATTATATACTGAAAGTTATGCCAGGCAGTATGATGAAGGACGCAGGGATTTATCAATCTCATCTTATATTGCAGCAGCAAAAAAGGCAAATGAACTGAATATCGGCATTAATGCCGGGCACGACCTCGACCTCCGGAACCTGCAATTTTTTTCACAACATATCCCAGGTTTGCTGGAAGTTTCAATTGGTCACGCTTTGATATGCGATGCGCTTTATTTGGGTTTAGAAAATACAGTGCAACTTTATAAGCGACAGTTGCAGTAGATAATCAATTGCTTCATTTTTAAGTATTCACGCTATCCTATCATCTTACTAATAATAAACAAAAAGAGGGCATCAGCCCTCTTTTTTGTTTTGTGTTGGTTTTTAATGTAATATTTTATTGCTTTATAATTTTGCCATTGTAAATCAATTCTCCATTTTCATCCTGAATATTTAATATATACATTCCTCTTTGAACTTTACTGCCGTTGGTAAACGACTTTCTGCTGTTCCCTTTTGGGATTACCCATCGTTCGCTTGCTATTCGCTTACCCGTAATATCATAAAGGGTAAGGTTGACGGACTGGTTCGTCTTGCTCAAAAATTCAATTGGGATTTCATTTATGAAAGGATTATAAAGCACTATAGCAGACGATTTATCTACCTGTAATTTTACCTTTACAGTAATTGAATATTTGTATTTGCCATCTATATCTACTTGCTTTATCCTATAATAATTATACCCAGGTGCAGGCCTCACATCTGTAGCATCATACTTTTTAACTACAGCACTATTTCCTCCGGTTTTTTTAGTTGCAACCAATTCCCAGTTTGAGCCCCCGTCAATACTTTTTTCAACATCAAAATATTTATTGTTGGTTTCTGATGATGTACTCCAATTGATTACCACCATATTACCTTTTTGTTTAGCTGTAATTTTTAAAAATTCAACGGGCAGAGGCCCCCCGGTAGGGCAGGTTGAAAATTTAATATCATCCAGGGCGTAATCATTTCCACATCCTCCGGTTATTCCATCTTTTAAAGTAATCCTTACATTTTTTACAATAAAGTTACCTGTAGCGGGCAAGGTAAATACACCTCCCAATTTAATCCAGGTAGGGGTTGCTGTTTGTTGTACCGGCGGCGTACTAACAGGGGAACCGCCAAATAATACCCATGAATTATCCTCGGCCTGGTATTCGAGCGTAAATGAAATAATGGGTAATAGTGCATTTACGCCGCAGGTACCTGGTTTATTTACATTCATTAAAAATAAACTGGAAGCGTAAAACCCGGGGGGATACCCCGAGGCACTATTTAGTGTATGGCTGTAAAATGTATTTCCGTTACCGTTTACTACAAGCATTTTTCCATTAACATTTGCAGTGTGATCTGGTGATAAATGCCACTCTGGCTTTTGTTGTGTGTTATTAATTATTCTATATACTCCCTCAAGTTTAAGTACTCCGGTTGCCTGGTAAGTAAGAGCAGCCGGGTCAATATCAGGATGGCTGGTTGCAGTAGTACCAGTCCCAAAATCCTCAATCCATAATGGAGTTTCGTTATCGCAAAAACTATTTTGGGCCTTAACAGAGTTTGAAAAAAATGTAAGGAAATAAATAAAAAAAGTCAGGAAAAATGTATGCATAGAGGCGCATCTGATTGTAGTGATTTTTTGCATAAATTATAATTTAGAGATAATAATACATATCTGCATTTCATGAAAAATGGACATAAATGTTTCTCAACAGATTGGACTATATACTGGAAATTGGGCCTATAAAATTAACCGGGAAATATTAGGGGGTTATAAAATTGCTGGAAGAAAAAAGATGAATTTTATAATGAATATAAATGTACTAATAGTTTTCTAAAAACCAAGTCTTTTCAATTTTTATATTGATGTAATTTTCCTGTAACAAATATTTGCCTACGTTAAAAGTGGTAAAATATCTTTTGGTAGGTAAAAAAGTATTTTGAGTTATACACAAACTGAAATCAAAAACAAAAAATTGCCCTCATTGATTTTTACCAGGAAAATTTTTGGGATATATTGTAGAATTACTCAAATAAAGATTACATCAATTACTGTGAATGGGCATTCGGTAATTTCTGTTTTTACGAAGCAGGTATTTTTCTTTAATAATAGTACTCATTGGTTTTTCGAATACTTTACTTTCTAGCCAGGAAATAATATCGAGGTAAGCAAATGAACGTGATTGAAAACGATCTTTTTCCAGTTTTTTTATTTTTAAAAGAAATTTTTCAAATTCTACTTTCAGCTTTTGCCGGTGCACATGAAAGGAGTTGCGCAAAAATCTAAACATCTCTTCCTCCACCACGGTCAGGTTTTCCATTTTTGCCATAAAACGATATACAGACTTTATCAGCGAATCAATTATCTCAAAATTGCCCATTTCATAGTGTGCCATCAGGTGCATCAGGCGGGCATAGCATTGCAGATCGTTTCGCATTTCAGGATTACCATTTATAATTTTTTGCAAATAATCTATAGAAGTATCAAAATTGCCATTACCAAAATACAAAGAAGCTATTTTATAGTTAAATACCAATATTCGGTGATTATCAATATAAAGCAAATATTCTTTTAACTTTTCTTCAATCATGGGCACTTCTTTTAAACCTTCTGCAAAAGTACCCCGCATAAAATGTTGATTTATTTTGGCACTGTTGATATAAATAAAGCATTGAATGCGATGGTTATCATGTTGATTAGCCATTGGAGTTTTAGAAAATTTGATGAAATGTTGCAGGTCCAGTTCAAACTTTTGATAATTCCTCAGGTCAAAGTGCGCATTCAATAAATTATGCATACCTTTTATATAATAGCCGGTTTCTACTTTAATCATTAATGGTTGCTCATGAAAAATGTCAATCCATTTTTGTGCATACCTGTAATACATTAAAAAGTCGGCCCGGATAAATGCATACCAGCAATAACTTTGATACAGGTATAGCCTTTCATAAAAACCTTTCTGGCTATGTGCATTGGACGGTAGATTATTTTTTAAAAAATTCTTTATGCCCGTTTCATCTTTTTCGTTTCGGGCATGTCCGTTTTTTATATAAAAGCTATACAGCCGCATAGAAAGGTTCGAGAGTTTGGCTACCATATCAACCCGGGCATTTACTTCAAGTGCTTCGGCAGATAACTGTTCGCCCCTATCCTGCATGCCGCTTGTAATATGTAAGGTTTCAATCTTTTTTTCCCAGCTTATTACCTGCGTTAAAAAATTGAACTTACTATGGTGCCTGGCTGTTTCTTTTAATTTCTCCAGTATTTTAAGGCTTTGCATAAACAAGCCTTTATTGTACAGTATCCTTGCATGGTCAAGCTGTTCATTTAATTGCATATCAATACTATCAGCACTCTTTAATATGCGCAGGCTGGCAAGTAATTGTTTGTACAGATGAACTTTGGTATTTGATAACTGTGGTTTTTTTATTGAAGACAACCGCTTAAGTAAAACTGTTTCATCATACTCCGGAAGTTTATCCAAAGCATCAAACAATTCAATAATTTTCAAATCTTCATTTGCAGAACTTCTTTTAATAAATAACTTAAAATTCCGCTTTTCGGCCTTTTCAAGTGTTTTTATAAGATGAAATAATGTATCTGTAAATCGGGTGGACATCATAAATAATTTTTACTATAACTCACTGCCAAAGTGAATATTGCTTTTTAATAATTGTTCTTAAGGTAATAAAAGAACCTGGAATTTAGAAACGGGTGTATTTATCTGCATATTACTTTTGTAGTAATAAAATAAGCAAATAAATATTAGGCAGGCAATTGTTACAAGTAATTATCCGTTAGCAGCCAATTAGAAATATGCCGGATGTAAACTGAGTAATTCAGTTCAAAATTAATTTAAGAATTTCATATAGCAAGCAATCGTTAAAGTCCTCCGGTTTCTACCGGAGGGCTATTTTTTTGTAAAACAAGTTGCTAAAGCTTTACGATGGCCATTTTATTGGCAATTATTTTTATACTTCTCAACAAATAAAAAGGCAAAAAAATTTTTGTCCGGGCTGTGAATCAATGGGAAACATCGTTGCATCGCCCTCTTTTACTGCATACCAATGGGCATCTTTAATTGCGTTTTAAATTAACTATTATTTTCCTTTTTATAATATCCCGGTTTTTTAGTGAGTGGACGAGTCTTCTATTATTTTTTATCGAACAAAATACGATTCTATGATTTTCTTGTTTACAGGTTTGTTTATAATAAAAAGGTGATTGTATGCTTTTATATAATGTAGGTAAAGTATCACATAGGTATAACGTACAAGGGAGTGACACAACGATGATGACCAGGGCGCCTAAGCCTGAACAAACAATAATATCTTACCGGTAAATATTTGCTATCAGTTAGGTACCACAAAATCTGGCTTGCGAACAAATGTGCTGTTGTATTTAAACCTGATATTAGTGCTTACCTCTACTTTAAAGCCCCGCATTCCATCTACCGGGCGGGGAAAATAATAACTTCTTAATTCTATAGTTCCAAAAACAAGGTTCTCATTTCGGGTACGGATACCTGCACCCCAGGCACTATACAACTCTGTTTTTTTGAAAGATTTATTGCTGGGCGTAATGCCACATAAGTCGCCAAATAAAAATGGTGCCAGCCTAAAACCTAAAATTTTATTCAAATTAATGAAAACGGTTTCGCCCCTGAGTGTGCCCCGGAAATCAGCATCGATGGTGCCATTCCAGTGATAAGGGATACCAAAGGCACTTCGTAAAAGCAACGGAGGATTTAATTGTGTATTTAATTGCCTCGTAAAACCAATATTGTAAAAATTACGGTTGAGCCACTTGCTTCCCATTCTTTTTAACCGGGTAAAATGTTCAACATTTAAAAGTATATCAATATCTTCCATCCTGTTTTTGTAGGAGTACCCTCCCAACCTAAATGTATAGGAACTAAACATTCCTTTTTTATTAAAATTACTGTGGAGCAAATCCACACCATAATAGGCCCTTGTTTTTTGATCTTTTACTGTGTAACCGCCAATTAAAGATGCACTGAACCCTTCGGGCACATCTTCGTTACGTCCAAATCCATAAATAAAATTTGTACGATAGAAATTTTGTTTAAAAACATTAAAAGCCATTAGCATACCTGATACATTGGCATACCGGTAATCGTAAGCAAACTGGTTGCGGTAAGGCAACTGATCGAATTGTACGTGAAAGGCCCTTACTGCAATTAATTTGCGCAGGCGGTCTGCTTTGTTTTGCGACATAAGCCTTCGCCGCCCAAAATTATATCCAAACCATGCATCTGTATTAAAATATTTGTACCGGTAATCGCTTTGGTAAACAGAATCTTTTATATAGGCGTTACTGGTTTTATTTACAGACATTTCCAAAGAACCCACCCAGGGCATATAAGGTGATACCAAAGGTTTCTCAAATTGTGCATACAAATAAGTTTCTTCGCTGCGGCCGCTGTTAAAGGCACTTTTATAATTTTGAAACCCAAGTTTAAGGTCGATAAAAGAGCCTTTGATATTACGCTTTATTACTTCGGCACCATAGCCAAAATTTGGCCTGCGGTCTTTTTCATAAAAAGTACTTACAGAAACCTTTGAACCGCTACCGCCTGCATTTTCTTCACGTATGCCAACTTTAGCCCGTTTAGTACCACTCAAACTAAAATTTCCCCCAATAGAAAACACATCTTTTGTAATTACAATCACATCAACCATAGCCGTGCTGCCAGGCACATTTACCACAAATATCCGGGCATCCTGTATATAAGTCTGTTCACGCAGGTGCCGTTCATTATCGGCTAAAAGGTAAGGGTGCAGGGTACTCCCTTTTCTGAAAAAGAGGTTATTTTCTATAATTTTCGTCTTGGTGTTTTTGTGAAATGCGTTTGCAATGATTGCACCAAAGCTATTTCTGAAGTAAGTAGTATCATTAATATTCCGCTCAAAACCCAGGCTGAGGATATGTATGTTTCTAATAGTTTTACCAGCGTAAATAATATAAGGATTGGCTAATTGTATAGGGGTTGTTTGTGCTACTTCAGTTGAAATGCTCCTACCTAATTTACCCAATATCCCCTTTTTTTTAGATAAAAAAAACGTGTCTATTTCCCCACTTCTATCCTGGCAAAAGAGGTTAGTGGCAGTAAAACTGGTTAGTAAAAACATTAATAAAACAATCGTTAAAGCCGGTTTCAATATAGAAGGAGTTTTAAATTAGCTTGTTAAAGATATTAAACATGTGAAAAAAACAGCAAAAGAAATGCCTGTGTTAAATTAGAACTGTGAAACCATTTTCCTATTTGATATTGCTTACAATATTCCCCACATCAAAATATTGTGATTTGCCTGGTATTAAAATGACAAAATATATTCTTAATCTCATGTCTTTTCATGAATCCAAAAGGCAATATATAAAAACTTACCAGGTAACCTTTTAACATTATATTCTTAAAATGGTTTGTTCAATAACCTTATCTGGCTTATCTTTGCGCCGCAAATCAGTAAAACCTTGGTATTTATTGATTACCCTAACTTTTGTTTGCTGTGAAAAAATCCAGGAAACGGCTTTTAAGCATGATTTTCAACGGATTAATAACATGTAAATAAAAAACAGAAATATGAAACATGATACAATGGGTATTGGTACCCCTATCAACCAGGAAGACCTGAAAGAATTATTGAAAGAAACAAAAGAAACTGTTGCAACGCATGTAAGGCAGGAAGATGAAGATCGAACTTTTGGAGCTATTGATATGTGGAATCGTCAAAAAAAACAACGCACCTCGTTACAAATGAGAAGGTGGTTGAATTAATTAAGTGATTTTTGAATAACACACTATAATTCATTTCAAGGTTTTATTTAGCATGGCAATCGCCATGCTTTTTTTATTTTACCCTTTTATTGAGCATAAAGTAACTATTACTTACTTATTTTGTTAATAGCTACCTGTCTTCTATAATGATAGATTTCGCAATCAATTAAATTAATTTTCTTCCAAATGATTTCTGCTTATAATTTCTTAGCATCCTGGCAATTGTTTCCTGAAAAAGGTACCTACGAGTTTGGCAACAGGCCTAAATCTGGTATTTATAAAATAGAAACAACCAGTAATAAAAAGGAGCTGGCTATCAGTATGAATTGGGTAACATTAGAAAACCAGGCCTACGCATCTGCTTATACATTAAATAGCGATGGTGAAGCAGTTGATTGCGAAGACAAAGATTTAGCAGACACCATAACGGCAAATTTTACAGATGCACTAAATTTTGAAGCAATATTTTTAAAGAATACGCAGCAGGTTTTAAATGTAATGTACGAGCTGTTACCCAATGGATATTTAAAAATAACCCAACATGGAACAAAGCCTGGTGGCATTGCTTACACAAATACAGAGGTATATCATAAACAGTTGAGCGTAATGCCCTATTCTTCCTCTGTAAGCGGGGCAGTAATAAAAGCAACCGAAGAAGGTGTGATACGCCACAAGGCACTAACTGCAATGGAAGAGCAAACAAATATGCAGCTTGACCAGATCCGCAAGCAAATAGAATTACTGGCCATACAGGCCCAGGAAATTCAAATGCGAAAAGAACTCAGTATGATAATTTATGGTGCAAAAATTAGTTTTGTTCCTGTAATTGGCCACACCTATTTTTTATACGAAAAAGCTGATAATACATTTTTACTTTCACTCATCAGCCCCAAAGAATATGGTGGAGGGGCAGGGCCTTACAAAAAATTTGTTGCTCCTGTAAAATTACTTGCAGATCATACCTGGGTAGAAATGTAACTGGTTGATGTATAAAAAGTGTTGTGCTTTACTCTTCTCCCATGGCTGCTTTTTTCATTGCGGCTGCTTCGCTATGGCCAAGGTATTTTTCAATGCCAACATGTACAAGATAAATTACCGGGGTTAATAATAATGCGACCAGTGCCTTATAAATATAATTAACCGTGCCTACAGCCAAAAACAATGTGAATGGCCATTTAAAATCTCCTTCTTTGGCCCCTACCCTGCTGCCTATATAAAAAGCTATGAACAATACAACATAGCTATCGATAAACTGAGAGATCAATGTAGAGCCGGTAGATCTTAACCAGAGCTTTTTTTCGCCGGTTGCCCTTTTTATTTTATGAAAAACATATACGTCCACCAACTGCCCAATAATAAATGCAGTTAATGATCCAATAATGATCCGGCCACCCTGCCCCAAAACACTCTGGTAAGCCTTTTCCATGTCAGGTATGCCAGATCCTGTTTTACTGGTAATAAAAAAATCTGCCGGCGTAAGGGCCATAGCTCCATAAAATACCAGGAAGGCAAATACAATTAACCCCGCAGTTAAATAAGATAAAAACCTTACCCCTTTTTGTCCGTAGTATTCATTGATAATATCCGTCATTACAAATACTACCGGCCATAACAATACACCTGCTGTAAGATTTAAAGACAGTTCATTGCCAAAGAGTTGTATTGATAAGGGCTGAACCCCGATCGTTTTTTCAAACGAAAATATTTTTACGCCAATTATTTCTGCAATTAATGCATTAGCAATAAAAAATCCACCAAGGATGATAAACAATTTTGTACCCTTACTTTTTAATATAGTATGTATCATTTACTTTCAATAAATAAAAAAATAGAAAACCTGTAGCAGGAAAAATATCATATTTAATAAAACGATCCAGGCTGGTACCGGAATAATTTTCTTTACAAATTTTTTATACAATACCAGTAAACAAAATATAAGGTTTATAAAAACTGCTAATTGCCCGAGTACTACCAGCGTACCCGTTACAAAAGGAAGGGGTATAATATTATCATCCACCTTATGCTGCTTTTGATTAAACTCTATGTAACCAAGAATAATAAATATCAAAAAGCTTATGTTGCAAATAACAGTAATCTTAGAAAACAGTTTCATTTTTTAAAACTTTATGCAGGTGCTTTATTTGCCGATTCTTCAATAATTAACTACGCACATAATACCTTCTCTAAAAATATAAAAGTATTAACCATTTCTTCCGGTAAGCATTGGTACGAATGAAAAATTTTGAAAAGCTTCTTCACTCACAGTTCCATCAGCATTTTTAGTAATCCGCAACATACGTTGGTGTGTGCCTTCATCTACCGGTATTACCATTTTACCACCGGGCTTCAACTGTTCAATTAATTTTGGAGGAACAAAAGGAGCAGCAGCAGTAATGATTACTTTATCAAATGGTGCAAATGTTGGCAGGCCTTCGTAGCCATCACCAAAAAAAAATTTAAGGTTAGGGTATTTATTTTTAAATATGTACTGCTTTGTTTTTTCAAATAACAGCTTCTGCCTTTCAATGGTAAAAACTTTGGCACCCATTTCTGCAAGTACGGTAGCCTGGTAAATACTACCTGTTCCTATTTCCAGTATTTTATCGTAAGGTTTTACCTGTAGCAATTGTGTTTGATAGGCGACAGTATATGGCTGAGAAATCGTTTGTCCCTGGCTGATAGGAAAAGCCCGGTCTTCATAAGCAATCTCATCAAAAGCACTGTCTAAAAAAAAGTGGCGGGGGATATTATTCATTGCAGACAGCACATTTTCATCTGAAACTTCCTTCTCCCGTAAAATTCCGATTAGTTTTTTTCGTAAGCCTTTATGCCTGTATGTGTCTTCGTACTTTCTCATAAATGCTGACTGATGGCACTGTCCTTTAAAAGGAATTAGTGCTGCAGGGTTAAAATTATTTTAAAAAATAATTATTTCTTAAACAGTTGGTTATAAATCAACTTGGTTTCAGGATCAATAAATTACCTGCTGATTTATACTTTGCAAGTTATAAAAAATATAAGGAGCAATCCCTTTCATTCATTAATATTTACAGGCATTCAGTTAATTATAGGTTGGCATGTGATTATCAAAAAACGTATCCACAGCACTGTTCCAGTTGTTGATAAGGTCGCTCCTGCTCTGATTAAGCGAATTGTTATTTGCATTATAGGTTTTCACTGCATTATTCAACTCTTTAACTGCCTTGTTAAAAGTATTTACTTCGTCTTTGGTGGGTTCAGATTTTTTTTCAAACTCCTTGTTCATTTTATCAAACGCTTCCTGCTTTAATAAATAATCAGATACTACAGGAATTTTGTCAGTAGCTTCTTTTACATAAAAATCCAGTAAGCGCTTACAATTTGTAATTAAGGAATTATCCCCTTTAAAGGATGTGTGCTTTTCCAGTTTAGCCAGCCCTTCCTGAGAAAACTGCAGCAGCGTATTTTTATTTTGCTCAATTCCGTTAATATTTTTTTTCTCAATAGCATTCATCAAATATGCCTCCTGCTTAAAGCTTTTAAAAAAGATTAAATATATAGGGGTATAATAACTGCCTGTTTCATTCACCTTTTTCATCATCTCGTCTATATCATCTGTGGTGTTTATCAAATTAACATTGTGGGCGGCAGCAAACTTCTTTTGTACATCATGAAGCGCCTCACTGGCATAATCCATCTTTTTATCTACCATTTCTTTTGCAAGAAGGTAGGCTTCCATAAGGTCATAGGATTGCTCTGCAATTTCTTCCATATTCACAATCTTACTGTAATCTTCATTGAGTGCATGATAATATAGTTTCATAAAAGAAACTGCAGAATCCCGGTATGACTTATCATTTTTATAAGAAGGCATGCCGCTGATATTCATCCTGCTTTCCTGTATTTCGTCTAATAATTTCAACTTGAGGCTTTCTACTTTTTGTGCTCTTTTTCCATGTGAGGAGGCACTGTTATAAGCAAGAAACCTTTTGGCAATTGTTTGATGTTGCTTGCTGATAAAACTCATATAAACACCTGCATCTTCAAAATCCTGGGCAAATGATTTGTCACAAATAAAAAATAAAAACAGCAATACGCTAGTTAAAAAGGAAAATTTCTTCATAGTATTTTTTTGGGTTTAATAATGAGTAATTAATGAGTGACTATTAAGCAACAGACAATGGTAATGAGAATAGTTTACATTCATCACTCATTCTTTCAGCCAGTCCTGCATTATTCTAAAAGATTCGGCAATATAGTTGTCTTTTTCTATTCGTTTAATGTTTACTTCATTGATGGTTTTGCTTTGTTCAGTAGTCAATTGCCGGCGTTCCAAATCAAGGCTGTTATTAGTTGCTGTGAGATTAATATTTGTATTATTATCTCCAACATTTATTGAGTTATACATGTCTGTAATTTTTTTATAATAGTTGATATACCCCACCCATTGCAAAGGAATACTTCTTACGCCATCCATACTTTTGTACCAATCCACAAATTTAATAACGGCCTTAAAATTATTACTCACACTTAGCCTCGAATTGCTTTTCGATTTCAGTGCATCAAAGGATATTGCAGGCAGTGCCTTGTATATCGCAGATTTTGAATTGTCTGGTTGCAAGGCGGAAATAGTACCCTTTTCCCTAAACTTATCCATGGCATATATATCTGGCAGCTCAATATCCGGTATCACGCCTTTCCATTGATTAGTAGAACCATCCACACGGTAAAATTTACCGTGTGTTACTTTCACATAACTATCATAATTGACCGTCTTCGAAAAGTTACCGGTTGTATCCATCGGCAAAATAACCTGTGCAGAGCCCTTGCCATATGTAGCACTGCCAACAATTATGGCACGATGGTAATCCTGCAGCACCGCTGTTACCAATTCGGATGCAGATGCACTCATGGTATTCACCATTACCAACAGCGGACCATCATAAACAGTACCCCTGTTGGGATCTTTTAAAAAATGAACCTTACCAGATTTATCCCTCGTGGAAGTTAGCGATCCTTCGCTGATAAAAATACCTGCCAGTTCCAGCGCTTCACCCAATGATCCTCCTCCATTGTAACGGAGATCCAATATCAACCCGGCTATCGAATCCTTTTTTAATTTAACCACTTCCTTTGCTACATCATTGGAGCAGCCATTAGCGTTATCTTCATCTCCTTCTTTTACATAAAAGCCAGGCAAGGTGATATAGCCTATTTTTTTTAATCCATTTAATATATAACTTTTCACCATCCCTTCTTCATTAGTTATTTTTTCCTTGGCAAGTACCGCTGTTTTTTGTGCGCCACTTACAGTTCGTACAGTGATGGCAATTTTTTCATTGCTGCTACCTGCAAATATTTTAACCAACTGATCCATACCTGCATCAGCCAAAGTCAGTTCAGGTTTATCCCCGGATTTTATTTTTAATATCACATCACCTTTATGCAGTTCTCCATTGCGCCATGCAGGGCCACCGGGCACCAGGTAAGTAATTACCCATTCTCCCTTTTCATTTTCATCCATTTCAAAACCTGTAGAAAATTCCAGACCGCTCATTTCAGTTTCAAAATCAGTTTTCATATCTGCGCTCATGTATTGAGTATGGGGATCGTAACACCAACTGATGGCAGATAGATAATCGTCTTCCATTTCCATATTCGGTTGCCCCAATTCTGATAACTTATTTTGTACCCATAATAATTCCTGCTTCTTTATTTGTGTCCTGGCTTTTAATTCAAGTTCGGCAAAGTTTGAAGGCTGCTGTGTATAATTTATATTGCGCCTGGTTGTATCCATTATAACATCCGATATGGAAC
The DNA here is from genome assembly GCA_031392305.1 of Ferruginibacter sp. GTDB lineage: Bacteria > Bacteroidota > Bacteroidia > Chitinophagales > Chitinophagaceae > Ferruginibacter. The sequence continues at coordinate 14,671 of JANMVB010000189.1, forward strand.
GCAACACTTTCCACTTTAAATATTTCTGCCAGCTTTGGTAAATTTCAAAACTGTTAGCCGGGTATTCAGCCAATGGCCAGTTAAGATTATCCGCTTTGGAAAAATCCAACGGCTTTGAAAGTATTATATTAATGGCACTATCTGCTCTCAGCAAACCGGTTTTATATAACAATATGCTTTTATTAAAAAAGTTCCATTCCTTACCCATCAGTTCATCATCTAACCTTGTGCTGTACGCATTCAACTGCTCAATTTCTATTTTGGAGAATAGGAGTTTTTCATCATCCAGTAATTCCATCCAGCGGTTATATAATCTCACAGATGCTGAATCATTCCATTGCAGGGGCTGGTAATGGTTCTGTTCTAAAAACCGGCGAAGTACAAGCGATTTTTGATGAAGAGCATGACTGGTGTTTTGCTGTGCAACAGCAAACAATGAGCATATCAAAAAGAGCGGGAGTAAAATATTTCTCATATTGCAGGATTGATAAATGAGTAGATACACTCTTTGTAGTTGCAAGATAAAAAAATGTCAGGAGTAAAATCCTGACATTTTAAATAAAACTTTTTACCTTAATCAACCAGCTATTTCCGACAAACTGAAATTTTAAAAGTCAATCTGTATTTTAATTTATAACGCAATTAAAGCTGCCCAATGATATTAAGTACAAGAGGGCGACGCAACGATGATGCCAAGGGCTGCTTCTTCGTTCGGACAACAAAACCTTAACTCATCTTTTAACCCCAACGCATAATAGCAGCTATTTCAAATCCATGTCCTTCGCCATCCTTTCAATTTTATCATCGCATGATTTTGCTGCGTCTTTAAAACCCTCAGCATGCGCAAGTTTTTCGTTTACACTAAAATAAAATTTTATTTTAGGCTCTGTACCGCTTGGTCTTGCAGATATTTTAGTGCCATCACCCAGGGCAAACTGAAGTACATTACTTTTTGGTAAATTAATTTTCCAATTTTCGCCGGTCTGTAAATTCTTACCCACCTGCAAGTCATAGTCGAGCAGTTCGGTTACATCTACTCCGTCAATTGTTTTCGGCGGATTATCCCGGTAACCCTGCATCATTGCAGCAATTTCAGCAGCGCCGTTCATTCCTTTTTTGGTAATACTTATCAGGCCCTCTTTATAAATACCATACTGTAAATAAAGGTCAATCATTTTAGCATACAAGCTTCTGCCCTTGCTCTTTTCATACGCAGCCATTTCGCAAAGCAGTGCTACAGCGCTCACCGCATCTTTATCCCTCAGCTCATCACCAATCATCAGTCCAAAACTTTCTTCGCCCCCAATGATATAATTTTCTTTACCCTCTTTTTCTTTTATCAATGCAGCAATCCATTTAAAACCGGTGAGCACATTATAGCAGGCAATATTATTTGCCTTCGCAATGGCATCAATCATATCAGTGGTTACAATTGTTTTTACCACCATATCGTTTGGCTGCGAAAGTCCCTTGGTTTTTCTTGCTTCAATCATGTAATTAAATGCAAGCACTGCAGTTTGGTTGCCATTCATCAGCACCCATTCGCCTTCGGTGTTTTTAACGCCAATGCCTACACGATCACTGTCAGGGTCGGTGCCCAG
>JANMVB010000099.1:0-6225 GCA_031392305.1 Ferruginibacter sp.
AAATTATATTCCCCCGATTCATCATCAGGCAGGCTGGGCATACTCGAATTTAGGGCATTTGATATGCCGCCACACAAGGAAATGAGCCTGGTACAAATGCTGCTCATCCGTGCCTTGATAGCCTGGTTTTGGAAGAAACCTTATAAACACGACCTGGTAAGATGGGGCACCGAACTGCATGATAAATTTATGTTGTCGCATTATGTGTACGAAGACATGAAGGAAGTAGTAAGCGATTTAAACGCCGCCGGTTATCCATTCGACATTGGCTGGTTTGCACCTTTCTTTGAATTCCGCTTTCCGCATTATGGTACTATACAGTTGCAGGAAATTGAAATGGAAATACGCATGGGCATTGAGCCCTGGCATGTATTGGGCGAAGAAATGAGCAGCGGTGGTACGGCAAGGTTTGTTGATTCATCGCTGGAAAAAGTACAGGTGAAACTGAAAGGTTTAAATGGCAGCCGATACATTTTATTATGCAATGGAACCAGGGTACCGCTAAAATCTACTGCAATAAAAGGCGAGTATGTTTGCGGCGTACGATACCGTGCCTGGCAGCCACCATCTGCCCTGCACCCAACAATTGGTATTGATACCCCACTTACTTTCGATATTGTAGATACCTGGAACAGTCGTTCAATAGGCGGATGTACTTATTATGTATCTCACCCCGGCGGCAGAAGCTACGACAGCTTTCCGGTAAACAGTTATGAGGCTGAAAGCAGGCGCTGGAACAGGTTTGGCAATACCAGCTTTACGCAGGAAGTGCTGCGTCCATCACCAGGTTTTGATATTGTGCAACATTTTGTGGAGCAAAACCGGGGATCATTTTTCTGCGATCCTCCGCCGGTTATTATCAATAAGGAGTATCCTTATACTTTGGATATGCGGCAGTTTTGGAAGAAGTAGATTTTTTCTTTCCGCAAAGACGCAAAGGGGCAAAGATTATAAAGTCCGATTGTTTATTGTCCAAACTTAGGCATTTCATGGCAACATCGTTGTGTCACTCACTTGTACCGCATACCTGTGTGGATCTTTTCCTGCGTTATAACCAAAAAGACATTACCCTTCAATTATGATAAACTCTTTTATTACTTGTCTAATTATTCATCACTCATCACTCATTACTCATCCTATTTCCTCATACCTACCCCACACACTTCATGAATAAATTTTAGTTTTTCTATTACCGGTTCTGAAATAATGAAGGGATAGAAATCTGCATGGCCCATGCTTCGGTTTAAACTGTTTACGGCAAAGGTTAAGGGAAACCACATGTCAACCAGTTCATTAAAATCGGAAATAGTATAAGGGTCATTGTACACATCTTTCTGCATTTCTTTGCGATGAATTCCTATGCCAAATGACCAGGCTGTTTCTAGGGTATCCATCATGTGCATGTAGTGCGCCCAGCTTTCTGCCCAGTCTTCCCATGCATGTGCTGAGGCATAGGGACTGATGAAGAAATTGTTCCAGTTTGATTGAAGGCCGTTTTTATAATATTGCTGCAAAGCCTCATCATAATTTTTTTCTTCATTGCCAAAAAGCTTTCTAAATTTTTCAAGGTGTTTACTGTCTTTTATCAAAACATCCCAATAATAGTGACCAATTTCGTGGCGAAAATGCCCCAATAATGTGCGGTACTTTTCCCCAAGATCTAATTTATGGCGGGTGAGTTCACCTTCATCTGCTTCTTCAATATTTAAGGTAATTACGCCATTGTCGTGACCGGTCATAACACGTTCTGTTGGGGAAGTATCCCCCATAAAATCAAATGCAATACCGCCAATTTCATCAGGTGTTTTTTTTGCCTCAACTGGCAAACGCAGGCGGAGTAATGAATACACCATGCGGTGTTTTGCAATTTCAATCCTTTGCCATTTAGATTGATTTACAATGGTTGAGAGTTCGGGAATGGTTCTGTTTAGCTCACATGCTTTGCAAAAGGGAGATGCATTGGTAACCGGGATGAGCCAGTTGCAGGTGCCGTGCACAGCATTTGAACAAAACCGGAAATTTTCATTTTTGTTATTAACGGGCGAGTAGCCGTTTTGATTATTATCCAATGCGACCAGGCTAAATTTTTCAGCATCAAAACCCACCATGTGCTGGCAATTGAGGCAGGTGGAGTTTTCGAAATAAAGCGGGTTGTTGCAACTGGTACAGGTATATAATTTCATGTATTGTTATTTTTATAATCGCAGTAGTCAATAACTATTCCAATTGGGAGTTTTTTTGGTTCATGGTTGATAGTTGCTGGTTCATGGGTCATGGTTTTCATATCACACAGGTAAAGCCCCACATTGGTATGTGGTACAAGTGAGTGACACAACGATGTTGGGTACTGCTTTACTGCCCGTGCAACAATATTTTTTCATTATTTACACGAGCTACCCACGTGTCCAATAATTGTATATCTTCCAATTTCAAAATATAACTGTTTACTTATGCAAAGATTTCAAGGTCTCATAGGGGTATTTGTAATTCTGGGTATTGCCTGGCTGGTATCCAACAACAAGAAAAAGATAAACTATCGCCTGGTGGTAAGCGGCATCGCATTACAAATTGTTATCGCATTACTCATCCTGAAAGTACCCATTGTAAAATCTTTCTTTCAAAAAATTGGAAGCATTATCACTCATATTGAAGCCTTTGCTAAGGAAGGTGCTGCATTTGTGTACGGTGGCCTTATGGCAGATAATTTTGCCGGAGGTGCAGTGCCGTACAGAACTCCCGGTGTTTTTATTTTTGGGTTTAGTGTACTGGCTACTATTATATTGGTATGTGTACTTGTGGCAATTTTTTATCACTTTGGTTTAATGCAACGCATTGTATCTGTGGTAGCAAAAGCTATGAACTGGGTAATGAGGGTAAGTGGTGCCGAAGCTTTGAGCAATGTGGCAAGCGCTTTCGTAGGGCAGGTTGAAGCACAGGTAATGATCCGTCCGTACCTGAAGGGAATGACCATGAGCGAACTGCTGGCCAGCATGAGCGGAAGCCTGGCTTGTATTGCGGGTGGCATACTGGTGGTGTATGTAAGTTTTGGGGCAAAGGCCGAATACCTGTTGGCTGCAAGTTTAATGGCCGCACCTGCTGCCCTGGTAATCTCTAAAATTGTGTGGCCCGAAACAGAAGAAAGTGAAACGATGGGTAAGGTGAAACTGGAAGTAAAAACACCTTACACAAATGTGATTGATGCAGTAACTCATGGCGCCGGCGATGGTATGAAAATATCGATGAATGTAATTGCCATGCTGATTGGATTTTTAGGTTTGATTGCCTTGATTAATTTTTTGCTGATGAAAGTCGGCATACTCTTACACCTCGATTTTAGCTTAACACTTGACTGGATATTTGGTAAAATATTTTCACCAATGGCATGGGCCATGGGTGTACCCACGGCTGATGTCTCCAACGTGGCAACCTTGCTGGGAAAAAAACTTACCATCAATGAGTTTGTGGCCTTCAGCGACCTTACCCAAACAATGGTACCCAACCAGGCCGGTGAATTGGTAAAGGGATATCAAAATGTAATATCTGATAAAGCCTTGCTCATTGTGAGTTTCGCCATCTGCGGATTTGCAAACTTCAGTTCTGTAGGCATGCAGATTGGGGGCATCGGCGCACTGGCACCCGAACGAAGGGCCGACCTTGCAAAGCTGGGCATGAGGGCATTGCTTTGCGGTACGTTGGCTTCTTATCTATCAGCAACTATTGCGGGGATCTTGATGGGGTAGGAGGATTATCGAAAGAGGAAAGAATAAAGACTTTGATACAATTTTTTAAAACCCAACCTTTAAATTAAAAATGAAAAGTTTAATCATATCCATTTCATTATTATTATTTTTCAGCTTTACGCTATTAAGTCAGCAAAAGGTTTCAATAGATCCAAAACCCGAAAAAATATTAATTGAGCAGGGAGAAAATAAGCGGTATATCAATTTTGATTTCCTGGTTACAAATCATACAAAGGATACGCTAACGTTGACAAAATTAACCGTTTCTATATTTGATAAAAATAACAAACTGGTTCATTCACGCTTTCTCGATAATAATGGAACGGCGCCGGGTATAATGATGATACCCAACCGGAAATTTAATGGTGCTTCATCACAACTGATTTTTAATCCTTTTACAGATTTTAGTTTAACAATGCCCTTGTACAAATTAGTGTATGAGTGGACTTTTGCTGATAACAATGATAATGAAGTAACAATCAATTCGCTAATTTCTCCTCAGCAGTATCAACAAAAGCCAACCTTCAAATTTCCTTTAAAAGGAAAAGTGCTTGTGTACGATGCCCATGATCTGTATGCCCATCACAGAAGATTTGATTATGAATTTGCACCTATCAAAGGGCTTGGCATAAGTGCTAATTTTATGCGCTACGCTTATGATTTTGTGGTGCTGGATAACACCAATAAACAATTTAAAAAAGACGGAAAAAAAGATGAGGATTATATTGGTTTTGGAAAACCAGTTTATTCAATAGGCAATGGAAAGGTAATTTATGCCTCCAATATTCATAAGGATGACAAATCATTTGATATACCCGGCATAGCTAATAATCCACTGGAATTGTATGGTAATTGCATTGCAATTCAGCATGCTGATAATTCGGTGAGTGTTTATGGACATTTAAAACAAAACAGTATTAAAGTAAAAAAGGGAGATACAGTAAAAGCGTCACAGGAAATTGGTAAAATTGGCGTTTCCGGTAGTTCTTTTTTTCCTCATTTGCATTTTGAAAGGAGAACGTCTATTCAAAGTTCGGCCGAAGGGTTACCGTCTTATTTTGCTGACGTATATTTATTAGAGGCTGATATAAAAAGTAAATTAAAATCAGGGTTGGTAGAAACCGGAAATATTATAGAGGTGAAATAAAATAACACCTTACTTTTTGCAACCTTCCCCATAGCATACCATCACCTCCAATACAAATTCTATTGAGGCGCATGCATCATCAGTGTATCAATAAGATGCTGAACTTCCGCTACAGGCCTGTCCTCCACCAAATAAAAATGTTTTGTTCCTTTATTGCTCCAGCTATTACTTCCATCATCGTTGATGATTATTTTGCCGGGTTTTATTTTATAATAAGGCCGATAACCTGTGGCAGCAACCAACACCGCTGTTTCATCCCAACTCATTCTGCCTGCACTATCTTCTTTTGCCATAGGGATACAAATGCGAAAAACATCTTTTACAGGGCTGTTTTGTATTGCATCGTTATTGATTAAAGGCAGGCCGGTTTTTATTTTTTGTCCAATTTCGAAGCCGCTGAACACAATTGGTTTTGGCCAATTTTCGGCTACATATTTTGAAGCCTGTGCATCTTCTCTTACATTGAATTCATTTCCTGCCGGAAATTTTCCGGCCATGCTTACCAACTGTTTTACTTTTTTATTTACCAGTTCTTTTCCAGCTAAAGGAGAATACTGATCTGGCCCGGATTGAAGCAGGTTTGAAATATTTGTAAGAAACCCAACCGTAATAATCGTTACGCTGTTATCGGGCTGCCGGGCTAGTATTTTTCTGTACAATGTTACGGCATCAGCTACCTCATCATTATATTTTATTGCGTGCGGATATTTTGCAATCAATGTATCTGTCCAGTGTTGCCAATCCTTTTGAATTACAGCATGGCCTTTAGGGACCCCAATAGGAATTGCAGGTTTTTTAAACCAGGTATTTAATACATTTAATACCGCAGCTACTCCTTCAAATTTTGTGCTGGCCATGGTTGCCAGTATATTTATTTTTCCGCTATCAGCAAAAGCATGCAATAAAGCCATCGCACCTACGTCATCATAATCCGGCCCCATATCCGTATCAAATATGACAGACTTAATTTTTTTATTTTGTGCCTGTGTAAGTAACACCGTTAGCGTGCATACAACCAGGAAGAATGATTTTATCATTTTAATTATATTTTTTATGAAAGAGCTTTCAATATGGCTTTACAAAGCCTTGAAGTATAAAGCTACTGTTTAATTATTTTGTGGGTAAAGCTCCCCAATGATATAATGTACAAGAGTACCCAAACAAGCCGGGCTGATGTTTCGCACATTACAACTATGGAAATGCTTTTAATACAATTCAGTAACTTACAGACATCATTTTCTTTTTTTTTCTTGATAAAAAAAGAAACAAAAAAAATCAAGGCTGCATAAAAAAGGGCTAAAAATTTGAATGCTTGTCTAAAATGAAATTAGTCACAGC
>JANMVB010000117.1:0-34706 GCA_031392305.1 Ferruginibacter sp.
ATTTCTGCAACAGGGTTTGGATATATTTTGAAATTAAGCCTGCTGTTAGTGCTATTATTTACGGGATCGCCAGGCAATGTAAGCGTAGCCCCGAGGTATATGAATTCCAGTATGCGCCCTGCATCTGTTACGCCGGCAGCACCTGCTGAAGGGCCTGAAGTTGTACCTGTGCTATCTGTAAGTAAATAAAATGTAAGCCCGTCATTACCGAGTGCAATATCCCTGTAACGGTTTAATGCGCCGGGAAATTTAAAATACTGTAGCACCGAATCGGAGCCGGTTGCGCCGGGAGTTAATGCAGCTGCTGTACCCGTAGCGTTTAACTTTAACCGAAATACCGAACTTGTTTTTAAAGTAGTTATCAGCAGAGAATTACTCCAGCCGGGTATCCTGTTATTAAATGGATAATGTATAACACTGCTTGGTGCAATGGTAGGGTATGCCAGCCAGTTACAGGAGGTACCTCCGGAGGGTGTACCTGCATATAAATCAAAAATAGGATCGGTGAGTTGTGCGCTGCTAAATGTGCTTTCAGTTAATGGTGAACTTGTTTGATTGGTAGAACATTCTCCTCCGTAAGAGCCACAGCTTCCGCTGGATGACCATTGAAAATACCTGTACCAGTTATTATCTTTTTTACCAGCCACCCTCGGCCATCCGTAGTTATTTTTTACGCCATCAATAATATTTATTTCATCATTGGTGGCAGGCCCCTGTTCTGATTCATATAGTTTTCCGGCGGGCAATAATTCCATTGGTGCGTTTACCTTTTTTTCAAATGATAAACCCTGCGGATTGCGGTGCCCGTAAGTATATACATGTGTACGTACCCCATTAATCAACGGGTTATCTGCGGGGATTGACCCATTCATATTAATGCGTAATAATTTTCCATTATACCGGTGTATATCATTGGCGGCCATCTGGGCAGCAGTCGGTGTGTATTGAGATTCGAGTGAATCACAGGCATTGCCAAATTGGTTTGACCCTTTATCACCAGCCGAGTATATTAATTTATAATCGGGTACAGTAGCGGTTCCAAAATTACCAATTACCAACCTGCCCCCGTTGTGATCATTACTTCCCCAAATACCCCGAATGATAATTCTTTCATTGGTTAAAGTTTGTGTCGACCTGTTGTATTTATAGGCCACAATTCTCACACGCCTCAGGCCAACTGAATCATAGCAATATGCCAGGTACACTGAATCTTTACCAGTTCCTTTGTTAAGCTCCGGGTGCAACGCAATGCCAAACATACCATCCTGTGCAATACCGGTTACCCTGGTTGATCTCACTACCGTGGCTCCACCCGAAAAAATGGTGGTAGGTACAGCAGAAACTACAAACCTGGTACTACTGGTAATACTGGTTACAGTAGTATTGATGGCAAATGCCCCTGCACCTGCTGTTACAATAACGGTATTGCCAGCCACTAAGCCAGAAGTACTACCTACAGTAATGATATTACCATATCCCCTTATTACCGTTGCACCACCAGATAGTGCGGTGGTTGGGGCGGCAGAAACTACAAAGCTGGTAGTATTTGTAATACTTGCAACAGTTGTATTTGCTGCAAATGCACCGGTGCCAGCACTCACGGCAAGGCGCATCCCAACTGCCAGGTTGGTAGTATTTGTTACAGTAATTGTTGTTCCGGTTGAAGTTGCACCTGCTGCAGATGTATATGAGTTATTGGTGGCCCCTGCCGCAGAAGTATATGAATTAGCATTAGTAACAGTAAATCTCACCAGGTTTTGTATATCCAGTAATTGCGTGGTGCCGCCATTGATAGTATTAACCTTTAGTACATAGCCCCGTCTTTCTGTTACCCACAATGAATCATCAGGGCCCATCACCATAGCAAAGGGATGGCGCATGGGCGAAGGGTTTATAACACGTTTTGAAGAAAATGTTTCACTGGCTAAGGGCATTTGCCATTGCGCAAATGAATTAAAAAAAGCAAGGATCATACAAAAAAGGAGTAGTAATGGTTTTTTCATTTATCAGGATTTTGGAAAGAAAAAATACGTAGTAATTGCACGCTTGTTAATGGCGTTACATATAAAAATTATTGGATCACGTAAGCATAAACGTGATAAATGTTCAAAAAGTATTTGATTATTAAATTCAAACAAAATAAAAAGTAGAGATACTTCGTTAATGTTGTAGAAAAAAAGCTCACATAAAAAGTGTGGCAGCAAATTGGTAAATTACACTGTCTTATAAATGCCGACCCTTTTGAAACCAAAATCCTATTTATGAAAAAATCTTTACTATTTTTTTATAATCTTCTTTGTACTATAATAATTCTATTCCTCTTTGCCGGGTCTTCTTATGGGCAGCGCAATCCTATTTTAGGCGCTGGAAACAGTTACGTAAATGTATCAAAAAGAAATACCGGTGGTGTAGTTCAAACAGGTGATACCCTCGAAATAAGGACCACTTACTTTTTTGCCGGCAGTTATAATTCAGCCAACTCCAATACATTATTTAGGATTCGCTATTATGACAGCGTTCCGCTAAAAACTACTATGCTTAGTGGCATCGGTGACTCTTTGCGTTTAATAACCAATGAGGGGGTAACTTTTAGAAAATACACCCGTGCAACCCTTGATGATCCTGCTTCTTATATTGCTATCGCTCCTATAGGCCAATACCAGATAAGAATAAATATAGGCCAGCACAACCTGGTTCCTCCGGGTATTCCGGCAGTTGCTACTGCAGGATTAATTACCAATACTACAGGTGCCGGAGACGCAAGGATTGGCTCAGGGGCTACAAGATATAAGCCACAGCTTTTTAGCGGGCTTTTAATTACTACTGCATTCAGGGTAAGGGTAACGGGTGCTGCCGGCGATACAGTGGTTTTAGCTGCCGGTAAATTAGTGTATAGAAAAACAAGCGGAGGGGCAGACACAATTATTACTGCAACCCCTTATAAAATATTTATCAGTGACAACAATGCATCTGGCTTATGTGGCAATGCACTGGGGTCAAATCTTGCATCCGAAAACGGTGGAACTTTTAACCTGGGAAATACACAAAACAGGGCAGCCGGGCCAGTGTACCCCATTCTTAATTATGACTACAGAATTTTAAGCAGGCCGTTACCAATAGGTGATGGAAACTATGGCTTCGTAAATAACCTGAGCCCCGCAGGCGGAACAAATTTTAACGCAAGGATGCAACCAAACTGTGCCATCCCGGCCGGACCAATACCTGTTGCTGATAGCTGTGATAAAAGAATGTTTGGAGGCTTTTGGGATATTATTGGAGATCATACCGGTACTAATACTTCCGCAGGTAATCCTGCCGTTGTTCCTGGTACTTCAGGCGGTTATATGTTGGTTGTAAATTCGGATGTAGTTACCAGCATAGCCTACAAACAAAATGTAACAGGCCTTTGTCCGGATACTTATTATGAATTTTCAGCGTGGGTGAGAAATATTTGTAAGCGATGCGGTATAGATTCAAACAGTACATCCAGGTATAACCCCGGGGTGTTGCCTAACCTGGCTTTTTCAATCAATGACCTTGATATATATTCTACCGGGCAGATGGATACGGTGGGATGGCAGAAAAAAGGATTTGTGTTTCGTACCGGCCCATCACAAACAACTGCCCTTATAGCCATAAGAAATAATGCACCGGGTGGTGGTGGCAACGATTGGGCTATTGATGATATTGCAATAGGGACCTGCGGCCCTGCAATGAAATTTAATTATCAACCTTTTGTTGGTTGCCATAATGGTACCACTGCAAATTTATCAGATACCGTTAGTTATACTTACAACCCAAATTACTCCTGGTACAAATGGGAAAGAAGTACCGATAATGGCGTATCCTGGGGAGCCCCTCCTGTTCCTACTACAGGTTCTATGGCTATTGGGCCACCAGTAAATGGGGTGTATAAATTCGTTACCAACTATCCACAGTTTATTGCGTATGGCTCAGATAGCGGGCATTTATACCGGGTAACAGTAGCTACCAGTAATGCTAACCTCAACAGCACAAGTTGTTCATTTACTGATGGGCAAAGTATTTTGCTTAGGGTTATCACCTGTCCACCTGTGTTAACTACAAACCAGTTGTCATTTAAAGGATGGTTAAATAATAATACCACTATTTTAAACTGGATAGTTACTGATGAAAATAATATTGCCCGGTATGAAATAGAAAAAAGCAGTGATGGGATCAGCTTTATAAAGGTGGGTCAATTAACATCAAATAACGCTACTCCAACATCTACCTATACTTTTAACGACGAGGAAAATATACAGCGGAACACTTTTTTTCGCCTGAAAATTTATGCTATAAGCGGCTTGCATAGTTATAGTAAAATTATATTGGTAAATAACCATTTTGCTTTTACAGTAAGCTCCTTGTTAAACCCATTTTCAACTTACATATCTGCAGATATAATTTTACCTGAAGATGGTTCTGTAAATATGAATCTTTTTGATAGTTATGGAAAATTGATTGGTAGGGAAAAAAGGAAGTTTACAAAAGGGTTTAATAGAACTATGTATAACAACTGGAGTTATTTAAGCAAGGGCATCTACTATATTTCTTTTGAATTTAAAAATACAGTGATCCAAAGAAAAATATGGAAACTTAATTGAGAAAATGTTTGAGTAAAACTGTTTGAATTAATTCTTTTTTGCACCTGCTCTAAGCTTTATCTCTTTTTTACCGCAGAGAAAATGAGTTAAAAGAGGTTTCACAGCATTTAAAATTACGCTCTGCGTAACCTCCATTTTCTCTTGTTCCTTACGGTTAAATAATTAACTCAAACAACTCGTAAGTGTTTGTTGGCATTCACAAAAAATAACGATTGACTGGTACTGGTCGGCGATTTCGCAATATAATTTTTTAACCAGCTTTTTATCAATGTGCATCATCGTTGTGTCACTCTCTTGTACGTCATACCCATGTCGATCTTTACCCACATTGTAATTAGCGAAATATTAGCAGTGCCTATTTGGGTATTCTTGTACTAAATATTAATATCCCCCTGGCTGATTAATTATTTCAACATATTTACAAACTCACAACTCCATACCATTCCTTGTAAATTAAAGTATTATTCGCAAATTGAAAGCGCTGCCATATATTCAAAGTACAAGAGGGCGATGCAACGATGCTTATTCAGGGCTCAGATGTCTGGACAAAAAAAATAAATGGTATGGATTTTATTTTGCGATAAGTCAGGATTCTGAAACTGATTTTACCTTTCGCTGCACTCCTTGCAAATCCCAAAATAAATCTGTAGGTTAGCAGAAGTAAATCCCCTCCTGCGAATAGCCGCAAAAGTAACACCCTGCCTTAATTTTTTTTTGCCAGCAACCGGCTGTAAATATTCTGCCGGATTAACTCAATACCACCCACACCCGCCAAGCCGAAAACGGGATTTTAGAGTAGGCGAAAAAACAAACTTCATGTTTAATAATATTGCTTTCGATATTGTAATTGGCCTGGTATTTATTTACCTTTTGTACAGCTTGTTTGCCACAGTTATTTCTGAGTTAATCACCACCTGGATTGGATTGCGGGCACGCAATATGAAAGAAGGTATCGACCGCATGCTCAATGACGAAGATCAGCAAAAACATAGTTTGCCCTATCGCATCATCGACTCTTTAAAACTCCTGAAAAATCCTGATAATTTAAGGGTGCGTAATTTTTATAATCACCCCGAAATTAAATACCTCGGCAGCACTGGCGTTTTTAAAGTACCCTCTTCTTTTAAGGCAGTTAGTTTTTCCAAAACAATTATTTACTTATTGAGCGGCGAAGGCGCTGCAGATAAAAACAGGATAGAAGATAAATTGAAAAAACTTTTTGCGCAGGATGAAACCCTGGCCGCTGAAGAAGACATTTTTGATAAAGAAACTGCAAAGTATGTACTAAGCCTTTGGCATGATTCCTACGGCGACGTTGTAAAATTTAAACTACAACTTGAAGCGTGGTTCGACCGGACAATGGAGCAGGCTACAGAATGGTATAAACGCAAAATACATATTGTATTGCTGGTACTTGGTTTTTGTATGGCCTGGTTTTTTAATGCTGATACCTTCACCATCATCAGCAAATTATCAACGGATAAATCGGCCCGTGAGCAAATGGTAACCATGGCTACAGCTTACATTGCCAATAAAAATAGCACCAGTTCGGGTGCGCCTGGTTCTGAAGCACAGGTGGTTGAAGTGTCATCAAAAAATACGCCTGCGGTAATAGCCACGGTAAAGGATTCAACTGTAGTAACAGTTTTGATAAAAGATTCCCTGTCCATTAAAAAGGAGGGTGCAGATTCATTGGCGGAGAAGAAGGTGCCAATAACTTTAAATACCCGGCTGGATTCGCTGATGGATGTAAAACGCCAACTGGAAGCAGACATAAACAATGCCAATAGTTTGCTGGGCTCGGGTGCATGGCTGCCCGACTCAGTAATGGTTACCACCGATAAAATCAAAAACAAAAAAATATATACGCCCCAGTTGGATGAAACTGTACTCTTAAAAATGAGAGATGGTATTGCTCCGGATGATGGCTACCTCATATTTGAAACGTCTGATAAATGGTGTTATTTCTTCGGGCTTTTTTTTCCTCATTTTTTTGGTTTCCTGGTTACTGCAATCGCCATCTCATTGGGTGCCCCTTTTTGGTTTGACCTGTTGAATAAAATGATGAAACTGCGTACATCAACGAAGCAGGAAACCGGTAATTCAGTAGTGCAGACAGGTAACACAGTGTCACCTTTAAACAGGGAAGGATAATGAGAGCACTTGTAAAAACATACCTGAATATCAGGACAGATTATCCTGCAATACAGCTTAATAATAATCCCGGCTATTACAAACCCGGCGAAGAAATTGATGTAACCGATACAGTAATTGGCCAGCAATATAAAGGTAACAGCATCTGGTTCAGGCTGCCCAATAATGCATTTGTGTGGAGTGGGGGCATTGATGGCATTGAATTTATCTGGAGCCAGGAATCTTTTAAAATACTTGACCAGCAGCAGCAGTACGAAGTGCTGCTAATGGCAAAAGAATATTATGCAAAAAAAATGTTGACGGATGAATATGGGGTTACAGGTATTTATATCGGTAAAAAAATATCCGGCAATACAGAGGCTACATTTTTAAGTTTAACCTTCCAGGTAATAAAGAAAGCTGACAAACTAGAGTGGAAAAAAATTCCTGAAGTTTTAGCTTTCAAAGGATTTGCCATCCCTACGGATATTGTTGAAGAAGATTTTATAAAGATGCAATTTCCCGGTGATGGCCTGGCAGGTAAACCTGGTGGTAGCATATCCCGGATAAATGACCAGGACTGGGGCAGTTGTTCTTTTATTGCAGAAAAAGTGGAAGACGAGATAACCAATTTTTATCTAGTTACCAATTATCATGTGGCTGCATTAGATCTGTTGCAGCAGCAGCAATTCAGCTACGATGTATCTAAGCACCAGGAAGATTTGCTCCCTGTGGTAATGCCTTCATGGCTGGCAGATGCAAACGAAAAAAATGAGATTGGTTTTTTATGCAAAGGCATCTTTGATGAATGGCACGATACAGCTTTGATAAGGATTACCAACGAGGATGTTGTTTCGAATATGCTAACAGGCGATAACAGGATAGAAGGTGTGCTGGATGTGGTGGATAATCCTTCTTTTTTGGGTAAAAGAGTTACGATGTATGGAGGCCTTTCCGGTAAGGTGGGTAACAAAAAAATTATATCTGTTAATTCTTCTCAGCGGGGCAGTGTAGGCGGCAGTGATTTTATAAAAAGTGAACTGATACAGGTGGAGAAAATGAGTAATGGCGGCGATTCGGGCAGCCCTGTAATGATTGATAATCAGCTTGCAGGTATTATTATTGGTGCAGATAATAACAACACGTATGTTTTATCCGCAGCAAAAATTGTTAGCATTTTTAATCTTAAAATATCAGACAGATGAAAAACTTTTTTCTCGCAATCTTCCCGTTATTTTTATTACTGCAGGTAAGTGCCCAGCAGGTAACCATAAATTATAACACCCTGATTGGCAGTAATAAAAAATCTTTCAAATTTGGCATTGGTGATACTGCATTGGTTATTACAAATGTGTTGCAAAAAAGGGGCGACTCAATCCGAATGGCTTTTAGGGGAGGGGCAGTAAATGGAACCGTTAAAAAGTTGACCAGCTCAGAAAGGGTCACTTTCGACCTTGTAAAAAATTTCAGGAACAAACCAGGCACAACCGGTAAATTATTTACCAGCGAAAATAGTTTTGTCGAATTTACTTTCATTGGTGATTCCAATGCAGTAACAATTGAAACAGAAACTACCGGCATGTTATACACCGGCATTGCTTACTGGGATGCCCTCACTATTTTCAAATACATTCAAACTGATTATAACAAAGACTCATTGCTTTCCTACATCAATAATTACAATGCAACGGATTATGCCACACTGGAAGAATGTAAAAGAAGAAATGAATTTTTAAAGATTGCGCTGGATGAGTTTGATCCTTTAAAGCGAAAGCAACCTGATACGGACAATCAAAAAAATGCAGCTACGCTTAAATTGCAAAGCAGCGCAGCAGGAGGCATACTTGGCTCATTGAGCGGCCTGGATGTAACGCAGTACGTACAGGCCTTTGCAGATTTTTTGCGTGACCGCATCAAGGAAGAACTTACCCTTGCCTACATTGAGGAATTTAAAAAGAAAATTAAAAGTGTAAAGGAGTTTGAATACATGCTCCCTAAAACGATCAATGTATTTAACACCGGCGATGTATTTAGTGTCCCCAGCATGGGAGCTACCTATAAATCTGCTTTTGCGGAGGATATGGCCAGCCTTCCTGAAAATTTTGAACGCATGGTTTTTTCTTATGAAAAGTACAAAGAGTTTCGTGGCAGGGAAGATTTTATCCTGTACATGGCTGCATATTATTCTATAAAAATGTCTGCAGAAAAATATCATCCTGCTGATATACTTCGTTTCATCGATGCTAAATATGGTTTTAAGGTTACTGACACCGCAGCTAATAAAGTAAGGATAGCACTTTCATTATTAAATGTGTTATCAAAAAACCTTAAAAGTATTGAAGGTAAAACCTGGATAGAGAAAGCCAATGTAAGTGTGCTGAACCCATTTGTAGTAAATGTTTTTTTGGGCCTTGTGTACGAGCAGAATAAGCCTTTGATGGATGTTGAATTTATGGTGGACAGTGTAAGAAAAAAAACAGTGAAGGAGCTTTTAAAGAGCCAGTCGGCAGAGCGGATATTTCAGTTTGTTACGCTGGCCAATAATATTGAAGAGCGTATAACCGAGTATAAAAAACTGGTGGATAAAGCTGGTACTGCAGATGATAAAAGACAGACTGTAATCAACTTTTTTATAAGCAATGCGGATGATTTTTTTAACCTGTTCGATTTTGGGGGGTCGGTGGTTTCAGATTATTCCAGCTCGCCTGAATTTTATCGTTACAAAGAGATTGTAAAAAATACCATCGCTGTTGCCAAGGGAGTAAAAACAAATAATATTGCCCAGGTGGGTGTAAACATCATTGCATTAATAAAACAAATTACTAACAAGAATAATGATGATGCAACAGTACAGCAACTTACTCACTATATCAATTTTATTACCGATATGGTTTATGCAGATTCTGCCAGGAAAATAAAGCAGGTATTACATAATTATGCAGCCCCGCCACGTTCTTACAGGGCTATCCGACAATCTTCAAATAGTGTAAGCCTGGCATCTTTCCCCGGCTTGTATGCAGGTTATGAGTCTCATTCTGCATCTTCAACTAATGAGAAAGGGCAGGGGGTATTTGGCATTACAGCACCCATCGGCGTGTCTGTCGCATTCGGCAACAGTACAAAGGACAAAAGCTCATTTGCTGTATTTTTATCATTGGTAGATATTGGTGCAGCACTCACTTACCGATGGAGCAATGATAGTACCGACCTGCCGCAAAAAGTTTCGCTTGGCCAGATATTTTCGCCTGGATTATTTGGGGTGGTGGGATTTAAAAACAGTCCGTTGGCATTGAAACTGGGTACTCAGTATTTACCACAATTAAGATCAATTAAACAGGGGGCAAATGTTACTGAGGCCAATGCCTGGCACTTTAGTGCTGCATTGTGTGTGGATATTCCGGTACTTATTTTTTCAAGGAAGAAATAAATAAATTCTTAGCTCCATACTAAATGGAAGGTGTGTTTAAAAAAGTCAGGAACTTTTTTTACTATCACGTAGATAAAGCTCCATATTGGTATGTTGTACAAGTCCCTATTCAAGTGTAACATCGGGATCCCGACAAATACTGTCTACAAGTGACACAACGATGATGACCATTGCTTCATAGCCGGTAAAAAATATTAACCATTTCAAAAGTAAATGGGCTGCAGATAAAAATCTGCAGCCCATTTGTTATTTTCATTCGGGGGTTTATAAAAAAAACTTACTTGTTTATTTTGTAAAAAATCATCAAAAATTAATTTCCTACAACCATAAAAACAAACTCTTCCATTTTCTTTACCTGTTGTACCCTGTCCATTCCTTTTAAATCTGAATTAACCGGGGTTTTTACTGATTGGTATTTTTCATCTAACCGCTTCATTTTCTCCAGCAAATTAAATATATTTTTTGATTTTGCAGCATAAACAACTCCATCAGCCTGGTTATCTTTTGCTGTAATAATTCCTATTACTTCGCCATTGCGGTTAATAACCGGGCCACCACTATTTCCGGGATTTGCGGATACAGTTAACTGGTAGGCGGAAGAATCACCATCATTGCCTGATTTTGCACTTAAGTACCCTTCGCCATAAACGATTTCTTTGCGGGGAAAACCAAGTGTAAAGAATTGTTCACCCAAATCGGCATTTCCCTTCTTGATGCTATACGGTATATTATTGATGGTTTTGAAAGCAGTGTCGGTAATTTTTAAAATAGCCAAATCCACAATATTGTCGGTATAAACAGCTTCGGCCTTATAATAATGCCCTTTCTTATTTTCAACATAAATATTTTTCATCCTGCTGATTACATGCGAATTGGTAACAAGGTAGCCTTTGCCGTCTATAAGAAATCCGGTTGCCCGATAATCTACTTTAGGGGCAACAGGTACTGTTACATTTTCAGTAATATTATTTATTTCTTTTGACTTTAGTTTATTAACCTCACGGTTAGTTTCATTCAATTTTTTAACCAGGAATTCAATATTATCGTTACCAACTTTTTTTGTATAGGTAACCAATACCCCGGCACTAAGCAACGATATAAATCCTGCAATAGATGCAGCTACGGCTATATTACGCTGATATTTTTTCCAAAGTTGTACAAGTTTAGCCTTGCCTTTTATGGGTGCCTGTACTAAGAAACCTTCACCAATTAATTGGTTTTCCACTTCCTGCAGCTTGTGTTTAAAAGATTTGGTTTCTCCAAATTTGTTCATACCCTGCAAAAAGTAAATATGTTCAACAACCAACTGGTCTATTTCGGGATCTTTTTTACGCAGATCTTCGAAAAAAGCTTTTTCAGTTGCAGACATGTCTCCATTAAAGTAACGTTCCACAGCCTCAATTAACAAAATGTCGTCCATTTTTAAGCATTTTTATATTGTGCAAAAAATAATTTCTTCAACCTGATAAGGCATTTATATTTCTGCGTTTTTGCATTATCAGCATTTGTATATCCAAATTCACCTGCTATATCCTGCATGCTTTTCTTTTGCATATAGTAAGCATCTAATAAACTTTTACATGGCTCACCAATTTTTGCCATTGCGTTTTCCATCAGTATAAAATCTCCGTTACGCTTTTCATGGTCCTCTATTTCTTCATCTACGGGCACTGTTTCCTCCAGGCTTTCAATTTGAGTGCTATATTTACTTAATTGTTGCAACCGCTTAAGCCATAACCGCCTGCATACAGAATATAAATACGTTTTTATCTGGCAATGCAACGAAAATTCAGGAGAACCTGATTTTTCGAAAAGTACGATCATAGCTTCCTGAAATATATCCCTGGCTTCTTCAACCGACCCGTTGTTATTAATGATAAACGACTGAATGGTAATATAGTTTTCACGATATATCGCTTCAATAGCAGCCTTATCGTTTTCAGCTAATCCTTTTAATAAAGTTTGTTCTTGTTCCTTTGTATTCACCAGTCTGATATTAATACGATTATATGTGTAATAGTAACCCAAATCAACGAAAAAAAAATTTTAAAAAAGCCGGGTTACCTTTTTTATGTTTTTGTATTAACCATTAAATAACAAATTAAAACACTAAAAAATGAAAAAATTATTAGCATTTGCATTAGTAGTAGCATCTTTCGTAGCTTGTAACGACGCTACAGAAAAAACTGAAACAACCACTACAGACACAACTACTGTTGTTACTCCTGATACCTCAATGGTAGTAAAAGAAACAACTGTTACCACTGTTACTGATACTTTGAACAAAGTTGATACTACAAAGAAGTAATTAAACATCCAGCCTGATAGCTTGTAAAAATTTGCTGGATTATTATAAGAATTTTCATATGGCAAGCAATCGTTAAAGTCGCCCCTATTCTTAGGGGCGTCTATTTTTTAAAGATATTCTTACCAATTGCCCGTTTCTATTAAAGATTTTTAATTTTTTTTAGACTTTGTTAAAAAATTATTGGCGAATACAAATTTCTACCTTAATTTCGAAATTCATTATGACAATAAGCACAATTTTTACCCGATTTTATTTTAGTTTCTATTTTATAAATAGAACGGGAGTCTATTGTTAAGGATTTAAACCACATTAAACGAATTAACATAAAAAGAATCCCGGCTAAAGTAGTCGGGATTTTTTTGTTTAAAACATGTAAAGATGAAGAATGATAAAGCGATGTTGTCGCCAGGAGTTGAATTATTCAATAATGATTTAAGTGAACAAGGCACAGCAATTGCTATCCAGGGTTTTGAGGGCAGTTTTCACCAGGAAGCAGCCCGGCAGTTTTATGGCAGGGATGTGGAAGTAATTTGCTGCTCTACTTTTAGGGAAGTTGTAAAAATTGCTGCCAATAAAAATGAAAGCGCCGGTGGTATAATGGCCATTGAAAATTCTATCGCTGGCAGTATATTGCCAAATTATAATTTATTGCAAAAAAGCAATCTGTCGGTGGTAGGTGAAGTGTATTTGCAAATTAATCAAAACCTGCTGGTAAACCCCGGGGTACAACTGGAGGATATACGTGAGGTACATTCCCACCCCATGGCGATTTTACAATGTTTTGGATTTTTAGATAAGTATAACTGGAAACTGGTAGAAACTGAAGACACCGCTTTGAGTGCAAAACATATTCATCAGCATAGAAGTAAACATATTGCTGCAATAGCAAGTAGCCTTGCTGCTGATATTTATCAGTTAAATATTATTGCCCCAAATATTCACACCCTTAAAAATAATTATACAAGATTCCTGGTTTTACAAACGGAGGAAAAAATTATAGAAATAGAAGGTGCAAATAAAGCCTCAATAAATTTCCATACAGATCATTCAAAAGGTAGCCTTGCCAAAGTGTTAACTAAAATAGCTGATGCCGGTATCAATTTAAGTAAACTGCAATCATTCCCTATACCGGGAAGCGATTGGAAATATTCTTTTCATGCGGATGTGGAGTTTGACTCAAGGGCCCAATTTTACCAGATGATTCAATTGATTGAAAATATAACTGAGGAAGTAAAAGTTTATGGGGTGTATAAAAAAGGGATACCTGTATAAATGGTGCTGATTGTTGTATAAATAATTAAAGAAAATTATTTTATTGCTTTTATAAATTGTAAAGTTGGCTGTATGAATATCGCTGATAATTTAAAAGAAGAAGAAGTTGTTACTGTTGACAACTTAAAACCTTTTGCACCTACGCTGGCAAAGCGGCTTGATGGAATAGGCGAATACTATTTTTCTCAAAAGCTACGAGAAATTGATGAATTGAATAAGGTAGGAAAAAAAATCATCAGCCTTGGCATCGGCAGTCCGGATTTGCCGCCACACCCGGATGTGATAAAGGCTTTGCATGAGGAAGCTTTAAACCCTAACCAGCATGCCTACCAGAGTTATAAAGGCAGCCCGGTGCTGCGCAATGCAATAGCTGGCTGGTATAAAAAATGGTATAATGTAACCTTGGATGCAACAACAGAAATATTGCCGCTGATAGGGAGCAAGGAAGGTATCATGCATATTTGCATGACATATATAAATGAAGGTGATGCTGTGCTGATACCTAATCCGGGTTATCCTACTTACAGAAGTGCAGCAAAGATTGCGGGAGCTACCATTCTTGAATACACGCTTTCAAAAGAAAAAAACTGGTTCCCCGATTTTGAGGAGATTGAAAAAAATAATTTGCACAATGTGAAACTCATGTTTGTAAATTATCCACAAATGCCTACAGGGCAACTACCAACAGAAAAGATGTTTGAATCACTTGTTGGCTTTGCTAAAAAGCATCAAATTCTTTTGGTACACGATAATCCATACAGTTTTATTTTGAATGATCAACCATTAAGTATTTTAAAAATAAATGGAGCAAAAGACGTTGCGATAGAATTAAATTCTTTAAGTAAATCACACAATATGGCAGGCTGGAGAATTGGTATGCTGGTAGGTGCTATGGATAGGATAAATGAGGTACTAAGATTTAAAAGTAACATGGATAGTGGAATGTTTTTGCCGGTACAACTTGCTGCAGCAAAGGCACTGGAAATGGAAAAAGAATTTCATGATGAAGTAAACAAGGTATATAAACAAAGGAGAAAAAAAGTTTTTCAATTATTGAGTTTGCTGCAATGTGATTATGATGAAAGGCAGGCTGGGATGTTTGTGTGGGCTGCTATCCCAGGTCGGTTTAAAGATGGATACGAATTAAGTGATAAGGTATTGTATGGATCAAACGTGTTTATAACACCGGGTGGAATTTTTGGAAGTGCAGGCAATAATTATGTAAGAGTAAGTTTATGTTGTACAGAAGAAAAGATAGATGAAGCAATTGGCAGAATAAGCAACTCATCATTATAAATAGGGATTGATAAAATAAGTATTCAAAGAATTTGTAAAATGGAATTGAACGAATCAACAAATAATCCGGAGATGGTATTGCAGGAAGATGGTTTAAATATTTCTCCTTTTGGTATAGGCACAAACGCTGTAATGAAAGACGCAGTGCTTACAATTGTGGGCGTTGGCCTTATCAGCGGATCTTTTGCTATTGCCATGCGTGAAAAAGGATTTGCAAAAAGGATCATTGGTGTTGGCAGGTCAGATGGAAGTTTGAAGAAAGCAAAAGAACTTGGTATCATAGATGAAGCAATGCAGCTTGAGGAAGCGGTTAAACAAAGTGATTTTATTTATGTAGCCATACCGGTTGATGTAACTGTTCCATTAATGAAGCAGGTGATGGATTTAGTTACCGATAAGCAAATTGTAGTAGATGCCGGATCAACAAAAAATGTTTTATGCGAAGCATTGGCCAATCACCCAATGCGGAAACGATTTGTAGCAACACACCCAATGTGGGGTACCGAATTTAGTGGCCCAGAGGCAGCCGTTAAAGGTGCTTTTGAAGGCAGGGCCTGCGTAATATGCGAAAAGGAAAGCAGTGACAACAATGCAGTTATTATTGTTGAAAATATTTACAAGGCATTGGGTATGCACATCGTTTATATGGATGGTTACAATCATGATATTCATGCGGCATACATCAGTCATATTTCCCACATCACTTCATTTGCTTTGGCAAATACGGTACTTGAGAAAGAGAAGGAAGAAGATGCAATTTTTGATTTGGCGGGTGGTGGTTTTGAAAGCACCGTGAGGCTTGCAAAAAGCAGCCCTGCTATGTGGGCACCTATTTTTATGCAAAACAGGGAGAACGTGTTGGATGTGCTGAATGAACATATTTCGCAGTTAAGAAAGTTTAAGGCAAGCCTCGAAAAAGAAAACCTTCCTTACCTGACTGAACTGATGGAAAATGCGAATAAAATAAAAAGGATACTGAAGTGATAAATTAAGAATTAAGAATTAAAAATGAGAATGATTGCAAATTGCTTTAATCAGTTAAATCAGGTAAATCAGTGGTACAGACAGTTGAGTTTCAATTAAGCATCGTTGTGTCACTCCCTTGTACGTTATACCAATGTGGAACTTTAATTGTGATTTGTATTTTATGATTTTTAGAGAAGCAGCATATACGGACATACCACAAATACAAATCGTAAGAAATTCGGTTAAGGAAAACACACTTTCTAATCCGGGCCTGGTAACTGATAAGGATTGTGAAGATTTTTTGTTTGTCCGGGGAAAAGGATGGGTTTGCGAAATTGAAAATATTATTGTAGGGTTTTCGATTGCTGACCTGGTAGAAAATAATATTTGGGCTTTGTTTGTACATCCTGATCATGAGGAAAAGGGGATTGGAAAAAAATTGCACCATCTTATGATGAACTGGTATTTTGAACAAACAAATGTAACAGTGTGGTTAGGTACCGCACCCGGCACAAGAGCAGAAAAAT
Organism: Ferruginibacter sp.; assembly: GCA_031392305.1. GTDB lineage: Bacteria > Bacteroidota > Bacteroidia > Chitinophagales > Chitinophagaceae > Ferruginibacter. Next base: position 16,555 of record JANMVB010000117.1, read on the forward strand.
TTTATACATTAATGGGCTGGAAGGAAGTAGGCAAAAATGGAGCAAATGAAATAAAATTTGAAATGAGTTATGACAACTACACTTTACAAAGGATAAATGAGTGATGTTGTTTTGTTTAATAACAAATAAAAAAGTATGGGTTTTAATTTAAAACGTAATTAAAGATCCCAATAGGTATGCGGTACAAGTGAGTGACACAACGATGATGCCCATTGCTTCACAGCATGGACAAAAAATTTTCACTCATTAAAGCCATCAAATTTTTAATAGTAAAGTATATATTGAATAAACAAAAAAACTCCTGAATGCAGGAGGAAAAAATTAATTTTACAATGCAAACACAAACAACAACAATGAAAGAGTTAATAAAGGATAAATGGAGTAAGCGTCCGTTGATAATAAGCGGGCCATGTAGCGCTGAAACAGAAGAGCAGGTAATTGAAACAGCTACCCGCCTCGCTAAAACCGGTAAGGTTGATATTTTGCGTGCAGGTATCTGGAAGCCACGTACCAAGCCGGGTTTATTTGAAGGCATAGGAGCTAAAGGATTATCGTGGCTGGCACAGGCAAAAAAAATTACCGGGTTGCCAACAACTGTAGAAGTTGCTACAGCAAAGCATGTGGAAGACTCCCTGCACTTTGATGTAGATATGCTTTGGATTGGTGCAAGAACCACCGTAAACCCATTTAGTGTACAGGAAGTTGCGGATGCATTACGTGGTGTAGATGTGCCCGTATTAATTAAGAATCCAATAAACCCCGACCTGGAATTATGGACCGGTGCGATTGAACGCATTCAGAAGGCGGGCATTAAGCAGGTGGGAATGATTCACCGTGGATTTTCTAACTATGGAAATACAGAATACCGCAATGCGCCCATGTGGCATCTGCCTATTGAAATGAAACGCAGATTCCCGGAAATGATTTTAATTTGCGACCCTTCACATATTTGCGGCAACAGAACCAATTTGCAATCTGTATCGCAAAAAAGCATTGATCTGGATTTTGATGGTGTAATGATTGAAAGCCATATTGACCCTGACAATGCATGGAGCGATGCCAAGCAGCAAATAACCCCGGAGCGTTTGGCTGAAATGCTGGAGGCACTTATCTGGCGTAGCGAAAATACCGACAAACAGGAGTTTATAACAGCACTGGCTACACTGAGAGAGCAGATCAATCATGTAGATGATGAATTGCTTTTATTGATTGGGCAAAGAATGAAAATTGCTGATAAAATCGGGGAGTATAAAAGAGCGAACAATATTACCATTCTGCAAACCAACCGCTGGAACGACATTTTGCAAAAGGCATATAAAAAAGGCGAAACGCTGGGATTAAGCCAGGAGTTCATTACCAAGTATTTTGATGCGGTGCATCTTGAAAGTATCAACCACCAGAATAAGGTGATGAACAGCCTCCCCTAAATCCCCTCCGAAGGAGGGGACTTTAAAGTCTGAAAATATCTGTCATTATCAATTAATTGAATAGTTAGGTTATGAAAACTGTAAGGGCATCTGATTTTGCAGACGCTTCTTCAATTCCCCCTTTGGGGGGTGGGGGGGCCGGTAGTGTTGCTGTCGGGGCTGCTACTTCTTATTATTTCGATGCGGATTTCTCTTTTCTTGAGCAAATAGTTGTAAAGCAACATACAATAATCATTACAGATGAAAATGTATTTGCAAGCAATCCTGCTAAATTTAAAACCTGGAAAACAATTGTAATTAAGGCCGGCGAAGCATTTAAGCAACAGGCCACGGTTGATGATATCTTCGGGCAATTGATATCCCTCGAAGCAGACCGCAATACTTTCATAGTTGGTGTAGGTGGGGGTGTAGTGACCGACATCACCGGGTATGCGGCGAGTGTTTATATGCGTGGATTAAAATTTGGGTTTGTGCCCACCACTATTTTAGCAATGGTGGACGCAGCAATTGGTGGAAAAAACGGTGTGGATGTAGGCGTTTACAAAAATTTAGTTGGCCTTATAAAGCAGCCTGCATTTTTATTATTTGACTATACTTTTTTGGGTACACTTCCGCAGGAGCAATGGATAAATGGTTTTGCTGAAATAATAAAACATGCCTGTATTAAAGACGCAGATTTATTTGCATTACTAGAAAAAGAAACATTGCAAAGCTTTCAATCGGATAGCAACAAACTGGCAGCTTTGATAGAAAAAAATGTAGCGATAAAAACAACCGTAGTGGTAAATGATGAATTTGAAAATGGCGACAGGAAGCTACTTAATTTTGGCCACACACTTGGACACGCAATAGAAAATATTTATGAGTTATTGCATGGCCACGCAATAAGCATTGGTATGATGGCAGCCTGTACAATTTCTGAAGAGATCAATAATTTTAGTTCTGCAGAAAAGCAAAAAGTATCAGGGCTGATAGAACAATATCATTTGCCCGTTCATCTTTCAGTTGATAAAGAAAAAATTTGGGAGATATTAAAAATGGATAAAAAAAGAGCAGGTAATGAGATGAAATTTGTTTTGCTCAATAAAATTGGAGAAGCGGTTATAAAACCAATTCCCCTGGTTCAGTTAAAAGATTTAATTAATCAAAGTTTATAAGGTGGTAGTAAAAATAAATGCAGGTAAAATTTCAGGAATTATTAATGCGCCAACTTCCAAAAGTTCTATGCAGCGGGCTTGTGCCGCAGCGTTGTTGAATGAAGGAACTACTGTTATCAGCAATCCGGGGAAAAGTAATGATGACCTTGCTGCCATTGGTGTTATTAAAAACCTGGGTGCAATTCTAACAGAACAAAATGACCGCTTGACAATTGAAAGTAATAGCGTGCAGCCTGTTTCAGGCGAAATGAATTGTGGCGAAAGTGGATTGGGCATTCGTATGTTTGCGCCCATTGCTGCATTAAGCAACCAGCAAATAATTATTAATGGTACGGGCAGTTTGCTAACAAGGCCAATGGATTTTTTCGATGAAATATTCCCCCAGCTTTCAATACAAGTTGAATCAAATAAAGGCAAGCTGCCCATAAAAATAAAAGGCCCTTTACAACCTGCTGATATAACGATTGACGGCTCATTAAGCTCACAGTTTTTAACCGGTTTATTAATGGCTTACGGCAAGGCAGCAACGCAACCAGTAACCATTACTGTAACCAATTTAAAAAGCAAACCATACATTGATCTTACCCTGCAGGTTATGGAACACTTTGGTTATACAGTAATTAATAATAATTACCAGTCATTCGAAATTCATCCTTATAATCAATCAACAGTTAAGTCAGTTAATTATACTGTAGAAGGCGACTGGAGCGGCGGCGCATTTCTATTGGTTGCAGGTGCCATCGCCGGAGAAATCACCATACAAGGATTGGATGTTTTTTCAACACAGGCAGACAAAGCGATCCTGCATGCATTAACCGCATGCGAAGCCGTAATGTCGATAGAAGAAAAACAAATTGTAATTGGTCCGGGCAAATTAAAAGCATTTCATTTTGATGCAACTGATTGCCCCGACTTGTTTCCGCCACTGGTTGCACTGGCAGCATTTTGCGATGGCACTACCGTTATAGAAGGTGTAAGTAGACTGGCACATAAAGAAAGTAACCGTGGTTTAACTTTGCAGCAGGAGTTTGGTAAAATGGGTCTTGAAATAATTTTGCAGGATGATTTGATGTTGGTGAAAGGTGGCATGGGGCTGCATGCGGCCACTGTTCATTCGCACCACGATCATCGCATTGCAATGGCTTGTGCTGTAGCTGCATTAAAAGCAGATGGCAGTACAATTATCGAAGAGGCCGAAGCAATCAATAAATCTTATCCTGATTTTTATCATCATCTTAAAACTTTGGGAGCTGTAGTAAATGAGGAGCAGAATTTTATTGTTGGAAGTTAGCAGGAACTAATTTTTATTGCTAAAAAATTTTTTGTCCGGGCTTTAGTATTTCATGGTAACATCGTTGCATCGCCCTCTTGTACTAAATACCATTGGGCAACTTTGCCTGCGTTATAACTTTGCGTCAGGTAAAATTCTAAAAATTTAAAGCTTCATAGTTTTTTATAATCACATAAAATGCTGGAGAATATATTTTCAAATAATCATAATCAAAAAAATCCTTTAGGGGATGGGGGTACAATATGAATAGTTTTGGCCGCATATTTAGGGTAAGCATTTTTGGTGAATCGCATGGCGAATGTGTAGGAATTAATATTGATGGTTGCCCCGCCGGGCTTGCATTAACAACAGATGATTTTACCACAGATATTGATCGTCGCAAAGCTGGCGCAAAAGGAACTACTCCACGCAAAGAAGCCGATGCACCCCGGATAATGAACGGTGTATTTAACGGTAAAACTACCGGAGCACCCATCACTATTTTATTTGATAATACCAATACCCGGAGCGGCGATTATGAAAAGCAACGTGCCGTGCCAAGGCCGGGCCATGCAGATTTTGTAGCAACAAAAAAGTTCGGCGGCTTCGAAGATTACAGGGGTGGCGGGCATTTCAGCGGTAGGTTAACTGTATGCCTGGTGGCAGCCGGAGTAATTGCTAAAAAATTATTAAATGAAATTAAAGTAATAGCCACCATTCTTGAAATTGGCGGTGAAGCCGATTTGGAAAAGGGATTACAAAAAGCCATTGATGCCAAAGATACTATTGGCGGTATTGTTGAATGCAAAGTGAGTTGCTTACCCATCGGGCTGGGAGAACCGTTTTTCGATTCTGCTGAATCTGTTATCAGCCATGCCGTTTTTGCAATACCGGCAGTACGTGGCGTTGAGTTTGGAACCGGCTTTGCAGCAGCCCGGATGTTTGGCAGCGAACATAATGATTCGATAGAAAATATGGATGGTAAAACCACTACCAATCATGCAGGTGGGATAGTTGGCGGCATTACCAATAGCAACGAAATTGTTTTTCGCATTGCAATAAAACCCACCTCTTCTACTCCAAAAATTCAGCAAACATTAAATGTGGAAACGAAAGAAGTGGAAGATTTTTCTGTGAAAGGAAGACATGATTTATGTATTGCATTAAGGGTACCTGTAGTGCTGGAAGCAGTTACAGCCTTTGTAATTGCAGACCTTTTGATGCTGGAGCAGCAGGTTCACCGAACTATAAAATAATTTCAAGGTTATGCATCAGTTTATTGTAAATGCTTCTTTACAAATTCTGCCCATTGTGCAGGATAAACATCCTTATGAATGGGTTGACGAAGCAATTACTATCATACAAAAATCTGCTATAAAATATGAGGTAGGTGCTTTTGCTACTACTTTAGAAGGAACGTATGATGAAGTAATGAAAGTAATCAACGATGTAAATGAATACCTGTTGCAAAAAGGATGTGCTGAATGGATTTCGAATATTCAAATTCAGATAAGAAGCAACGGTGATATTTCCTGTGAAGAAAAGACCGCTAAATTTAATCTGTCGAATTAAAAGGTGTATCCCAAATTGTCGCACCTGTCTCAGGCTGTGGTTGGTGAGGAAACCGACCGCGGCTGAGTCCGCCCTGGTTGTTGTCCTCACCAGCCAGCCACAATTTGGGATGCACCCAAATTGAAGGGCTTCCTCCTTTCAACCTTAGTAGAAATTGTTGATTTTATTCCCTAACCTTATTACCTTATTTATCCTTGTGGTAATACTTTTAACTATTTATGAATAAGGTAATAAGGTTGAAACAATTTTGCTAAATCTTTCTACTAAAGTTTTAAAGGCTTACTATTTTACCTCTTGTGCGGTTTAATTATCCTTTTCTTTTTCCTGATTTTCTTTCTTTTGATTTTATAGCCTTTTCCCCAGAATGCTGATATTGTTGTAAATTAATTTATTATTAAAAGTTTCTTTCAAAATCAACTACTACTCAATACTACTATTTAGTTTCTGGTTATTTGGCAGGAAAAGCTCACCATTGGTATTCAGTACAAGAGGGCGATGCAACGATGCTGCCCATGGCTTCTGTGCCCGGACAAAAATAATAAAAACCCTCAAGTTAAACTGTGCGTTTAGTAGCTGTGTATGGGTAGAAATACAATTTAGTTAATTTAAAAAATTTGTTTTTTTAAATTATGCTATTGCATTTTAATTTAATTATTACAATATTTGTGACAGCGAAAAGGGATGAAAAATGATTTGAAAAAACTACAATTCATTTTTTGCTTTACCAACAATAAGTCCCAACTTCTTTTCATATCCCAAACAAAACCTCTTTTAATTACCACATTCATCAAATTTTTAAGCTAACAACATTTAACATTTTTAAACGCTGTAAAATGAAAAAAATATTCATCATTACATTGGCTATTTGCGCCCTGCAAACCATTTCTTTTGCAAACATAAGAAGGGTAGGTTTTTTTGCTTCTCCTGTACCCGGTACCGACTATTCTACTTTCCTGGCGGCCTACAATGCTGCTACAATTGGAGATACAATATTAGTATTCCCGGGTATCCCTGCCATCAGCCAGGTATTTACAAAAAAACTTATTATTATTGGGCCTGGTAGCTGGCTCGATCCTAACACCACCCCAAAGGGAAATGCCAACCTGCAGGCGTTTGCGGGAACTGTAACGATTAGTAGTATGCAATTTGGTGCAGGAAGTGATGGGAGTATAGTAATGGGGCTGGAAGGTGGAACAATTTATCTTAGTGGTGCAAGTAATATAACCATACGACGTAACAGGGAAATTTTCATATACCTGGCATTTACAAGTCCTGCGGCTTCTGTTTCAAATATTCAGATATTGGAAAACTATAGGGTTACTATTGCTCATTATTATGCCAATGGTAGCAGCATTACCAATATGAATGTGAGCAATAATTTGATAACTTATTTTGCTACCGGTGCTTTAAATACCTACAGTGGTAATATCAGTAACAATATTTGGACTTATGATGCTACTACTGCTGCAACAAACGGAGGTGCAAGTACTTTAAGTAATACAAATCAAATTGACCTTGGTGGGGGTGCGTACCTGTTTCAAAATAATATCCTGGCGAGTTATACCAATGCAATTTCAACAAGTAATTACAATTACTTTTTTATTGCAAATGGAAGTAATACTGTATTTAATTACAATTTAGCATTACAAGCTGCCAGTGGCCCATCGCAAGCCTGGGGCACAGGAGTTGGTAATGTGATTACCCCTATAGCTAATGCTGCAAATATATTTGATGGCTTTCCATCCATTGGTTCTTTTAGTGCAGATGCAAGGTATAAGTTAAAAGCAGGCAGTCCTGCTCTTACGGTTGGGGCTGGTAGCACGCCCATTGGAATGTATGCCGGAAATACACCTTATAAATTAGGGCTAATACCAAATATCCCCAGTATTTACCAACTGAGTTCGCCGCAGGGAAATAATCCCCCGGGCAATACCATCCAGATTAATGTGAGTACCAGGGGCAATAATTAGTATTTGAAGTGAGGGATTACTTATTTAATTCGTAATTACTTTTTTGTTTTGGAATTTTATAAATCACCAAACATGAAATTATTCATACACAAAAACCTTATTTGGGAAAAATGCCTGCTGTTTTTGTTGGTATTATTTAGCTGTTCATTTTTTTCAATACAGGGTCAGGTACCTGCAATCAACAGGATAGAATATTATTTAGATACAGACCCGGGATATGGTAATGCAACCAATCTAAGTTTTACAGGTACTACAGATGCCAGCGGGGTAATTAACATTAACATAGTACCATTGAGTTCAGGAGTGCATATAGTTGGTGTAAGGAGCAGGGATGTGAATGGTGCCTGGAGCCTTGATAATAAATGGCTTTTTGTAAAACCTTACAGCACCGTTGCCAGTACCCAACCAAATGTAATCCGGGTAGAATGGTTTCTTGATATTGATCCAGGTTATGGCAACGCCACAACAATTCCAATTACTGCTGCGCAGAATTTGCCGGGCCTTATTTTCAATATAGATATGGTGCCTTTATCGCAGGGGGTACATATTGTAGGTGTAAGGAGCAGGGACGCAAATGGCGCCTGGAGCCTGGATAACAAATGGTTGTTTGTGAAACCATACAGTACAAGCGCTATTACCCAACCTGCTATTAACCGGGTTGAGTGGTATATTGATAAAGACCCTGGTTATGGAAATGGGGTACCAATCAGCATTTCACCAGCCCAGGATATTGCTGGCCTTGCCATAAATATTGCCATGCAGGACCTTGCCCAGGGAGTGCATATTGTTGGCATCCGAAGCCGGGATGCCAATGGTGCCTGGAGTTTGGATAATAAATGGATATTTCTAAAACCCTACACCGCAGGAGGGGTTACCCCTGTTCCAAATATTGTGCGGATGGAATATTATGTGGATGTAGATCCGGGATATGGCCGGGCTAATTCTATCACCCTTACGCCGGGTACTGATATAGGCATGCTTGTTTTTGATGCAGATATTACTACGGTTGCAACAGGTGCACACAAACTCGGCATTCGCAGCCTTGATGCCAATGGCGCCTGGAGCCTGGATAACAAAGTTGATTTTACAGGGGGAACAGGTACTAAATGGGTAGGCGTTACCAGCACTGCTTGGTTAACAGCGAGCAACTGGTCAAAAGGGGCAGTACCACTTGCAACAGATCATATTACTATACCTTCAGGCACTCCGTTTTCTCCATTAATTGCAAATGGTGTTACGGGTAATTGCAAAAGTATAAAAATACAATCAGGTGCTATTGTTACCGTTGCAACCGGTGGCAATTTAAAAGTGGGGCAATAGAAAAGTAACTGGCTAAAATTAAATACTCCTTGTAGTTGTTGTTATACTTCGAACGTATAAAAAAGGTGAATAAATCTTTTGTCCAGGCAATGTAGCAATGTGGATCATCGTTGCATCGCCCTCTTATACTATATACCAATTGGGATCTTTAATTGTGTTTTAAATAATTTATTACCCCTTTTGGAACATCCTGATTTTTCGGGAAGGGGATAGGGAGTTCTTTTTATTTCGTTTTAAAATTATAATGTACGTTTCCTTAAAGCCTCAAAACTTATATCAAGTAACTCATATTCAGTTCCATCCTTCAGCGCATAATGCCACCACTCAGTTTCCAAAGATTTAAAACCATGTTTTTCCATGAGTGATTTTAGCAACAGCCGGTTTTGTAAAGCATCTTTTGGCAACTTATCAAAAGTGTGATGGGCTGTATCTGTAAAATTGTCAAATCTGGTTCCCATATCAAGTTCCCGTTTTGTATCCAGGTAAATGATGGTAACATCTACAGCAATGCCACGGTTATGGCCACTGCCATATTTTGGATTGGCTGCGTAACGTTCATCTTTTACAACTTCCCACATTTTTTCAGTTACTGAATAAGGCCGGTAGGCATCAAACACTTTTAATCCCATCCCAAGTTGTTGTAACTCTTTTTGTATAGCAGCAAGTGCTGTTGCTGCAGGCACCCTCAAAAAGCTTGTTTTTTGAGGGTTGTATAACCTGGTGTGCATAAAGTTATTAAGGGTGGTATAACGCAGGTCAAATACAATTCCTTTAACTGTTTTTTTAAGATCTGCCATTTGCTTGTAAGGCTTTGCCCGTATAGATTGCAGGTAAGTCGTGTAGTTATTTATTACACGTAAGTTATATTGATTTAACAGGGTGTCCTGTGCTTTATTTTTAATGCTTAAGGTTAAAAAAAATACCAGGCATAAAGTCCCAATGTAAAAGCTATTTGTTATCTTGGTCATGATTTAATCTTGTTTAATCCATCAATTTATACCCGACATAGGAAGTTACACTTTTTTTTACCTTATATGAACCAGCAAAAAATTACCTCCTTTTTATTTCTTTCCATAACTATAAGTATATTAATTATTTCATGTAATGGATCAGGCAGAAAAAAAATTGTTCAGGATCCTGAAGATATGGATCAGCAAACAAATGAAACCATTCAACAGGCATTAGATGTGGCTTTACAGCAACAGGGAAAATTGGGTGACAGTATTCGTTTACAATTCACCAGCAAGGTAAAAGAGTTTTATGCCAGTAATGAGTACAATACGGTTTGGAGCCATAAAGAAAAATGGGAGCCATTGGTAGATACGCTTATACAATTTATTAATGAGTCGGAAAAGTTTGGACTTTTTCCAAAAGATTATCATATCAAATTTTTACAATCCTTAAAGAAAGAGCTGGATACTGACTCTCTGAAAAGGATGGATGCAGATCTTTGGACCCAGGCCGACCTTTCACTTACGGATGATTTTATTCACCTGGTAAGAGACCTTAAAAGTGGTAGGATCGGCAAGGATTCTACATTCCTTAAAAAATCTAACCCGGTTACAAAAGATGATTTTTTCACAACTGCCCTACAGGAACTTTTTAAAAAAAATAATTTTAGTGCACTAATTGCATCACTTGAGCCATCAAATGAAGGATATGCGGATCTAAAAAAAGTTATCCCATTATTTTTAGATAGTATGGACAGGCAGGTATATACTTATGTTACCTTTCCGTTTAAAACCAATGACGCAAAGGATTCCCTGTTTTTTATAAAACTTTTGCAAAAAAGATTATCTGAAAGTGGCAACATAACTATTGCAGGGAAACTGCCTGATTCATTACAATTAAACCTCGCCATAAAAAAATATCAAAAACAGAAAGGGATAAAACAGGATGGTAAAGTATCTGCTGCACTTGTAAAATCCATGAATAATAGTGATGTAGAAAAATTTAAAAGGATTGCAATAACACTCGACCGCTATAAACAAATGCCTGCCGTAATGCCGGAAAAATATATTTGGGTAAACCTGCCCACTTATTATTTAAAAGTTTACGATCATGATACAGTAGTGCTCGAATCAAAAGTTATTATTGGTAAGCCTCAAACAAGGACCCCGCTTTTGTACAGTGTTATTTCAGATATGGTTACCTATCCTACCTGGACGGTGCCTAACAGCATTATCAAAAAGCAATACCTGCCTAAATTAAAAACTAACCCTTATTACCTTTCAACAATTGGCCTTAGACTGGTTGATTCAAAAGGCGAATATGTAGATCCCGGTACGGTAAACTGGGCAAAATATACAAAGGGCATACCCTATAAAGTAATGCAGGGCAGTGGTGATGATAATGCTTTGGGAATTTTAAAATTTAATTTTAGTAATCCTTACAGTGTGTACCTGCATGATACCAACCAGCGGTATCTTTTTAAAAACACTTTAAGGGCCTTAAGCCATGGCTGTGTAAGGGTAGAGCAGTGGGATAAACTGGCATTTTATATAGCCCGGAATGATAGTATGAATGCAAAACCCGGTGAAACGCTCCGTTATAATACTGACTCAATAAAAAACTGGCTTGCCAATAAAGAGAAAAAGCGGATTGGCGTTAAACATGGCATTCCATTATATATTGCTTACTTTAGCTGCGAAGGAAAAAATGGCAAACTGCGTTTTTATGATGATATCTATGGTGAGGATAAAGAAATAAGAGAAAAGTTCTTTTCAGATAAACAGCTGTAAATACTGAATCAGTAGCTGAAATTTGGAGAAAGGATAGTTTGAAAACGTACAATTTAAGAGAAAGGAAATTTAATTTTATTAAAATGTAAAATTTAAAGCCTGTTTCGAGCGTTTTTAAACAGCAACTATTTTTGCATTAATTGCCTTGCATGAAAAAACGATTACTTAATAACAGGTTTTATTTTAAATCCATTTGCTCTCTTTTATTTTGCGCAGCGCTTGCTTTTTCCCCTGCATCCCGTGCACAGCAAAAACAACCAGGTAAAGCTAACACCTCCACACCAACAAATAAGAGAACAATTTATGGACTTGCCAGTTTTTATGCAAACAAATTTGAAGGTCGGCGCACATCGAGTGGAGAAATTTTTAGCCAAAATAAATATACCTGTGCCTGCAATATGCTGCCAATGGGCACCTGGGTAAAAATTACCAACTTACGCAATGGACGCACCGTAATAGTAAAGGTTAACGATAAATTGCACCCGAGAATGCGCCGGGTGGCTGATTTATCCAAATCTGCCGCAAAACGTTTGGGCTACATTGGCTGGGGCATTACCAGGGTTAAATTGGAAGTAATCGGAAAAACCAGGCCATCGCAAAGTGAAGGATTTGCAGCTAATCAGCATAAATGAGTGTCTTAAATAACCACAGCACCACGCAATTAATATTAGTTTTTAAATAATTTCAAGATTTGATTTGAAGCAACTACTTTTGTTTAATTCAAGAAACCTAACTATAATATGAAGAAAATAATTCTATCTCTCCTAACTTTTGCTTTTCTGATTAATTCTTTTGCCCAGGAGCACACAAAACGGCCAGCCCTCGGAATTAGTTTTTTATTTTACGATTTTAAAACTGCAGCAGAGATAAGGAATAATGGCCTTGCCAATGTAATTAAAGATAACAACTGGAAAAAAACAAACAGAATGAATGTTGGCCTTGCAGTTAGTTACATGAAAGGGATTAATGACCATGTTGATTTTATCACAACAGCCTCCGGTACTTTTGTTAATTATCCAATACCAGATAAAGCAGGCTCTGCAACTACCTCTTTTTTATTAGATGCAACTGCCGTAGCAAATCTTAAATTGACTTCTGATAAATATTGCATCTCGCCCTATCTTTCGCTGGGGTTAGGTGCATCAAAGTATGGCGGATATTATGGAGCGTTTATTCCGGCTGGCCTCGGGCTTCAGTTCAACTTTTTTGATGAGTCTTTCTTAATGATCAATTCACAATACCGTGTGCCGGTAACAGAAAGTGTGGCGTATCATTTATATCATAGTGTAGGATTTTTTGGAAATATTGGTAAGAAGAAAGAAGTGGAGCCTGCACCGCTGCCACCACCACCCCCGCCCATGGTTGAAGAACCAAAGGACAAGGATAAAGATGGTGTGTTAGATGAGGCAGATAAATGCCCGGATGTTGCTGGTATTGCTTCATTGCAAGGCTGTCCCGATCAGGATGGCGATGGCATTGCAGACCTTGATGATAAATGCCCCGACCAGGCAGGCCTGGCAAAATACCAGGGATGCCCCGTACCAGATACTGATAAGGATGGTATAAACGATGAGAATGATAAATGCATTGATGTAGCCGGCGTAGCAAGGTATAATGGTTGCCCAGTACCCGACACCGATAAAGATGGTGTAAATGATGAAGAAGATAAATGCCCCAATGAATTTGGGCCAGCATCTAATTTTGGTTGCCCGGTTATAGAAGAGGCAATTATTTTAAAAGTAAATAAGGCAGCACAAAATATTTTCTTTGCAACAGGCAGTGCTAAATTGCTTGCAAAATCAAACGCTTCATTAAATAGTGTGGTAAGTATATTAAATGATAACCCATCTTATAAAGTTGATATAGACGGGCACACCGACAACGTAGGTAAAGCCGAAAAAAACCTGGTATTATCTGAGGCCAGGGCCAACGCTGTTAAAACTTATTTAATAAAAAAAGGTGTAGATGAAAGCCGCCTGATTGCGACCGGATATGGATTAGACAAACCGATTGCTGATAACAAAAAAGCAGCAGGCCGGAGCAAAAACCGCAGGGTAGAAATGAAACTTAGAAATTATTAAAAATATCAATTATTAGAAACGGCCCCCTTCATTTGTAGGGGGCTTTTTTTATAGCGGAGAGTAGAGAACAGCGCATTTTTTCAAGTTGATTTATTTGTATAATTTTTTGTTGTCCGTGCTATGAAGCCATGGTCAACATCGTTGCATCGCCCTCTTGTACGCAATACCTATGGGGGGCTTTACCTGCATTATATTGAAAAAAGGCTGGCACCGGTGTATGTTTTTGAAAACGAAAAGTAAAATTGTTTGTTTGCCGCCGGTAAAGGTTGCCCAATGATTTAAAGTACAAGAGTGCGACGCCAATGAAGCTTAATTGAAATACTTTCGCCGGGCTCAAAAAAAATCTTCTTAAGGTTGTTACTTTTAAAGTTTGTTGGCAAACAACAAACAATTACATTTTACAATAGAGAATATATTTCTTATTTCGAAAAGTAACACCAACATGCAATAACTGGCACCCTTCAATATTTGTTATTTTTGCAGCCTTATAAACTTTCATCATAATTTACATACAGTCAGCATGGCAAAAATTGCAATTAATATAGCAACAGGCAGTTTACAAAAAGAAGAAATAATTGTAGGGATAGATTTGGGTACCACCAATAGCCTCATTTCTGTTATTCATCCGGAGAATAAACAACCGGTTGCATTGAAGGAACACAACACCAGTTCGCTGGTGCCATCAGTTATATATTTTGATGCTGTGGGCAATATTGTGGTAGGCGAGGAGGCCAAGAAAAAATTAATAAGCGAACCACATAACACCATTTTTTCTGCCAAGCGGCTGATGGGGAAAACGTATAACGATATTAAAAACAACAGTTCTTTTTTTTCGTACAAAGTAATTGATGACAATACCGATAGCCTCGTAAAAGTACAGGTGGGTAATAAGTTTTATACTCCGGTCGATCTGTCTTCTTTTATTTTAAAAGAGCTGAAACAAAGGGCAGAACATATTTTAAAGACCCCGGTTAACAAGGCGGTAATTACAGTGCCTGCATATTTTAATGATGCTCAAAGGCAGGCCACCAGGGATGCAGGAAAACTCGCCGGACTGGATGTGTTGCGTATAGTAAATGAACCAACGGCGGCAAGTCTTGCGTATGGCCTGGGCCTGGATAAAACGGAGGAAAAAACGATTGCTGTTTACGACCTGGGAGGCGGCACATTCGATGTTTCAATATTAAGGATAAGCAATGGTATTTTTGAAGTATTGTCAACAAATGGCGACACGTATTTGGGTGGTGATGATATAGACAATTTGATTGTAAAATATTGGTTGCAACAGTGTGGCATAAACGAAGAGGAGCTTAAAAGCAATAAGGAATTTGCACAGGCGATTCGGTTAAAAGCAGAGGAAGCTAAAATTTATTTATCGGGTAATGATTACTTCGAAGATGCATTGCAGGGAAATAAATTAATGCTGGCAAAGGATACGTTTAATTCGCTGATACTTCCATTGGTTGATAAAACTATTGCGTTATGCAGGCTTGCATTAAAAGATGCGGCATTGACTGTAAAAGATATTGATGTGGTAGTAATGGTTGGTGGCTCTACCCGGGTGCCGTTAATAAAAAGCAGCATTAGCCGGTTGTTTGAAAAACAGGTGAATGACACAGTTAATCCCGATGAAGTGGTAGCATTGGGTGCCGCCATACAAGCTGATATTTTAGCCGGGAATAATAAAGAATTTTTATTACTTGATATTACCCCGCTCTCCCTCGGCATAGAAACAATGGGGGGATTGATGGATGTGTTAATTCCACGTAACTCAAAAATTCCCAATAATGTAGCAAGGCAGTATACTACCTACAAAGATGGACAGGGAGGAATGAAAATAGCTGTCTTTCAGGGTGAAAGAGATATGGTAAGCGATAACCGGAAACTTGCAGAATTTAACCTAACCGGAATACCTGGTATGCCAGCAGGGTTACCAAAAGTGGAAGTAAGTTTTATGATAAATGCTGATGGTATTTTAATAGTAATGGCAAAAGAATTACGGAGTGGGGTGGAGCAATCCATCGAGGTAAAATCTCAGCTTGAACTGACTGATGAAACACTGGAAAAAATGTTACTTGATTCCATCACAAATGCTAAAGCGGATATTGCTACAAGGGCACTGATAGAAGCAAGAACAGAAGGGGAGCAGTTATTAATTACTACCGAAAAATTCATTCAAAAAAACGCCGCCAATTTATCAAGTGAAGAAATGATGCAAACTGCTGCAGCAATGCAGGCATTGCAATTTTCGCTTTCGATGGAAGACAAGGATTTGATACATACGAAAATTGAAGAACTGAATAATATTTCGAGGCCGTATGCAGAAAGGGTAATGGACCAGGCTGTTTCACTGGCTATGAAAGGGAAGGCCGTTTAGATATTGGAACAATTAAAAGCAGGCAATAAATAATAAATAATACAGCGCTTAATAGCATAGCTCTTTTTACTGCGTTAGGCTCAAAACTAAATATGATATTGCTTTTACCTTTTGTAACAGGTACACTGATAAAATTTATTCCTGCTTTTTCTACCGGTTTGCTGGTTACTCCATTTTGATAAAACCAATGTGGGTAAAAATTTTGCTGAAGTACTATAGTTGATGTGTCGCTGGCATTCATTGATACCACGATTTTATTGGGTGAAAATTTTTCAACGAAGATGTTGTTGGTATCTTTTGCATTGAGAATAAACACAAATGGGTATTGCAAAAAATTACTTCCCGGATGGCGGACATTTTCTCCAAAATATTCACTCGTATTTGTTAACATAACTGGGTAAGCAACTTCTGACTTTACACCAATTTGTTTATTGTACATACTCCAGTCGCCAATCATACTTTTTTCTGCTAATGAAATGGTATCTATGTTTTTGATTGGCTGTAAAACAGGTAATGGAATGCCCTTAGGAGATTTGTGTAATAATGTTTGAACCTGTGCAACGGATGCTTTGCCTGCTCCGGTAAAGGGTATGTTAAGCACGCTGGCAATAATGAGGTCAGCTACCACAATTCTGATTATTAAATTCATGTTGCTGGATTTTATACACCACTTTATACACCACAATAATAATAATTGAATAGTGCCTTGTATCCATAAAGTATCATAAAAACTAATTGTATCAATGAGTGTTTTTAATGTAAGCGCAATAGTACTTTGGTGTATGATATTATTAAAACCATAGAGCACGCTGAGTTTGCTGGTTACCGCATTATATAAACCAGCTAATATGCAGGCGATCAAAATAATTTCAATTAAGTAATAAATTACTTTTATTGTACCGTTAAAAGTATTTTTTTGCCTTATAAATTTATCTAACTCAATAGCTGAGATAATAATAAAACAGAGTAACGTAAATATCCTGAATTCGCCATTAAGCCTTACGTAGCCTATAAAAGGAATGAATTTGTAAGCAAAGATTTTAAAAATACCCCCCGCTGATAATAGCGAAAATAATAATCCAGTAACCAGTAGAAATTTTTGCAAATTATTTTTTTTATTGATACATGCCACTAAAAAAAATAACAACAGTGTAAGGCTAAAATAACTGTTCCGCATGGCGGGGTCAGTATTGTAAAAGGCATCATTCTTTACGGTGGCAAAGGGCAGCAAAGCACTGATCCAGCTTTGTATATTAGCAGGGTAAAGCAAGGAATCGGCAAGGCTTATTTTTTCGCCTCTTACAAAATGTGGAAGGATATCAAGGTAGCCGGTAATCATTCCTGCAGAAAGTGCAAAGAATAATAACAGGAAAGCAATATGGGATAGGCATGCCTGTTTAAGCCTTTTAATTAACGATATGCTTTTGTCTTTTATAAAAAGATGAAAAACCAATACTCCTGCAAAAAAATAAAACGCACCAATGATAATGCCGGGATGTGCAGATGCAACCAGCAAGTAGAAAAACAATACACTACGAAGGATATTTTTTAATGTGAACCGGTTAAGTAATAGCAAATAACTCCAAAGACACCAGGGTAAAAATGCTGCACCACTCAACCAGTTAAAATGTTGCAAATGCCCCACATTATAACCACAGCACATAAAAGCAATGCCAGCAATAATACTCACTTTTTTATCCAAATGCCAGTAGCCGGTAAGCTGGTACATGCCAATGCCGCCAGCAATAATGTAGCACAATAATTCTATGGTGAAGGTGTATGCATTGTACCCAATAGTTGAAGCAATCAGCCAGGTTACCGGGCTCCAATAACCACTGCTCATATCTCCATATTGAGGAAACCCAAAATTGATATATGGGTTCCACAAAGGAAGGTATCCGGCATGAATACTTTCGCTCATAAAAAACTTAGGGGGAAAGTAACCAACAAATGCGTCATTTTTTATGAAAAACATGAAAGAACTAACAGGTAAAAAAGCAAGGAATAAAACAGCAATAAAAAAGAAGATGGTTTTTAGAGATAGCTTGTTTGAATTGGCGTAAACTTGCATCGGATAAAAATACATTATTCTAAAAAAATGAGCGAAAGAAATTTTGACGATTTTGATGAATTTGCCAGGGACTACAGAGCAATACATACCGCCAACCTTATAATGAGTGGAGCTGATAGTTTTTATTTTGTAGAGCAAAAAGTATTAATAGTAAAGGAATATGAAC
>JANMVB010000124.1:0-1910 GCA_031392305.1 Ferruginibacter sp.
TACATAACGTATCACATCTGGTAAAGAAGAACCCCCAAAAGCACGGTTTACAATGGTATGTCCGGGAAAATAATCCTGCACATCTTTCCAGTTGGTGAATGACGAACTTCCAATAAAAAGTATGGCCTTCTTCGGCGGAAAGTTTATACTATCCTGCTGTTTAAATTTTTGTATATCCTGGTAGAACGGAGGTAACTGGGCACAAACCGGATTATATAGAACGAAGCAACAAATAGCCACCAAAAATATTTTACCGTGTCTTACTAAAAGCGATGATTTCATTTTCAATATTTATATTAATTAGTCAATTTAAAAAGCATCATTCATCATTTATAGTTTTAATTTTCTTAGCACATGCTCTGATTCTCTTGTAAAATACCCCATTCCATTAATTCACTTTTTGCTATGTAACCGATTAATAAAAACTCTTCAAATCAAGCTCTGAAAGGGCGCAACACCCCAGCAACGGGCACCTCCCTGTTGATGAAAAATATGTTCCTCAAGCCCTGAAAGGGCGCAATATTCCAGCACAGGGCACCGCCCTGTGTTATATAAATATTGTAACCCAAGCCCTGAAAGGGCGCAACATCTCCCCACATTAAATTGCTAATCCCAAACATATCGTTCATCAAAGTCAACTTTATACTTTTTTAAAAAAGCCCTATACTCATCCTGGAAACTAATTTTCTGGTGATGTTCATGTTGCCCTTCGATGTATCTCACCACCACGTCTATTTCACTTGGGTTTACAGAAAAAGCACCATATCCATCCTGCCAGTAAAATTGCTCATAAGGTGCACCCTCTGTTTTAATCCATTTGGAAGAACGCTTTTTAATCTCTTCCAATAACTTGATCACTGCAATTTTTTTTGAAAGAAAACAAAGTATATGTACATGATCAACATAGCCTCCAATTTTAATGGGCAAACAATCTAATTCATTACAAACACCGCCGAGGTATGCATGCAACGAAGGTTCAATATTCTCATCTATAAATGGTTGGCGATGTTTTGTACTAAAAGTAATATGAGTTACTAGTTTAGTTAACGATTGTGACATTTGTCGATTGTTTAATTCATTTTAAATTCGTCATGATGTTGCGCCCTTTCAGGGCTGGGTCATCATGATTTTTTACATAGGGCTTTGCCCTATGCTATGATATTTCGCCCTTTCAGGGCTTAACCGCTGCTTAAATTTCTAAAGCCGTTGTCCTTTGCTGAAATGTTTCCAACTTTCAGGGGGTAATCTTCATCTTTGGATGGTTCAATTTACCGGGACATTATATTCTCTTGAAAACCTATTTTTATCACTCCACTTTAATCACCTCCGCTTTTTCACTTACCCCGTTCTCATTAATTGCTTCAATTCTAAAAAAGTACGGTTTTTTGCTATCCATTGCTTTGAACCAATATTCATTGACATCATGTACCATTACGCAATTGTATAATTTTTCAGGATGTATACCATAATAAATATTGTAAGCATAAGCATTGTCAACCGGGCTCCATTTAATATAGGCACTGCGTTTATCCTTCTCAGTTCTTAACACAAAAAACTGCTTTACTTTATTCGGTTTGGCACCATTGCCGTTTCCAAATATACGCAGCCCACTGATGGCAAATTTACCGGTAGGCATATGAATGTTCTCTAGTTTTATATAGCGTGCCTGTACAGGGTTTTCAAGTTCAATATAATCATGCGGTACATCTGTTTTGTTGTTACTTTTATCTTTCAATATCCACCATTTTTTTCCATCTATCGAATAATACAATTTGTATTGGTGATAAGCCCCCAGTGATTTTCCCAGGAAAGAACTGTCAACATCCTGGTCGGCATAATTAATTTGTATAGCATTTACAGTACTGGTATTTCCCAGATCTGTTTGTATGTATTCACCTTTGTTTGCTGTG
>JANMVB010000130.1:0-3279 GCA_031392305.1 Ferruginibacter sp.
AAAGGCGCTGCGTATGCGTTGCTGGGCAGGGCGCATTTACAGCAAAAGGAAAACCAGCAGGCAATAGATGCATTTGCATGGCTGATAACCGGCCCTGGCCAGGCGCAATATGGGCTGGTGAATTATGAAAATAATTTCAGGCATACAACCGAAAATAACCAGGAGTCGGTATTTGAAATACAGTTTAAGCAACGCCCCGAAAATGGTGGTGATGATGGCCCTACCTCCAATGTAGGCACCAGCCGTGCGCCTTTTTTTGCGCCTCCCGGCCATGGGTTTAACGATGCCAATATGCAACGCTGGGTAGTGCATGAATTTTTAAAAGAGCCAACAGCTTTAGGCGGCAGAGACCCTCGCCTGGCCATCACCGCTTTGTACGATTCAACAGATGAAAGAGGCCCCGATTTCAGCATTGTTTATGGTGCTACTTTTACCTCAAAAAATTACGACAACAATACAAAAAACAGGGTTTGGTACCGCAAGTATCTGGATGATTATTTCCGCATTAATGAGTTTGAAGTTTTCAACAGCCCGGTAAATTTTCGGGTGATACGTTTTGCAGATGTGTTGTTGATGAATGCAGAAGCATTGAATGCAATTGGCCGCACTGCGGAAGCATATCCGTTTGTTGACAGGGTGAGGGAACGTGCCGGTTTACGTAAATTATCCGTTGCCATGCCCGGGCTTAGCCAGGCAAATTTCCAAAAGCAATTAGAGCATGAAAGAATTACTGAATTAACCGGTGAATCCCTTCGCTGGAACGACCTTGCACGCTGGGGATATTTTGATGATGCCACCAAACTGGCAGAGCTTAAAGCCCGTGACCCGGAGTTTAATAATTTTATAATTGGCCGTAATAAATACATGCCCATTCCGCAAAGCGAAATTGATATCAACCCTAATTTGAAGCAGAATAATTTGTGGTAAAATTGTTTGTTGAATTTAATATGCAATACATGTTTTTTGTCCGGGCAAAAGAAGCAGCACTGCTCAACATCGTTGTGTCACTCCCTTGTACAGCATACCAATGTGGATCTTTAATTGTGTTATAAATTGTGCAGTTAGAATATTTTAAAATAAGGAATACACAGGCTGAATCACACAGTTTGGTAATGCCCGAATTCTCATAGAGCACAACTTTAAATGATGAATAAGCATTTCTCTAGAAAGGGCGCAATATTCCAACACAGGGCAACGCCCAGTGTTAATCAAAAAATACAGGCAAGCTCTGTATGGGCGAAACACATTTTGAAATATATAAAAGGAAACCTTTGCATAAAGGTGTATAATACTTTTATTGCGCCGCAAGAAAAGTATGAATTTTAAATACAACCAAGAGAGCTTATTTTCAACCATTCTTTTAAATTTAAAAATCTCATTTATGCTATCTATAAAAAGCATTTTAGTCGGTTTCGTTACAATACTCTCTCTACATTCCAATGCACAAAAAAATGAAAGCGGCAAAAGAGCAATATGGACAAAGGCGCAGGCAAATACCTGGTACAGTCAGCAACCCTGGTTAGTAGGTGCCAACTTTTTACCCAGCACCGCCATCAACGAATTAGAAATGTGGCAGGCTGCCACGTTTGATACCGCAACCATTAGCAGGGAATTAAAATGGGCCGCTTCCATCGGTATGAATACCATGCGTATTTTTTTACATGACCTTGCCTGGCAGCAAGACCCGGCAGGGTTTAAAAAACGTATCGAAATATTTTTACGCATCGCCGCCCGCTATGGCATCAGGCCGTTGTTTGTTTTGTTCGATTCCTGCTGGGATCCTTTTCCGCATACGGGCAAACAACATGAGCCTGCACCTTTTTTACACAACTCCGGCTGGGTGCAAAGCCCAGGTGCAGATGCACTTAAAGACAGTACCCAACATCCCCGTTTAAAAAGATACGTTACCGATATTGTATCCGCTTTTAAAAATGATAAACGTGTGCTGGGCTGGGATGTTTGGAATGAACCCGACAATACCAATACCAGCAGTTACGGACGTTTTGAACCATACAACAAAGTAGCGTTGGTGCATCATCTTTTACAAAAAGTTTTTGTATGGGCCCGTGCAGCAAATCCATCGCAGCCGCTTACATCCGGTATATGGTCGGGCAACTGGGTTAGCCACGACAGTTTAAAACCAATAGAAAAATTAATGATAGAGGAGTCGGATATTATTTCGTTTCATAACTATGGCAGTGGCGCCGATTTTGAACAATGCATTAAAAATATGGAACGGTATGGCCGCCCCATTATTTGTACCGAATATATGTCACGGGGCAATGGCAGTACGTTTGAAGGTTCAATGCCGGTAGCAAAAAAATATAAAATGGCCGCCTTCAATTGGGGATTGGTGGATGGCAAAATGCAAACCATTTATCCATGGGATAGCTGGCAGGTAAAATATACAGGTGAACCTGCATTGTGGTTCCATGATATTTTTAGAAAAGATGGCTCGGCTTATAAACAAACAGAAGTAGATTTTATAAAAGAAATTACAGGAAGCAAAACAAAATAATATTTTAGTAGAGTGGGCAGAGTTTTATATTATTCTGTGGTTTATATTTTCTCCGCCAGGCAGCTAGCTAACTGCCTTAACAATAAAAACATTTGGTTATGGTATCAACTACGAAGAAATTCACTATTCTACCGGCTATACTATTTGTTAGTTTTCTTTTCCCATTCTGTGGAAAAGAAAACGGAACTACGCCGCCACCGCCACCACCACCGCCGCCAGCAACCAAAACATTTATAAACCCATTGTTAAATGGTGCAGACCCCTGGGTATTTAAGAAAGATGGGTTTTATTATTATTCACAAACCGTGGGCAACAGGGTAGCGTTATGGCGAACAACTGCCGTGTCTAAACTCGGGTTAATTACCAATACAGATATTTACAAAGCCCCTGCCGGTGCTGCCAATGCCGAAAATGTGTGGGCACCCGAGATTCATTTTTTAGATGGCAAATGGTATGTGTATTATACCGCAGGCGCAGGCTCTGATGATACACAACGTACCTGGGTACTCGAAAACAGCAGTGCAGATCCAATGCTTGGCACATGGGTGAACAAAGGCCGCATTTTTACTACCGATGCAGATTTTTGGGCAATTGATGGCACAGTGCTGGAACACAACGGCAGCAGGTATTTTTTATGGAGTGGACGGCCAAACCCCGCCGCTCAAAATCAAAATATTTACATTGCTAAAATGACCAATCCCTGGACATTGGAAACACCAACAGCCATGCTAACTAAACCAGAACTTGGATGGGAAACAAAT
>JANMVB010000155.1:0-9408 GCA_031392305.1 Ferruginibacter sp.
GATCAACTCCCTGACAAGGCCGCTGACGCTCACGGAGTCCGTGACAGGACAGTTGAATCAAACTGTAATAACAACCGTACCCAACGTTAGTTTTATTGCCACTACTTCAAAGGGTGAAGTGATTACCGTAAACAATCCCACAGAGATGCCCGACCCACCCAGGATTGAAAAAATTGAAGAACCTTTTATAAGGGCGCAGATGATCAGCAAGCCGGAATACATTGGCAACATCATGACGTTGTGCATTAGTAAAAGAGGCATTCTTGTAAACCAGGGCTACCTTACGCCAACAAGGGTAGAGCTTACTTTTGATATGCCGCTTACCGAAATTGTATTTGATTTTTATGATAAATTAAAGAGCATGACAAGAGGTTATGCCAGCTTTGATTATCACCCGATAGAGTACCGGCCCAGCGATATTGTGAAGATGGATATTTTGCTGAACGGAGAAAAAGTTGATGCGCTGAGCGCCCTCATTCACCGGGCAAGGTCGCATGAGTTTGGCCGCAAACTTTGCGAAAAGCTGAAAGAATTATTACCCCGCCAGCAGTTTCAGATTGCCATACAGGCCGCCATTGGAGCCAAGGTTGTAGCCAGGGAAAACATCAGCGCCATGCGAAAAGATGTAACCGCAAAATGTTATGGTGGAGATATCAGCCGTAAACGCAAACTGCTTGAAAAACAAAAAGAAGGTAAGAAGCGCATGAAACAAATTGGCAATGTAGAAGTACCGCAGGAAGCCTTTTTAGCCGTGTTGAAATTGAACGATTAATAAAGGATGTTTTAAGAAAATATATTGTAACAGGCATTTGATTTTCAATTAAACCCCGAAATTTCTCGGGATTTCGCAATTCATTTTTTTTGTACCGGCTAAGCAGCAATGCTCAACATCGTTGTGTCACTCCCTTGTACCGCATACCTATGGGGAGCTTTACCTACCATATAGATAGAAACCTCCACCATTTTCCAGCCCGGTTTATCCCTACATTTTATTAGTACTAACTATCCCGTTGAGCCGCTGTTTCGTCTCCGACCAACAGCAAATCTTTAAATTTAAAAGGAGTATGAATTCAGAAGAAGTACTTCTGATAAATATTAGAGAAAGATGAACCTCAGCGCTTCGTCGTTGGTCGGGAGACGCAACGACGGCGGCGTTCGAAAGATGTAACATCATTAAAATCAATGCAGGCAAGCTATCCCGGTGAGCCGCTGCATTCCCCCCTTTAGGGGACGGGGGCGGACACTGCAGTCAATCCTATTTCACTTCTTCCCACAAATGCTTTATCAGTCCATCAGCCAAACCGATTTTGGGTACATATATTTGCTCGGCGCCAGCCCAGCGCATTACGTTGATGTAAATAAGAATGGCTGGAATAATTACATCAGCCCTGTCTTCACGAAGGCTGTACTTGGTGATTCTTTCTGCAAGCGTAACACTGCTGAGTTCCTTATAATAATCCCGTAATAATTCCAGCGGAAGAGGTTTACCATCTTTTCGCTTACTCATAGAAAATACTTTATTGATATTGCCACCACTACCAATTGCTACAACTTCTTTCTGTCCTTTTATTACACTTCTTAAAGCCTCTTTCATTTCATCCCATTCCTTCTCCGTTACCATATTTTTTAAAAGCCGTATGGTACCGATATTGAAAGATTTTTTATAGATAAGGATACCGTTGCTGAAAAAAGACAACTCGGTACTGCCACCACCCACATCAATATAAAGATAGCTGTGGTCTTTATCCATATTTTCTGCCACATGATTTTCATAAATGAGGCCAGCTTCAAAATCGCCGGTGATTACTTCGATGCCTATTTCGGTTTCTAACTTTACTTTGCGGATGATGTCCATCGAATTTTTAGCATCCCTCATTGCGCTGGTGGCGCAGGCTTTTATATGGTTAACATTGTATGCATTGCAAAGGTGTTTATATGCCTTCATGGTTTGCAATACCATGCCTATTTTTGGCTTGGAAATTATGCCCAGTTCAAACACATCAAAACCAAGGCGGAGCGGTACCCTTACTAAATTTAATTTATTAAACGTGGTTATATTTTTTTCATCTGTTACAACTTCTGAAATTAAAAGCCTTGCTGCGTTACTACCTATATCAATTGCTGCTAATCTCATTTATTAATGCGTTAATTGGTTATCAGTTTAAAGGTAAATAATTTAATAGGGGAGGGATTAAATCAATAAAATATTGGTGCAAAGATAGGTTTGCTTTGCACATAGATTGGTGCCATACAATATCAACCTGTATATGTGGATAATTTGCGGATGGGTAGCCCTTCAATCCGCCAAATGTGACTATGCAATATTAAATTCTATGCAGTATTCTATATTTATTATGCAGGTAAAGCTCCACATGGGTATATAGTACAAGAGTGCGACGCAACGATGTTTAATTGAAAATCTTATGCCCGGGCAATAAAAAAATCTTGCTATATTAAAGAGTGCATGAGCAGGTTAAGATCACGAGTTGCTTATTGAATTGAAATTATCTTTTTAAAATTCACTTGCCTTATACAGGAATCTTTCGATGCAAATAATTATACGTTTCTACCTGCGACCTTACCTTTCGGGTATTGCGTGGATTAACATACTGGTTACTTAAATCATTATCCAGTTTTCTTGCTTTGATATTATCTGAAAGCTGAATTTGAATGATGTCTTTTAATTCTTTTTGGATCTCTTTATTAAATATGGGGCAGGCCGCTTCAACCCGGTGATCTATATTTCGTACCATCCAGTCTGCAGATGAAATAAATACTTTTTCATCGCCACCATTATAAAAAATCATTACCCTTGCATGTTCGAGATATTCGTCGATAATACTGATGGCCTGTACGGGCTCTTTGTATTTTCTATTTTCGGTAAGCATGCAACAGATACCCCGTACAATTAACTTTATTTCTACACCGGCTTTTGCTGCTTCATATAGTTTTTCAATCAGCAATTCGTCGCTTAAAGAATTTACTTTTAGCGTAATGGCAGCAGGCTTTTTTGATTGCGCCATCCTTATTTCTTTTACTATTAATTGCATCAGTTGCCTGCGCAAATTAGTGGGGCTTACCATCAACGTTTTGCATGCACGTAAAAAACGAAGCCTGGTTTTGGGCTGCTCCAGGTAATGAAAAATGCGGTTTACATCCGCCATAATATTTCTATCGGATGTAAGCAAACAATGATCACCGTATATTTTTGCGGTACGTTCATTTAAATTTCCGGTGCTTACAAATCCATAATGTATAATACGGTTGTTTACAACTTTTTTTATGAGGCATAGCTTGGAGTGAACTTTCATATTAGGAACACCCAGCAATACCCTGGCGCCGGTTTCTTCCAGTTCTTCTTTCCATTCAAGGTTGGCTTCTTCATCAAATCTTGCTCTCAGTTCCATCACTACGGTAACCTGTTTACCATTCCGAACCGCATTGGTAACTGCATTGATAATTTTAGAACGCGGTGCCAGGCGATAACAGGTTATTTTGATGCTGGTTACTTCGGGATCTACTGCCGCTTCTCTTAAAAGATCTATCACGCTATCAAAAGAATGGTATGGAAAATTTAATAAAATATCCCGCTTTAACACCACTTCTGAAACACTGTTTGCATTTTTTAACAGGGGATGTATAAAAGGTTTTTTACGGGTATTTTTTTGGATAAATACTGATTCAGGAAAATCTATAAAGTCTTTAAAATTATGTATGCGGCCGCCTGGAATTAAATTGTCTTTTTCTGAAAGTCCCAAACGTTTCACCAGGTAAGTGAGCAGGGATGGATCGATTTCTTTGTCAAAAACAAAACGCACAGGTTTACCTTTTTTCCGGTTTCTGATCCCCTTTTCAATTTTTTCCATCAGCGATGTGATGACATCATAATCAATGTCAATTTCAGCATCCCGGGTTACCTTAATAATATGGGCTGAAAAAACATCATAGCCAAAAAATGAGAAAATATATGGAAGGCAAAAACGAATTACATCTTCCAGTAAAATGATATGGTGTTCGTTTTCTTTGGAAGGTAAAATAACAAATCTTGGCAGGCGACGGGCTGGTACTGATACCAATGCAAAACGCTGAGGAATACTTTTGTTTGCTGTTGATAATTTACATGCAAGATAAATTGACTTATCACTAAGGGTAGGGAAGGCCTGTATGCTTTCAATCATCAGGGGAACAATATTACTTCTTATTTCATCATTGAAATAATTCGTAATAAATTTTTGCTGTTCTTTATTAAGTTGCCTGTCGCTGATGAGAAATATCTTTTCCTTTTTAAGTTCTCTTAAAATTTCATTCCAAATGCGGTCAAATTCCTTTTGTAGTTCTATCACCTTGTCCTGAATTTCTTCCAAAATCATCCCGGGTGAAACCTCCAGGTGCATATTACCCTTATTGCCCACTTCAATCATACGTTTAAGTGTGGCAACCCTTACCCTAAAAAATTCATCCAGGTTATTAGAAAATATACCGAGGAAACGAATTCTTTCTCTCAGGGGAACAGTGTCATCTGCAGCCTCCTGCAATACCCTGCTGTTGAATGACAGCCAGCTTATATCCCTTACAATTACTTTTTGTTTTGACAAGCGGTTCTTTTTTAATGATTCGGCGAAATTAACAGGTTGATTTTTAAAAATCTTAAATGCTGCGTTAAGTTTTTTTTCTTTTTCAGGAAGTTTGCAGAGGAATGCCGGGTTTCTTTCTGTTGTAATAAGGCAAGGCTACCAGCGAAATAAACCCTACAATTAAAATGATAAAGAATTGTGCCAGCCACTGCAGGATACCGTTAGCGTAACCATGGCCTTTATCTATTCCATAAAGTAACATCACCTCCATAATAAACAACTGGTAAGTACCAATGCCACCCGGGGTAATTATCATACCTACACTGGCAAAAGCCAGTACCGGAAATACAGCCGCAACAGGAAGGTGGGCCGTTTCTTCAAT
Organism: Ferruginibacter sp.; assembly: GCA_031392305.1. Classification (GTDB taxonomy): domain Bacteria; phylum Bacteroidota; class Bacteroidia; order Chitinophagales; family Chitinophagaceae; genus Ferruginibacter. Next base: position 4,957 of record JANMVB010000155.1, read on the forward strand.
TACAAAAAAACCAAGGTAGGTTCCGCCGGCATAACAACACCATATAAATATACTATGAAATATAAATGCCCTTTTATTTTGCAGGTTTTTTATGCTGGCAAGTCCGGCACCAACCCCTTTAAAAAGTATATTGATCTTTTTAATAAAACCTACATCACTGTATTTTTTAAAAATAAATTTTAGCAAAAAATATGCTATTACCATACTGGCAACAATCACAACCGCTTTTACTATTATCAGTTCTATCTTGCCGGAAAGGAAATGTTTTTCAACCGTTTGCTTTGCATAAGCACCAATAATATTTACCTGCGTAGCAATTGCAATTAGAAATACAACCAACAGTGAAACCACATCCACTGCTCTTTCAATTAATATAGTACCTACCAGTTTATCTGCAGGTACTTTTTCGTATTTTCCCAATATGGTACATTTAAGCACTTCACCCAGGCGTGGTATTGCAAGATTTGCCAAATAGCCAACCATTACAGCAAAAAAGGTATTTAATAACCCGGGCCGGTATCCTAACGAGGCCATTAAAATTTTCCAGCGCATTGCCCGGCTTAAATGACTGGCCACCAAGATAAAAAATACGGGTATAAAAAGAAAATACCGGGCAGATTTTAATGCAGTTTTACATTCTTCCCAGTTTTTGTCATCCATTTTATGAATACTCCACCAAACAAGGAAAATGCCCAATCCCAAAAACAACAAATATTGAAAAATTGTAAGGATCGTTTTTTTCATAATTAGCTACAAAATACGAAGTTATGTTGAAAGAGGAAGGTGCAGAAAGAAAGGTATCGGGTATAGTGCGAATGAATAAGCTAGTTATCAGTTAAAAATATTTTTATCCATTTACACTAAATCCTCTTTGTTTATTTGAGTTAAAGGCATATTATCTATCAACCTTACATCATTTAAATATGCCGCAGCCAATACAACTAAATCCTGGTCATTGTTATAAGTTTCTATAATTTGTAAATTGCTCGTTTTTGCTATTTCGATATAGTCAACTTTAAACCCTTTTGCTACCAATGTCTGTTTGGCCGAATCTTTTAAAACAGCGATTTCAGTTTTATTAATATTCTTTTTAATGTTTTTTAGTTCTTCATAAATGCTGCTGGCCCTTTTCCTTTCTTCAGTCGTGAGCCTGAGGTTTCTGCTGCTCATTGCAAGCCCATCTGCTTCTCTTTTTGTTGGGCAAATAATTAGGTGTGTTTTAATTCCTGTTATTTCGATGAGCTTTTTAATAACCATGCATTGCTGAAAATCCTTTTGACCCAGGTATAATGTTGTTGGCTTAACAATATCGAGCAACCTTTGAACAACTTTACAAACTCCCTGGAAATGCCCTGGCCTGAACCTGCCTTCAAGTTGGGTTTCCAAAAGCCCGAGATCATAATGTATTGATGAGTTATATCCATCCGGATAAATTTCATTCACTGACGGTAGAAATAATATATCACAGCCGGATTTTTCCAGGAGTGCAATATCCTTTTCAATTGTATTGGGGTACTTTGCAAAATCTATTGGATTGTTGAATTGGGCAGGATTTACGAATATACTGGCTATCATCAGGTCATTTTGCCGGCATGCTTTTTTTACCAATTCTATGTGGCCTTCATGCAACGCACCCATTGTAGGAACAAAACCAGTTGTAAGGTGGTTCCTGCCTTTTGATAAAAGATACCGGCTAATTTCAGCGGCTTGTTTAAATATAATCATTTGCTATTGTTATGAGTTTCAAATGTAGTTGAATAATGATTATGGTAAAATTACCTTAACTTCGCAGCCCTTTAAAGGGTAATACAGGACTTATTAACCAATCACAAATGTCAACAAAAAAAAGAATTTTATTTATTGCTAATGAAATGTCCCCTTATGTAGAGCTTACTGAGTTTGCTGAGATCATTAATAAATTAGCAGTAAAGTCAAATGATAGTGGGATGGAAGTACGTTGCATAATGCCCAGGTTTGGTACTATCAATGAGAGAAGGCACCGTTTGCATGAAGTTGTAAGGTTATCCGGTATCAATGTATCTATTGACGGGGATGATTATCCGCTGGTGATAAAAGTAGCTTCTTTACCCAATGCAAGGTTACAGGTTTACTTTCTCGACAATGAAGATTTTTTTAAACGTAAGTCCATTTTTACGGATGAGCAGGATAATTGGTACGAGGATAATGGTTTAAGAACAGCGCTGTTCTGCAAAGGTGCTCTTGAAACTGTAAAAAAATTCGGATGGCCCCCGGATATTATTCATTGCAGTGGATGGATGACCGGCCTGATACCCATGTTTATTAAAACAGCTTATAAAAAAGAACCTGTGTTTAGTAATTGTAAGGTAATTTATACCATTGGAGAAAATACTTTTAAAGAAAAACTCGGTACAGACTTTTTAAAACAGTTATCTATCAATGATAATGTAACCAAAAAAGAACTGGATTTTTTTAAGGATAATAACAATGTCTCGATGTTTAGAGGTGGGGCAGCTTATGCCGATGCAGTAACTTTTGGCTCCGGAAATGTTGATAAAAAACTTGTTGAAGAATTCAGTAAAATAAAAGGTAAGAAAACTCTGCCATTCAATGCTGAGAGTGATTTAACAGACTATTTACAATTATATGCCGACCTTTCCAAGTAGTATTTAATACCAACCCATATTTCTTAAATTTCGTTTTTGTGCAGATAAAATTTTTACGTTTTCCAATAGCCATCCTGGCTTGTATTTCATTAATTAACTGGGGTTGTACAAAAATTGACACAACACAACTTGGTGCCGACCTTATTCCCGCTGTTGATAATATTCACACCTTCGCTGATACGCTTAACATCATTGGAGCAAAAGAACCCCTTATTGATACTACCAAACTATTCAGTACCGAAAACCATGTGCTGGGGAGTATTAATAATGATCCGGTTTTTGGTAAAACAAAATCAGATTTATTCTTCCAGTTAAAGCCCGGCATTTTCCCTTACTTTTTTGGTAATCCAAAAGATACCATCAACAACTCTTTGGTGCCAGGTACAAAGTTTGATTCTGTAATACTTTGCCTTGCTTATAAAGGGTATTATGGCGATTCAAATCTTGTGCAAAACCTGAGTGTATATTCACTGGATTTAAATACTACTAATTTCAAAGATTCCTCTTACAGGTTAAATTTTCAACCTGATGTACCATACACCAACCTCATTGGCCAGGCTGTGATAAAACCGGCAGATGTTAGCAAGCAGGTACTTTTCAGGTATGGAAAAGATTCAGTAAAAAATCAAATTCGGATAAAACTGAGCACTGCTTTTTTAAATACAATCACTTCTTTTGACTCTGCTGTTACTGGTACAAAAAACGCCTTCCGTTCAGATTCACTTTTCAAAACAATGTTTAAAGGTTTTGCAGTTGTTACAGATAATGGCTCACCAGGAAATGGCTTATTTTATATTAGCCTCACCGATCCTTTAACACGATTAGAGATTCATTATACAAAGAAAAATATTAGCCCGATTGATACTACCTATTCAACATGGTCGTTTGCAACAGGTAGTGTTTTTAACATATCACCATCCGCACATGCAAATTACCTGGTAAGGGATAATGCCGGTTCAGAATCTGTTAGTTCACCACAGGCCGATGCTTTATATATTCAAACTGCGCCGGGTTCAGCAATAAACCTAAGCATACCTGCATTAACCAATTATCCAAACAGGATCATTCACCGTGCTGAAATATTCATTGAACAAATACCCGGTAATCCTGCAATTGATAAAGTGCTTACTGCACCTAATTATCTTTACCTTGATTTAATCGACGACACTGCCAACCCCAAAAAATACAAACCTGTTTATTACGATTTAAGTCCCAATAGCTTTTATAATCCTGATGATAAAGTTTCATTCTTTCCCTCAACCGGTGTAGATTATAATTATTTTGGAGGCTATTTAAGAAGCCTTACAGATGCACAGGGCACCAGGTCATTCTATACTTTTAACCTTACCAGGTATGTACAAAACATAGTAACCCGGAAGGGTATTAGTTACAAACTAAGGGTGTATGCACCTTATAACCTTAATTATTATGGGTTCAATTTAACTTACAGCAACGGTCTTGCTTATGGCAGGGTAAAAGTGGGCAATGGTAATAATCCAAACTATAAAATGCGCATGCGGATTGTGTACTCAAATTTATAGCTAAACTATATTTGTAAAAAGCCTCCTTAACAATAAAGGAGGCTTTTTTAATTACAATCACACCCTTATCTTTGCACCTCAAAATTTAAAACTACATGCCGTATTTATTTACATCAGAGTCCGTGAGTGAAGGACATCCGGATAAAGTTGCTGACCAGATCAGTGATGCGTTGATTGATAATTTTCTTGCCTTTGACCCCAACAGTAAAGTAGCCTGCGAAACATTGGTGACTACCGGCCAGGTGGTACTTGCAGGAGAGGTAAAA
>JANMVB010000168.1:0-1688 GCA_031392305.1 Ferruginibacter sp.
TTAAATATTTAATCCGCCACAAACACTTAGCACCTGCCCGGTAATATAAGCACCCAAATTACTTGCAAGAAACAGCGCTGAGTTAGCAATATCATCAGTAGTTCCAAACCTGCCTAATGGAATACCTGTTTTATATTTTTCTGCACCTTCACCTTCTTTTAAATAACTTGTCATGTCAGTTTCCACAAATCCCGGTGCAATGGCATTGCAGCGGATGTTGCGGCTTCCCAACTCTTTTGCAATACTTTTTGTAAACCCTATTACACCGGCCTTACTTGCTGCATAGCTACTCTGGCCGGCATTACCCATTTCACCAATCACACTGCTCATATTTATAATACTCCCCGATTTTGCTTTCATCATGGGGCGTATCACATGTTTGGTCATATTGAAAACACTTTTCAGGTTGGTTTGCATTACTTCATCCCATTGTTCAGGCGTCATACGCAACAGCAAATTGTCTTTTGATATACCGGCATTATTAACGCAAATATCTATTTGTCCATATTCTTTCAGCACATCGTTTACCAACGTTTCGCAACCTGCATAATCACCGGCATTTACCTGGTAGGCTTTTGCCTTTACACCCATAGCAATTAATTTTTCTTCCAAAAGTTTTGATCTTTCCAAACTGCTATCACTTACAAAAGTAAAAGCAATATTAGCGCCTTGTTCTGCAAATTTTATAGCAATGGCTTCTCCAATACCACGTGCCGCACCTGTGATGATAGCAGTTTTTGATTCAAGTAATTTCATTGTTGTTAATTATGTATTGTGCAAATAAAATGAATTTTATTTTAGATTTTAACTATTCAACAATAGTTAAACTAAATAATAAAGGTGACCTATTAATGGTATGTAATGTCATTAGCTGTGTGGGAAAATTGACTTGCTAATTTTAAAATCTCTTCCACCAATGTTCTTTCATTGCTCAGCCGTGGCACTTTATGCTGCCCCCCCAATTTACCTTTAGTACGAAGCCATTCTGTAAAAGTTCCTTTGGGCAATGCATGTACAAGTGGTAACCGCAAAGCAATATTTTTATGACGCTTGGCCTCGTAATCACTGTTGCAATTTTTAAGTGCTGTGTCCAGTTCCATTATAAAATGTTTCAGGTTTAGCGGTAGCTTCTCAAACTCAATCAGCCATTCATGTGCACCGTTGCTTTCGTCGCTAAAGTAAACGGGTGCTGCTGTGTAGTCATTTACGATGGCCCCGGTTTTTTCTGCGGCAATGGAAATGGCATGGTCGCTGTTATCAACAATTACCTCTTCACCAAAGGCATTCATGTAATGTTTTAAACGCCCTGACACTTTTATTTTATACGGGTTAAGCGAAGTGAACTGTACGGTATCGCCTACCAGGTATCGCCACAAACCACCTGTGGTACTTACTACCAGTGCATAGTTTTTACCAATAACTACTTTGTTTAAACCAACGGTTTGAGGATTTTCATTGCCATATTCCTCTACCGGCATAAACTCGTAAAAGATACCATGCTCCGTAAATAACAACATGCCTTCATCACCAGGAGATTGCTGCCCTGCAAAAAAGCCTTCACTTGCATTATATATTTCCAGGTAATTTACTTTGCCCCCAAATATTTTATCAAACTGCTCCCGGTATGGAACAAACGAAACGCCGCCATTGATGTATAACTCAAGATTGGGCCATACTTCCTTTATGTT
>JANMVB010000193.1:0-12088 GCA_031392305.1 Ferruginibacter sp.
CACATAAAATGCAAGCAGGATAAAACCTGTAGCATTGATCGTCATGGAGGTAGTAATATCTTCAAGCCGGATACCTTTAAAAAGTGTTTCCATATCTTCCAGCGAATCGATGGCCACGCCTACTTTACCCACCTCGCCTTCAGCTAAAGGATGGTCACTGTCGTAACCTATTTGTGTCGGGAGATCAAATGCCACACTCAATCCGTTAACACCCTGCGATAGTAAATAGTGATAGCGCTTATTACTTTCTTCAGCAGTGCTAAAGCCGGCGTACTGACGCATGGTCCAAAGTTTGCCGCGGTACATATCCGCCTGCACTCCACGGGTAAAGGGAAACTGTCCAGGCAATTCATCTGCCGGTGATTCAATATCTGCGGCTGTATAAACTTGCTTTATTTCAATACCTGAATCAGTAAATTTTTTTTTCATATTGCATGGCCGCAGGCGGCAAAAATTTTAAATTAAAATAGGTAGCTACCTTCTCAATCAATGTATTTCTATCAAATAAAAAGCAGGAAATTTAAACCAGTTTCTTCACCTCATATTGTATAGCATCCAACACAATAGAGTTTAATTCAGCATTATCTTTTGCAGCATATTCAAGTATTTGTTTGCTGAGGTCCATGGCAGCAGCATTTTGTGGCAAGCCTGCTGCAAGTTGATTGATGATATAAATATTCTGCTCCTTCATCTTGCTCACAGCCTTCCAAACTTCAGGATTTACATATATCTGTTGCGTAATATTATGCTCAAATTCATTGCGGATAGTTTCCAGTAAAACCAATTGCAACTCACCAACGGAGAAGGCGGCTGAATGTAACCTGCTTACCAGGTTTTTAAGCGATATCCTGTCTGCAAGCAATGAAAGGCGCTCGTAAGCCTGCAACTGCAATGCACTGTTATCGCCCCTTTGCGTGGGTTGTATAGTTTTTAATTCTCTTCTCAACAAGCGTAATTCTGTCAATAAATAAAACAGAAATCCAAAGATGATTACTGTTGCCATGCCCTGCAACTCCACAAAACCAACTTCAAATAATAACATATTTTTTTTATTACAAAAGTAAGGCAAAGCGATGGCGTTAAATTCCAATTTTTCGCTATTATATTTGGTTGCTCATTTTTATTTGCCTGTTTAAAAAATTAAAGACAAACCTCTGTAAAAATTTTTTGTCCGGGCTAAGAAGCTATGTGGATCAGTGTTGCATCGCCCTCTTGTGCCGCATACCCTTAGGCAACCTTACCTGCGGTCCAGGTTAATTCAATCACCCGGCATTAATCCGTTTTACTTTTTAAAGCTGGTGTAGGCACTGTTAATTTTTCCCTGTTTCGCAAAGTGCTGCGGACTGCCACTTTTAAAATATTAATACCTTTGCCTAAAGAAAAAATATGACAACTATTATAGCATCACCCGTGAGTTTTACAACTGGGGCCTTAGCAGAAATAAGAAGGTTAATGAATGCGGATGATTTTGATAAAACGAATTTACTAAGGGTAGGGGTAAAGGGTGGTGGCTGCAGCGGAATGACTTATGTGTTAGGTTTTGATATACCAACAGAAAAAGACGAACATTTTGAAATTGAAGGCATCCCGTGTATCATGGAAAAATCGCATGGCATTTATTTAACCGGTATGGAGGTTGACTGGCAGGGTGGATTAAATTCCAGGGGCTTTACTTTTAATAACCCCAACGCCAGCAAAACCTGCGGCTGTGGAACTTCATTTGCAGTGTAATTTTTTAAATAATATTCATGAAGCGGCTGATCTTTATCAGCCGTTTTTTATTTGCTTAATGCAGCCGATTCTATATAGATTGATAATGCTATTGTGTTTAGAGATTTTGCTCCAGCGGAGCATCGTGTTTATAGAAATATTTCTCTCAAATGAGTTAGGCTCTTTAGGTCGCGACGGGGTTTCACAGTCGAATCAACCCAACTAAGTCCCGGCGAGGTTTTCACCGCATAAACTACAAGTTATAGAAAGACTCACGTGAAACCCCGACGTGTCAGGCACTCAAAACATAAAATCTATCAGGGTAGCAATTTTAAAAACTATTGCAGTACAATGTAAAATAGGAAAGAGTTGGTGCAAAAAGGTGGCAGCACTTTTCTACGTCGGGGTTTCACGGATGTAGTTTTATAATTTGAAGCGTGTGCTGTGAAAACCCCGCCGGGACAGAGAGAGCCCTGAAAGGGCAAAATATTAAAGCATAGGGCAACGCCCTATGATGATAAATAAAATATTCCACAAGCCCTGAAAGGGCGAAATATTTATCAGGTGAATGAACACACAAGATTAAATTGAATGATTGCTTTCTACACATCACGTATGTAAAGCTCCACATAGGTATGCGGTACAAGTGAGTGACACAACGATGCTGATTCATAGCTTCAATGCCGGGACAATTACTCTGAAAACTATCATAATAGAAAAACCCGTCCAATTGGCGGACGGGTTTTTCATTCCTACATCATATAGCAAAATGTCTTTTATACTTTTTTAGCCAATGGTTTGTTTTTTGTTTCCACTACTACCACAGGTTTATCGCTGCTGATTAATTCTGCTTCGCCCAATGGTTTGTCTTTTGCAAAATCAACCAATATCGGTGATGCTACAAAGATGGATGAATAAGTACCTGTAACAACACCTATCAACATGGCAAATGCAAAACCTTTGGTAACCTCACCGCCAAAAATAAAGAGGATGAGCAGGGTTAAGAATACAGTAAGCGATGTCATGATAGTGCGGCTCAGCGTATCGTTGATGGCACGGTTGATTATTGTGCCTTTATCACTTGCTTTTGAGCCTTTGCTGTACTCACGGATACGGTCAAATACAATTACAGTATCGTTCATACTAAAGCCAATTACTGTAAGCACGGCGGCAATAAAATGCTGATCAATCTCCAGCGGAAAGGGTACTACATTTTTTAAGAAAGAGAACACAGCCAATGTAACCAGTACATCATGCAGCAATGATACAATTGTACCAAGTGAATACCTCCAGTCGCGGAAACGGATGAAGATATAAATGAAGATGGCGATGATGGCAAAGATGGTTGCCTTTACAGCGCCTGCTTTTAAATCTGCCGAAATGGTTGGTTGTATTGTTTGTGAGCTTTGCACGTTGGTACCGGCAAACTCTTTATAGCTGATATTGGGTAAATGTTTTTTTAATCCTTCGTACACTTTCGTTTGCACTTCTTCATCTGCATTATCAACACCCACTTTATAAGAAGTGGTAATATTTAAATGCCTGTTATCACCTACGGTTTTAATAATCGGGAAATCACCTTCCAATGATTTTCTCAAATCATCCTGTACTATTTCGTTAGATACCGGCTGTGGAAAAGCAATGGTATAGCTACGACCGCCTTTAAACTCTACGCCCAGGTGAAAGCCATTAAAGTAAGAGCCAATACCCAGCAATAATACCACTATCGAAATACCATAAGCAACCTTGCGGTATTTAATAAATTCGTAATTGGCATGTTTAAAAACGCGTTTTGAAACTGCAGTAAAATAATTAAAATGACGGTTTTTATTTGTCCAGAAATCAGTAATCAGCCTTGATAAAAGGATACCGCAAAACAGCGATAATAAAATTCCTATAATTTGGGTGGTGGCAAAACCAAGTACCGGTCCCAGGCCAAAATAAAACAAGATAAGGGCAGTTAATAAAGTAGTAACGTGCGCATCAATAACAGGGGCCAGTGAACGCTTGTAACCATCGTTAATAGCCTGTGGATAGGCTTTACCTTTTGTAAGTTCTTCTTTAATCCTTTCAAATATAATTACGTTGGTATCTACCGCCATACCGATGGTTAATACCAAACCGGCAATACCTGCTGCAGTAAGTGTAGCACCGAATGCACTCAATACACCCACCGTAAATAGCAGGTTTAGTATCAGTGAAATATTTGCAACCCAACCACCCGTATTATAATATACCAGCATCAGTGCAAAAATTACCAGGAAGGCAATACCAAAAGCCATCATACCGCCATCTACTGCTGCTTTACCAAGTGTAGGCCCAACAATTTGCTCAGCCACAATTTTTGCTGGTGCATTTGTTTTACCCGACTTTAAAATATTTGCAAGATCCTGTGCTTCTTCTGTTGTAAAGTTTCCTGATATTTCAGAACTTCCCCCTTCGATAGGGCCGTTTACATTGGGGGCCGAATAAACAACATCATCCAACACAATGGCAATTGGCCTGTTGGTATTATCTGCTGTTAACCTTGCCCATGTTTTTGCACCCACATTGGTCATGTTCATTTTAATAGAAGGCTGGCCACGTTCATCAAAGCTCTGGCTTGATTCTTCAACACCTTCACCTTCCAGCTTAGCTTTATCACTTCCCGGAATTGTTTTAATAGCATATAAAGGATAATACCGAAGTCCACCCTTTGCAGCTTTTTCCTCAACGCCCATTAAAAATTTAACGTCAGAAGGAAGATTATTTTTAACCGCATCAAGTGCCATATAACTTGCAAACACACCGGTATCTTTTAATGCAATACTTCCAATAGGTGCAGAGTAAACAGTCTTGCCGGTCCTGGGGTCCTGTTGACCATCAATAGGGTTGATTACTTTAAAAAATGCATTTTGATTGGCAGCAAGTTTTATAGAATCAGCAGCATCTCTTTTGGTAGTATCTGTAGCACTGATGCCACTTAAATAATCGCTTACTGCTTTATCAACAGTTTGCAGTGGGCCTGCCAGTTCGCTGATATTATATACTTCCCAAAACTGCAGGTTGGCACTTGCCTGTAAAAGTTTGCGTACCCTTTCCCTGTCGGTAATACCTGCAAGCTCCACGTTGATAACACCTCTTTTTTCATCAAGGTTAATGGTTGGGCTGGCCAATCCAAATTTATCAATACGCTTAACTAATATTTTATAAGTTTCAAGTATGGCACCTTTTGCAGTCGTTCTAATTTGGTCAATTACCTTATCATCACTCTCAGTAATTTTTACTGATTTGTTAGGCCCGGCAAATAAGTTTGAAAGTTTGGCAGAGGGGTTTTGATTTTGATAGGCAGCGGTAAAAAGGCTAATATAATCTGCATTGCTGTTTATCTTTTGGGCGTTGGCAGTTTGAATTGCTTTTAGTAAGGCAGCATCTTTAGGATTGTTGCTCATTGATTTCAATAATCCTTCAAGGCTTACATCCATCGTTACGCTCATACCACCCTGCAAATCCAATCCCAGTTTCAGTTCGTTTTCTTTACACTTCTGGTAAGTTGTACCCACTATCGGGTAAATGCTTTTATCCCTCGTGCTGTCGAGTATCCTTTGCATCCTGCTTTTTACCAGCAGTTCTTTATCTTCGCCCTTTGCATCAGGGAACTGCGTCCGCACAATTTTTTCTGCCTTCACTTTTACCTCACCTTCATAATTTCGGATTACCCAGGTATAAGATAATTCCCAAAGGGAAATAAGGATTAAAGCAATGGCGAAAAACCAAACTAAGCCTTTCAATTTCATAATTGGTTACTTTTAGTAGCTACTTGTTAATTTTTTAGAAGTTTGCAAAGATAGGGGAAAAACCTATTGAAGATTGTAGCCATTTTATTTTAGATTTTTCCTCATTTTGCACTTTAAATCAAGCGTATGTCACCCAAAAAACCGGGCCTTTTTTTAATCATATTTTCTATGCTGTTTTTTAAATCCTGCACGCCGGTAAAAAAAATAACACAGCCTGCACCAGAGGCCCCGGAGGAATTGGTTATTGCTGCTGCTGTGCCGGTTGATAGCACCCGTACAGATATTTTTTTAGAAAATATATTAGAGCAATACCCTCAATATTTTGACTCAATCCTTGCCAATAAAAACAACTGGAATGTACAGTTTATTTATACCCAGGTAGACAGGGGTGCCAATGGCATCGCTGCCTTAAAGCATTATTATTTTAACCTCAATGCTGCCCGTTATTTTTATCCTGCATCCACCGTTAAGTTTCCGGTAAGCATCCTTGCGCTGCAACGGCTCAACGAACTCAACATTGCCGGCCTAGATAAAAATGCTACCATGCTTACTGAGCAATCCTATTCCGGCCAGTCTGCAGTGTACAACGATCCCACCACTCCCTTCGGCAAACCTTCAATTGCACAGTACATAAAAAAAATATTAATGGTGAGTGACAATGATGCCTACAACCGGTTGTATGAGTTTTTGGGCCAGCAGTATATCAACGATCAGTTGCATAAAAAGGGCTACGGCGATGTGCAGTTGCTGCACCGGCTTAGCATTCCACTTACGCCGGATGAAAACAGGCATACCAATCCCATCCGCTTTTTGGATGCTGCCAATAAGGTGGTTTATAACCAACCCATGCAATTCAATACCACCCAATATGTGCAGCGCCAGGATTCTGTTGGAAAAGGATATCTCAAAGATGGTCAGCTCATTAATACCCCCATGGTTTGTTCACTAAAAAACAGGATTAGCCTGCAGGATTTGCATACTATCCTTATCAGCCTGGTATTTCCCAATAAAGTACCTGCCGCACAACGTTTTAATTTAACAGAAGACGACCGCCGTTTTTTATTTAAATACATGAGCCAGTTGCCTACCGAGAGCACCTTTCCGCCCTATTCCGCAGATACCGCAACTTACTGGCCAGCCTATTGTAAATTTTTATTGTTCGGCTCCGAAAAAGGAGAGCTGCCAAAAAACATCCGCATTTTCAATAAGGTAGGCGATGCCTACGGGCAGTTAACGGATGTGGCCTACGTTGTTGACTATGATAAAAAAGTAGAGTTCTTTTTATCCGCCACCATTTATTGCAATAAAGATGAAATTTTAAACGACGACAAATACAATTACGATGATATCGGCTTTCCATTTATGAAACACCTCGGCCAGGTACTGTATGAGCATGAAGTAAACCGCAAAAAGAAAGTGCTGCCAAAGCTGTCTGCCTTTGTTTTTGATTATGACAAAAAGAATTAAGGTTTTTAAATTTTTTGTCCGGGCTAAGAAATAGCTATGTGCATCATCGTTGCGTCGCCCTCTTGTACTTTTGTAGCTATGGGGAACTTTACCCACATGATAATAAAACGGAAATTTACTGTCCCGGCGGGGTTTTCACGGCAAGCTTTTCAAATTATAAATCTGCACCCGTGAAACCCCGACGTAGAAAAGTTCCACCATCATTTAGCTGTCACTCTTTCCCATTTTATATTCTCCTGCGACAGTTTTTAAAATTGCTATCCTGATAGATATTATGTTTTGAGTCCCTACCACGTCGGGGTTTCACGTGAAGTTTTTTATAACTTTTAGTTTATACTGTGAAAACCCCGCCGGGACATAGTTTGTTTTCTTCACCCGTGAAACCCCCACGTATAAATGAGCTGCCATCATTTTGCACCCGCCCTGTCCCGGCGGGGTTTTCACAGCAAGTTTATCAAATTATAAATCTGCGCCCGTGAAACCCCGACGTAGAAAAGTTCCACCATCATTTAGCTGTCACTCTTTCCCATTTTATATTCTCCTGCGACAGTTTTTAAAATTGCTACCCTGATAGATATTATGTTTTGAGTCCCTACCACGTCGGGGTTTCACGTGAAGTTTTTTATAACTTTTAGTTTATACTGTGAAAACCCCGCCGGGACATAGTTGGGGGATTAAAATTTTATAAATATTTTGTATCGATTTTTCAAAGTTTCTAACTTCACATTATGGCAATAAAACTAAAACACTCCGATACTTATTCCACCTATTTCATCACTTTCACCTGTGTGGAATGGATATCTTTATTTGAAATCACAAATAGCTACGACATGGTGTATAAATGGTTTGCTATTTTAAAAGAGAAACACAATGCAGATATTGTTGCTTATGCTATTATGCCAAACCACCTGCATATAATTGTGCATTTTCACAAAGAAGGTTTTGATCTCAATACTATTGTCGGTAATGGAAAACGTTTTATGGCTTATGAAATTATCAAACGGTTAGAAATAACAGAAAACAATATATTGATAAATCATTTATCAAGCCTGCTAACCACAAGAGAAAAAAATAAAGGGCAATTACACAAAGTTTTTAAAGGTTCATTTGATGCAAAGTCAATTATTTCTCATAAATTTTTGATGCAAAAAATTAACTATATCCATAACAATCCTGTTAGCGGAAAATGGATGCTGGCAAAAGACTTCATAGAATATGAACATAGCAGTGCATCATTTTATGAAATACAATTAGTAAAACATTTTAAACCCTTGCATTACCTGGATTTATAGGGGGCTTTAAATCGCATACCTGCATTGGGCTTAACAGTTTATTTTATAACATTATTTCTCTGTCATGGCGGGGTTTTCACAGCATACTCTTTTCCGGGCTTTCACTCCGTCCCGGCGGGGTTTTCACAGCAGGCTATTCAAATTATAAAGCTCCTTCCGTGAAACCCCGACGTAGAAAAGTGCTGCCATCATTTTGGTGTAATTCTTTCGCAGTTTATATCTCAATGCAATATTTTTTAAAATTGCTAACAAGAGACATTTTACGTTTTTAAGTCCCTAACACGTCGGGGTTTCACGGTTAGCGTTTTTATAACTTGTAGTGTATGCTGTGAAAACCCCGCCGGGACAAAAGGATAGATTTTATGTTCTAAGTCCCTACCACGTCGGGGTTTCACGTGAAGTGTTTTATAAATTGTAGTTTATACTGTGAAAACCCCGCCGGGACAAAAGAACTCCGATCATCAACTTCCGCCGGGACATATTTAAATATGCTGTGGGTAAAGATCCCAAAAGGTATGCCGCACAAGAGGGCGACGCAACAATGATGCTCATAGATGTAATGCCCGGACAAAAAGTTTTTATTTAAGATATCACCCATTTTAAGGTTACCCCTTAGTTTACCTGTAGCTCAACAAAATAACCATTGCAAGGCCCTGAATTTACCTGTCTGCACAAAAGATATTAAACCCACAGTGCTTTAATAGAACTACCTTGTAATGGTCTAAAAAATAATAGGCGTACTGTAAGAGTAATTTCCCTCAATCTTTTAAAATAAACCATGCAGTATTCAGCTACTATAAACGATTTTAGGATATTGCTTGCAGATGATGATATTGATGATTGTATGCTGTTTAATGATGCTCTGGATGAATTGGATTTGGCTACTCAATTTGAATATGTACAAAATGGTGAACTACTTATGCAACGGATACATTCACTTACAATACCGCTACCAGATATGCTTTTTCTTGACCTAAATATGCCCCGCAAAAATGGTGTGGAATGTTTAATAGAAATAAAACAAAACAGCCAGTTTAAGCACCTCCCTGTTGTAATATATTCTACTTCTCAACAACCGGATATAGTGAACCAGCTATACTTAAATGGGGCAACCTTGTTTATGCGCAAGCCCAACGATTTCCTGTCGCTTAAAAATTTAATTTTTAATGCTATCAACATTACAAAAGAGGCAAGAGCTACCCAACTGCCAAGAGAAAGATTTGTATTGACTGAAACCTTGCCAGTATGAGAAAAGATAACAATCACACTGCCCTTGAGGTGCCACTCACAAAATCTCCCAACACATTCCCTGTTGTAGGTATTGGCGCTTCGGCCGGTGGGTTAAATGCATTTAAAAAATTGCTGAAAGCAATACCCGAAGATTCCGGGATAGCTTATGTACTGGTACAGCATTTAGATCCCAAGCACGAAAGCCTGTTGCCCGAGCTATTGCAAAAAGTTACCAAAATCCCTGTATTGGAAATTACAGATGATATTAAAGTACAGCCCGATCATATTTATGTTATCCCCAGCAATAAAATGATTGTGGCTACAGATGGTATTTTAATGCTTGCCCCCAGGCCTACAAAAAGTACAACCGAACGAAACCTGCCCATTGACCTTTTCTTTACTTCGCTGGCAGAAGTACATCAAAGCCATGCTATAGGTGTGGTTTTATCAGGTACAGCAACTGACGGTACACTGGGGTTGAAGGCCATTAAAGATCAGGGGGGTATTACTTTTGCACAGGACGAGGCATCGGCAGAGTATGACGGGATGCCCCATAGTGCGGCACAGGCGGGTGTGGTTGATTTTATTCTTCCACCGGAAAAAATACCACAAAAATTATTAGAAATAATCAATAAAACGGCACTCAGTGATGAGGAACTGCAAAACCTTCCCAAGCAGGATGAAGATGTTTTTAAACAAATCCTTTCGCTGCTACGCATTCGCAAAGGGGTAGATTTTACCTATTACAAACAAACCACCATTCGCCGCCGCATACTCCGCAGGATGGTAGTAAATAAAAACGAAGAACCCACCGAATATCTGCAACTTTTAAGAGGAAATAATAAGGAACAGGATCTGCTATATCAGGATTTATTAATACCGGTAACTTCTTTTTTCCGGGACAAAAAGGTATTTGAGAATTTATGCAACCATGTTTTTCCGGCCATTGTAAAAAACAAAGTTCCCGGAGAAATAACACGAATATGGGTGGCGGGCTGTAGCACCGGCCAGGAGGTGTACTCTTTTGCAATTTGCTTTAAAGAATTTATAGACGACAATCATGAAAGGATACAAATTTTTGGCACCGACCTCAGCGAACCGGCAATTACAAAGGCACGTACAGGCATATATGAAAAAAACGAAGTAGATGCTGTTTCGCCAGAACGCCTGAAGGAGTATTTTACAAAAAACAATGGCGGTTACCAGGTAAATAAAAGTATAAGGGATATGTGTGTTTTTGCTCACCATAATTTTTTAAAAGATCCGCCCTTTGGCAAGATGGATTGTATAAGCTGCCGCAATGTGCTTATTTACATGGAGCCTTACCTGCAAAAAAAGGCATTGACCACCTTTCACTATGCACTAAACCCAAAAGGATTTTTATTGCTTGGCAAATCAGAAACTACCGGCGGTGTGCCCGACCTTTTTGCTGCCGAAGGAAGAGGCGATAAACTATACACCCGTAAAGATGTACCCGGCAGGTTTATGCAGGTAACAAGCCAGCGCAGCGAACAGATTTTGAGCCGTACAACTGAACATTTAAAAAGCGAAACCATACGCACCGACTTTCAAAAAACGGCTGATGATATTTTGCTTACTAAATACACCCCGGCCGGTGTGGTAGTAAACGAAACAATGGATATTGTGCATTTTAGAGGTAATACCGCAAATTATTTAGAACAGGCCCCCGGCAAACCCAGCCATAATTTATTGATGATGGCAAAACACGGTTTGGGTTTTGAGCTGCGTAATATTTTACACAAAGCAAAAACAGATAAAGCACCCGTAGTAAAAGAAAATATACCACTGAGTGTAAATGGAAACCTCCGTAATATTTCCATAGAAGCCGTTCCACTGCCCAATACACTGGAGCCTTATTACCTTATACTCTTTCACGACAGTAATTTAAATGACAGTGATGGATCAGCCATCAGTAACAGGAAAAAAGTTTCGGCTAAAACAAAAAAAGATGAAAAAGATATACAAATACAACTGTTAGAGCAGGAACTGGCACAGGCCCGTGAAGATATGCGGAGCATTACCGAAGACCAGGAAGCAAGCAACGAAGAACTGCAAAGTGCTAATGAGGAATTGCTTAGCGGCAGCGAAGAATTGCAGAGCCTGAACGAAGAACTGGAAACCAGCAAGGAAGAATTACAAAGCACCAACGAAGAATTGACAGTTTTAAACCATGAATTAATTGGCCTGAACGAGCAGATAACAGATGCAAGAAATTACAACGAAAGCATTGTTGCCACCCTTTACCAACCTTTGCTGGTGCTGGATAAACACCTGCGTGTAAAAACGGCCAAAAAGGCTTTTTATAAAACATTTAATGTAAATGAACTGGAAACCGAAGGTGTGTTGGTGTACGACCTGGGTAACCGGCAATGGAATATTCCCGAACTGCGGACCTTGCTGGAAGAAATTTTGCCGCAAAAAACACAGATAACCGATTATGAAGTAACCCACAACTTTTCTTCTATTGGCGAACGGATAATTTTATTAAGTGCACTTCAATTAACAAGAGAAAAAAAGGAAGAAAAATTGATCCTGCTTTCTATTGAAGATGTAACCAGGGCGCGTGCGCCATCGACGGCGATCAGGTAAGTG
>JANMVB010000201.1:0-5242 GCA_031392305.1 Ferruginibacter sp.
AAAGGCGCTCCCATTCAATTGGAAGACGACGCTAAAACTTTGTTAATGAGCTATCCCTGGCCCGGCAATGTGAGGGAATTGAAGAATATTGCAGAACAGATTTCGGTACTTTCCAAAGAAAAAAACATTGCAGCAAAAGAGTTGCAGCAATTTTTACCGGAGAATAATTTTAACAGGTTGCCCGTGCTGGTAGGTGGCAAGGCAGCCCTTAGCCAGCAGGAGTTTGCCAATGAGCGGGAGATATTATACAAGTTGTTTTTTGACATGAAGAAAGATGTAAATGAACTAAAGAAAATGTTCTTTGAGATTTTACAAAATCCCGGTGGTATGGGCCAGAATATACCGATGTATAACAACAATGATGCAATGTTGCCTGAGCACAAACCTGCTGGTAATGTCAATAATTACAATCAACCCGGCCAGCCAGTTTTTATCAACCAAAAAGGCGAAGATATTCACCACCATGAAGCTATTGAAGAATCCCTGAGTATTATGGATAAAGAAAAAGAACTCATCATTAAGGCATTGAAAAAACATAAAGGAAAAAGAAAAGATGCTTCATCTGACCTGGGCATCAGCGAAAGAACGCTGTACCGTAAATTGAAAGAATATGATATTGAAGATTAAAAAAAGTGCCCACGATCCAGGTAAAAAAGATAAAATGAATTTCTCCATAAAACGAATATTGTTATTACCTGTTTGCGCAATGCTTATCATGGTTTTTAATTTCGCAACCTGTAAATATTCTTTTAAAGATACCTCTCCCATACCCGAAGAAATAAAAACATTTCGTGTAAATTATTTAGAAAATAAAGCCCGGTATGTAAACCCACAATTGAGCCCGCAGTTAACAGAAAGGATGAAACAAAAAGTGATTGGCAACACCCGCCTGCGCCAAACCAACGATGACAATGCGCATTATGATATCAGTGGTTATGTTTCTGATTACAACGTATCTACCAGCGGTATTTCCGGCAACAATGCCAGTACCAACCGCCTGTCTGTTTCATTTCACCTCATCTTTAAAAACACTTTAGACGAAACAAAAAATTTCGAAACCGACCTTTCAAATAATTTCGACTTCCCCGCCACGCAAAGCCTTGAGCAGGCGCAAACAGCATTGAGCTCAGAAATAATCAAAAATATTGTAGATGCCATTTTCAATAAAATATTTTCTAACTGGTAAATAAAACATGGTTTTTTATTTGTAAAATTTTTGTTGACCAGCAGTTGTATTTCAATTATGCATCGTTGTGTCACTCCCTTGTACTGCATACCAATGGGGATCTTTACCTGCAATATATTTAAATGCATTTTGCAGGTGGACTTTGTTTAAAATATTCCTGGAAAATTTGGCATCATTTTCCAATATTTAAAATGAGGAATTCCCCCACTATTCAAGTTTTAAAAATTATATAATACCTTCGGCAAATGGGCAACAGCAATATACTTTTTGAATCTTTATTTAAATCAAAGTCAGCAGCCGGGGATACACAAAACTACCTCAGTAAAATTGCAACTGAATACCCATATTTTTCGCCTGCCCAGTTTTTCCTCCTGCAGCAAATGAATAAAAATGACGAAGAGTACAATCTGCATGCAGCAAAAACTTCTATACTTTTTAATAACCCTTATTGGTTAAATTTTCAGCTACAGGAAAACAGTGACATTTTAAAAATACCCGTAGAAGCATTGCCTCTAAAAGAGGCTGAATTATTTTACGAAGATCAACCCGGTGTATTGCCGGCAAATAATAATGCTGAATCAGAAGAGCAGCAGCAAAATACTGCAGAAGCTGTTGTAGAAGAAAATATATATGAGCCAGTTTATAACAATGATCAACCTTTGGTAATAATCCCTGTGGATATCCCACATGAAAATGCTTCAATAAATAATCAGGCAACTCCCATAGAATTAACCGGCCATCCAGATAACAGACCACCGACTATTGATTCAGAAGTTGAACTCAATAATCAATTCCAAAATATTGGTGGACCGGAAAATTTATCTAACCATCAACATGCTTCACCTGGCGCAGATGTTTCAATAGAAAACAATTTTGCAAATGAAGAAAAGGTTCATGAATTGGAGGAAAATATGTATTCAGCCAATGGTGAATCTTCTCCTGAAGATCACCCTGCAGAAGCTGATTTGATTGAGAGAACTACCGAACAATATCAAACAACGGAAGATGACCAACAGCAAAATACACAAACGAATGATTTCGGGAAAAATGACGAGACATTACCTATTGCAAATGAGCAGCAACAGCAAGAAGAGGATATAGAAATCAGTGAAGTAGAAAGTCAGCCATTAAATTTTAAAATAAATATTCCCCCATCAACTACTACAGAAGAAACAATAACTTTTGAGCCGCTTTATACCACAGATTATTTTGCAAGCCAGGGTATTAAGTTAAGCGGGGATATTAAAACCAACGATAAGCTGGGGAAGCAATTGAAAAGCTTTACCGAATGGTTAAAAACAATGAAAAAAGTACATACCAGCCAGTTGGCCGATTCAGGCAATTTAACCGACATTTCAATTCAAAAATTAGCAGAAAAGTCTAATACAGAAGATGAAGTAGTAACAGAAGCCATGGCAGATGTGCTGGTGCAGCAGGGCAAGGCAGGTAAAGCAATAGAGGTTTATAAAAAATTAAGTTTGTTCAATCCCTCCAAAACAGCTTACTTTGCAGCCAAAATTGATCAACTAAAAGAACAGTGATATGTTAATTTTATTCGGAATCTTAGTTATTATAGCCTCAGTTATATTGGGTTTAATTGTATTGGTACAAAATCCTAAAGGTGGTGGTTTATCGGGTAGCCTGGGTGGTTTCAGTAACCAACTGATGGGTGTAAAACAAACAACAGATGTACTTGAAAAAGGCACCTGGGTTTTTGCTGCTATTGTGGGTGTTTTGTGTATCATCTCTCCAATATTTATCCCAAAAAATAGTGAGGCAGCTTCAAAAAATGATGAACTGATTAATAAAACCCCCGCTACTGCACCACAGCAACAAAATAATGCGGCACCTTTACCGGGATCTATTCAGCCAACTATTGATACCTCAAAAAAACCTTAAAAAAATTTACAAAAATTTCGCAACCTCGTCTGGTAAGGACGGGGTTTTTTATTTTATTTTGAACAATATTGAATTCAATTATAAGACTATGGCGACACCAAAAAAAATAGCAGGTTATATCATATTCTTTCTCATTTTAGTTGCCGCCTTTTCGGCATGGAAAATCTTTGGCTCCAATACAAATTTTGAAGATTCCAAAAAGAATTTATACGTAAAAACCGGTAGCACTTTCGAAGATGTAATAAAGGATATAACAGAACAACAAATCCTTAAAAACCCTGGTACTTTTAAATGGATAGCAGAACAACTGGATTACGATAAAAAGGTAAAGGCAGGCAGGTTTGTAATTGTTAAAGGTGCCAGTATTTTCAACATTGTAAAGCTGCTCCGGTCAGGCAGGCAAACGCCCATTAACCTCGTAATTAATAAGCTCAGGATCAAAGAGGACCTTGCAAAAAAAATTGCTTCCAATTTTGAATGTGACTCTTCTGATTTTATGAATATTCTAAATAACAATGATTCATTACTGAAATACGGCCTCGATACAAACACAGCGATCACAGCCATTATCCCCAATACCTACAGTATTCTCTGGAACACATCTGCCACCAGGATTTTTAAAAAATTATACGATGAACAGGAAATTTTTTGGAACCACGAACGCAGCCAAAAAGCATCCGGTTTAAATTTAACGCATCAACAGGTGTATATCCTGGCAAGTATTGTAGAAGAAGAAACCAACAAACAGGATGACAAAGGAAAGATTGCCAGTGTGTATCTTAACCGAATTGAAACCGGTATGCGGCTTGGTGCTGACCCAACAGTAAAGTTCGCCATGAAAAACTTTGGCCTAAAAAGAATTTATAATAAGCACCTGCAATTCCCATCTCCCTATAATACTTATCTGAATGCAGGCTTGCCACCAGGCCCCATTTGTACGCCTTCTCCTAAAACAATTGATGCTGTATTAAACTCACCCAGTACTTCTTATTTGTATTTTGTAGCAAAGCCAGATTTTAAGGGTTACTCTAATTTTGCAAGCAGTTACCCGGAGCATTTACGGTTTGCAAAAGCTTACCAAATGGCACTGGATAGCCTGATTAAAAGTAAAGAACAAAATCAGGATACATTGCAATAGTTTACTGGTATGTTAATTGGTAGATTTGAAGTTACAAATGATGAGTTAACAGTGAATAAAACAGCTATCTGAATTAAAAGCTGCAAGTAACAAATACCAGGATGACAAAACTTGAAAGGATTATAATAACGACGGCACCTGTAGCATTTATTTTACGCAAGAGCAAGCATTGGTATCCGCCGGGCTTCGAGGGTGCATCCCTCTTTGATGTAATCAAATTTTTTTTCAGGCAGGTAAAAACCGTCGGGCTTACCGAAAGGGCTTCAGCAATTGCGTATAATTTTATCATGGCAATCCCCCCTTCTTTTTTATTTTTATTTACCCTAATCCCACACCTTCCGTTTATTTCAAAAAAGAGTTTAAAAAAAGAACTGCACAACCTTATTCTTGATATCATCCCCGCCAAAGTACACAATGAATCACTCATAAAATTTGTAGATACTTTTTTAGATGAATCAAAGATTGCACTGCTCTCTTCGGGTTTGTTACTGGCTTTATTTTTCGCCTCCAATGCCATGATGGGGTTGATGCGGTCATTCAATAAAAACTACATAGGGTTTGCAAAAAGAAAAGATTTGCACAACAGATGGATGGCAATAAAATTAACTGCACTTATATTTTTATTGGTGCTTGGTTGTTTAATATTACTCATAACCCAGGGCACCGTATTAAAATGGATGGGCATAAAAAGTGACCTGTTAAGAGAACTGATTTTTTATGTACGGTGGATATTTATTGTGGCGCTTATTTACTATTCAGTTGCTTTCATTTATAAATTTGCCCCGGCAGTGGAAAAACGCTGGAAATTGATTTCACCAGGTACTATTGTAGCAACGCTTTTAAGCATTATGTCAACACTGGGCTTTTCTTACTTTGTAAATAATTTCGGCAAGTACAATGCACTATACGGCTCCATTGGAACTATCATAGTTTTTATGGCACTTGTTTATATTAATTCACTAGTATTACTCATCGGCTTCGAAATAAACGTAAGCATAAAATCACTCAAATCAATAGCA
>JANMVB010000224.1:0-14601 GCA_031392305.1 Ferruginibacter sp.
CTGCCATTTTTGAAAAAGCTTTTTGCAGATGAAGATGTTGATATTAAACTGGCTGCAAACAAAACAGTTTTGTACCTTCAAAAAACTTTTAATACTAACTAATACAGGCAAGCGCTAAACATCCGCTGAAATTCACCCCCCGCATGTGGAAATTGGTTTTATATGATCTTTTCAGCTACGGTATATTAATTTATTCTGTAACCCTGCTGGCTTCCTATATTTTTATTGGCCTTTACTCAATTGGCGAAACAAGAAAATACCTGCGCAAAAGTAGTTTCACTGATTATAACCTGCTGGCATCTTCTAATTATTCTCCCTCAGTAAGCATACTGGCCCCCGCATATAACGAAGGGGCAAATATTATCGAAAACGTTCGCTCCCTGTTAAGCATTCATTACAATACTTTGGAATTAATTGTTATCAACGATGGCAGTAAGGATGATTCGATGCAAAAGCTTAAAGATGCTTACGACCTGGAAGCAGTTGATTTTTTATATCATGTACATATACCTGCAAAAGAGGTAAAAGCCGTGTATAAAAGCAGGAACACAGTTTATAAAAAATTGATAGTAATTGATAAGGTAAACGGGGGTAAGGCAGATGCCTTAAATACAGGTATTAACCTTGCCAGCAATAAATATCTGGTATGCATTGATGTAGATTGTATCCTGGAGCAGGATGCTTTACTAAAACTTGTAAAGCCATTTATTGAAGAAACTGAAAAACGGGTAATTGCTACAGGTGGGGTGGTAAGGATTGCCAACTCCTGTGTAATAAAAAACGGGCGCCTGCTGGATGTGAATTTGCCGAAGGAATTTTTGCCCCGGGTACAAACGCTTGAATATATCCGGGCTTTTTTATTGGGCCGCATGGCGTGGAGCCGTATGAATGGATTGCTGCTGATATCAGGTGCATTCGGTGCATTCGACCGTGAAATTGTAATTAAAGCCGGTGGGTACGATCATAAAACAGTAGGAGAAGATATGGAACTGGTTGTACGTATGCGCCGCTATATGGAAGAGCAAAAAATCCCATACAAAGTTGCTTACATCCCCGATCCGTTGTGCTGGACAGAAGCACCCGGCTCCTATAAAATACTTGGGCGGCAGCGCAACCGGTGGACAAGGGGCACCATCGAAACTTTGAAAATTCATCGCATTATGTTCTTCAACCCAAGGTATGGGTTCCTGGGAATGGTGAGTTACCCTTATTGGTTTTTCTTTGAATTTCTTGCCCCGATTATTGAGTTTATTGGAATGATTGGCTTTATATTTTTTTCATTTATTGGCATTGTTAACTGGACATTTTTCTTTGCTCTTCTTGGCTTTGTATTAACCTTTGGCTGGCTCTATTCCATCTTCGCAATTTTAATGGAAGTGCTTACTTATAACCAGTATAAGAAAAAGGGTGAATTAACAAAGCTGATATTAACAGCTTTGCTGGAGCCATTTTTATTTCACCCATTTGTAGTATGGTCGGCCATCAGGGGCAATATAGATCTCATCCGCAAAAAAAACAGTTGGGGCGAAATGACAAGGCAGGGTTTTAATACCCAACCCGGCGCTGCAGTTGCTGCTGTAGCCGAAGTCACTGCTATCCCTACAGTTGATGTTATAGCAGAAGTAAAACCACCGCCCGCTTTTAAATTAAGAGATGGCTTATTTGCCTATTTGCCTTTAGCTGCAGGGTGGTTGCTAATGCTGATTATTTTAAGAACTGTTGATTTTATTCATAACGGAATAGTGCATCAATACCCTGCTCAACCCGGTTATATTTTTCTTTTATCACTCCTCAACGACCTGGTTTTCTTTTTAAAAGCCAGCCTCGTTTTTGCGGTATTATACATGTTGCTTTATTTAGCCGGCAAGCGCATGGCAGATACTGTTATCATCATGCTCAGCATCATGGCAACCCTGGTTTCTTTTTCACTCATGCAATATTTTAGTGTGTCGTTTGTACCGCTCGGTGCAGATTTGTATGGATATACATTGAGTGATATCAAGCAAACCATAGGTGCCTCCGGCGGTATTAATATAGGCATTATTACAGGGTTGTTTGCACTTATTGCAAGTATGCTTGCAATGTATAAATGGATCAGCCCATTATTTAAAACCAGTGCAAAATGGATAAATCTTGCTGCTGCATGTATCGCCATTACCTGGATAGTTACATTGGTTTTTAAACCACTTTCTTTTGTTGTAAAAGATGAATATGCTGATAACCTTACCAAAAACAAACTCAACTATTTTATTGCTTCATCTTACAGGCACTTTCTACCTAGTGCTGATGAAAGCATGGCACAACCTGATGCTATAAAGAATGAATTTGACTTTGTAAATCCAGGCGAATTTCCTTTTTTACACCGTGATAATACAACCGATGTATTATCTCCTTTTTTCAACAAAGATTCTACCCCTCCCAATATCGTCATTTTGCTGGTAGAAGGTTTGGGCCGTGCATTTACAAACGAAAATGCTTATCTCGGCAACTTCACTCCCTATCTCGATTCGCTGAGCAGGCAAAGCCTTTACTGGGAGAATTTTTTAAGTAACGGTGGCCGCACTTTTACCGTGTTGCCATCACTGTTAGGCTCGTTGCCATTTGGCAGTAATGGGTTCAATGAGTTTGGAGAAAATATGCCCAACCACCTTTCCCTGGTGAGCATACTAAAGGCGAATGGGTACAACACTTCCTTCTATTATGGCGGAGATGCTGAGTTTGATAATATGGCTTACTTTTTACGCAAACAAAAAATTGATAGCCTGTTCGACATTAAAAGTTTTCCGGCAGAATATATGAAACTCCCCGAGAACAATGGTTTTTCCTGGGGGTACGGCGATAAGGAATTGTTCCGTTATATATTTTCTAACAATACTGACACAATAACAAAGCCTTCGTTGCAGGTAGTACTTACAGTATCTACCCATAATTCTTTTAAAATAAATGAGCAGGAATATTACTTCTCACTTTTTAACCAACGGATGAATGACCTCGGCTTTACGGAAGCACAAAAAGCCGAACACCGCCAGTACGATTATCAGTATGCTTCTGTGCTGTATGCAGATGATGCCATCAGGTCGTTTATTAATACTTATCGTACAAAGCCCGGTTTTCAAAACACCATTTTTATCATCACCGGCGATCATCGCATGCCGGAGATACCTATGTCCACCAAAATTGACCGCTACCATGTACCGCTCATTATTTATTCACCCTTATTAAAAAGAGCGCAAAAGTTTCAATCAGTTTCCTCCCATGCAGATATTACGCCGAGCCTGCTTTCCTTTTTAAAAAATAGTTACCAGCTAAAAACACCATCGCTTGTAAGCTGGCTGGGTAGCGGTATTGATACTTCACACGCCTTTCGAAATATTCATGCCACGGCTATGAAACAAACAAAAACCAACCTGGTTGATTTTTTAATGGATGGCTACCATTTAAATGATGAAACCGTATTTCAGTTAATGAAAAATATGGACGAAGAAATAGTAACCGACCCGGCCATAAAATCCAAATTGCAGGCCGCCTTCGCAGACTTTAAACAAAAGAATGAGCAAATCATCAATGGAAAACCATTGCTGCCCGATTCAATTTACAACGCCTACTTTCCCCGGTAAAACAGCAGGCCAAAAGACTTGAAATTCGAAAATATTTTTTGGCCCAACTATATTTCTCCTTTCAGCTTCCGTGGCGTCGCACTCTTGTACATTTGTGCATGAAGAATCTTTTATCACGTGCTAACAAGGGTTCATATTTATTATGTTGATAGGAAACTGGAATGCTGATTTTTTAGCAGTTAAAATACGCTGTTTGCTCTTTATGCCAGCGGTAAAACCTCTTTGTTGAAAAGGATACCGCAAGTACATGCGTTCCGTAGGTACTCCCCACTTGAGGGAGGGTTGCTCCTATGGAGCAAAATATGTTATTGTAAATGTTTTTGCTACAAAGTAGTAACTCCTTCGGAGTTTGATAACGAATGTAGTTTCATTGTATCCTGCAGGGTGTCGGTCAACAAACAATGACAAAAGCCACCGGTAACAGCCTTTAACGGGGCTTAGTTAGCGTGCTTTTGGCTATTGTTCTTAATATGCCGGCAGTTATTTGTAGTCAGTAAGTAAAGTCTTTTTTAAAAATCCTGTTTATGTCTCTTTTTTTATTTCCGTTTCTTTTTATGGTTACTTTGTAAATTCTGTTTTCAATGCAATTGCCAAAGCTGTCATAATTGTATTCTTCTTCATAAATAGTTTCTTCTCCTTTGAAATTTCTATTTGTCCAATTAACTAAATCGCCATTTGCATTATATGTTTCCCTGTCGTTTGGAAACAAATTGGCTGTTTTAAAACTAATTTTAATTGTGTCAGAAGAAAGAGTTCTACCGTCATTGGAAACAACCGAAGTAACCACTTTGTTAATGCTATATAAGTATGTAGCAATTTCTTTTCCGAATGAATTTCCATTGCCGTCAAATAGAGCAAGTTGTAACGGATGTCCTTTGTCATTACAAACCAGGTCTGATTGACGAAGAATATTTCCCCTAGCATCTTTGTCAATTGTACTTATCAAGAAATGATTGGTGTCATAGTTGTAAAAAGCGGTTTCTTTTGAAAAATCAAACTGGTTCCATCTTTCGAAAGTTCTTGTCTGTTTAAGTCTGTTAGTTGTGTCGTTTGTATATGTTAACCTTGCTTTAAGGGTGCCGCCTTCATCATAACGTTCTTCAATTAACAACATTCCTGCTTCATCAAATGTCTTTACATTTTTGTCAACCTGAGTGCCACTTCTGTTATAGAAAGTGTTTGTCTCAACAATTTTTTTAGGCTTCTTGGTTTTATATTCTCTCTCCTGATTTAATTGCAGAGCAGCGTAAATATTTTGTGAATTAGCAAGGTTGCTAATAATGGTCGATAAAAAAATGATTGTTAAGATACGCATGGTCCGATATAATTGCAGGAACTCAAATATACCCGAATGTTTCTACTAAATATTGAACACTTTCAAATGGGAACTTTTAGCTATAGCATACTGCCTTACAAAACGTAGGTAAAGCTCCACATAGGCATGCGGTACAAGTGAGTGACACAACGATGATGCCCATAGCTTCTCTGCATGGAC
The DNA here is from genome assembly GCA_031392305.1 of Ferruginibacter sp. Classification (GTDB taxonomy): domain Bacteria; phylum Bacteroidota; class Bacteroidia; order Chitinophagales; family Chitinophagaceae; genus Ferruginibacter. The sequence continues at coordinate 5,113 of JANMVB010000224.1, forward strand.
AACACTTGTTTTAATATAAAAATTTTCACTTTACTAAATCTTTTTTTTGACAATTTAGGGTGCTAATCCCTGTTAACATAACCGTAATAATTCGGTAACTTTTATATAATGGCGGCTTCACAATAATGCCGTGGTTAGCTGATAGATTTGTGGCAAATAAAACTTACATAATGAAAAGAAATCTATCTAAACTTTGCTGCTACCTGGCGCTTTTATTTACTCTTTCAAATAAAAGTCTGGCGCAGATAAATCTATTGCAGGATTATAAAAATAATTATTCTGCACCCATCGGAAATTTTCAACAAATCAACTTTCGGGAAGGTGGTTTCTCTGGTTTATTTCCCATTGCACACACCAATGGAAAAGAATTCTGGACCTGCTCCGACAGGGGTGTAAACGTAGATGCTGCTAATGCAAACCCCGCTGCATGCCGGCCTACCTACGATAAAATTTATGGGTTTGCAAACTATGCACCCAAAATTCACCGCATCCGTATCAACGGCGATTCGTTGCAAATTCTTGAAACGATCACCATGAAAAGGCCGGGTGGAACGACAGCTTCGGGCTTGCTGAACCCAACTGGTTTTGGTAGTACGGCTGCAGAACTGGTATCAACCGATACGATACTTGACTGTGCAAATTTTTTAATTAAAACTGCTCCCAAAGATGTGTGGGGTATTGATGCCGAAGGATTGGTGGTGGATAAGGATGGCAACTTCTGGATATGTGAAGAGGGTGGTGCTACCATTTGGAAACTGAACAGAAACGGTGTAGTAATTAACCGCTTTACGCCTTATGCAAATTTACCGGGTGCTGAGCCGCAGGATATTTTAATTGATACTGTTTTTAAATACCGTAAAAATAACCGCGGTTTCGAAGGCATTGCCATTACACCCAATGGTAAAATTTATGCAATGATCCAGAGCCCGGTATTATATCCCTCCAAATCGGTGGGAGAGGGAACAAGGATACACAGGATATTAGAGATTGATCCCGCCACAAATGCAACCCGAATGTTTGCTTATTTGAATGATGGCATCATTGGCGCAAGCGGCAGCAACCAAATACGGTTGAGGGATTGGAAAATTGGTGACATGGCCGCCATCAACGACAGTACCTTCCTGGTGCTGGAAGCTGCATTGAGGGGTACTTCTGACTTTAAAAAAGTGTACACCATCAATATCAACAATGCAACCCCGGTAACTTCGGGATTGTACAACGGTGTAACACTTGAAGCACTTGTAGATAGCAGTGGACTTGCTGCTAATAATATTACGCCGGTTATAAAAACGTTGTTCCTTGATCTGCTGGCAAACGGGTGGTCTGCTTCGCTTGAAAAACCAGAAGGCATCGCCGTTATTGATGATAGTACGGTTGCTATTTGTAACGACAATGATTACGGACAAATATCTCCTGCAGAAAATGGTGTGGCTACTGCTACGGGTATTACCAGCCATTTATATAAATATGGCCTGCAGGGTGTAAACAAACTGGCAGATGTAAAGCTGATGACAACTACCTTATCGCAGGGCCGGAGTGGCCAAAATAGTTCTCAAAGCCCATACCTGCATCCGACGGTACCTAATGCTCATTTTACTTCAATACTAACTGTGGGTGATGCAGCAAATAATTATAAAATGGTAGGCATTCCCGATGGATTGGGTGCTTATGACAATAACAATGGCACGTTTACTTTATTAATGAACCATGAGTTGGGTAATAGTGTGGGTGTTGTTCGTGCGCATGGTAATATTGGCGCATTTGTTTCAAAATGGATCATCAACAAATCTGACCTTTCGGTGGTGAGTGGCGCAGACCTTATCCAAAAAGTAAATATCTGGGATGCTACTACTTCGGCATATACCACTTACACTGCTGCCAACCCTGCACCAGTATCTGTTTTCTCCCGTTTTTGTTCAGGCGACCTTCCTGAGGTAAGTGCATTTTATAATCCGGCAACCGGGCTTGGCACACAGGAGCGATTATATTTAAATGGCGAAGAGGCTGGTGCCGAAGGACGTGCTTTTGCTCATATTTCCACAGGTGCTAATGCTGGTACTACTTATGAGCTGCCATACCTGGGAAAATATTCCTGGGAAAATGCCCTTGCAAACCCCGCCAGCGGCGATAAAACAATTGTGGCTGGTACAGACGACGCTACACCGGGACAGGTTTATTTTTACGTAGGTGACAAAACCAACAACGGCAGTGAAATTGAAAAAGCAGGGTTGAGTAATGGAAAATTATGGGGAGTTTCGGTAAGTGGATTTCTTATTGAAACAAGTGCAGTTTTTCCTGCACCAGGTACACCTTTTACTTTGGCAGACTTAGGCTATGTGCAAAATACAACGGGGGCTAATTTACAAATCAGTTCAGTGGCCGCAGGAGTGACAGAGTTTTTACGTCCCGAAGATGGAGCCTGGGATCCGGCGCATCCACAGGATTTTTATTTTAATACCACCAACGGATTTGGCAACCCAAGCCGTGTATGGAAATTACATTTTGATGACCTGTCTGACCCGGCAAAAGGTGGTACAATTACCGCCGTACTTGATGGCACTGAAGGACAGCAAATGCTGGATAATATGGCGATTGATAATTCTGGCCATATCATGCTACAGGAAGATGTGGGTAATAACCTCCACATTGGAAAGATTTGGCAATACACCATTGCAACGGATGAGTTGAAACAGGTAGCACAGCATGATTCAACAAGATTTTTTACCGGCGGCTCAAATTTTCTTACACTGGATGAGGAAGCTTCAGGTATGATTGATGTGCAAAGTATTCTGGGGCCGGGCATGTTTTTAACTGTTGACCAGGCACATTATAGAATTCCCGGAGAATTGGTAGAAGGTGGTCAGCTTATGGCATTCTACAATCCGGATACAGATAATGCAAACCCTGAAATTTCAATTACAGGAAATGGCATTTTAATTACTGATGACGATACTACACCCGATACAATTGATAATACAGATTTTGGGAATGTAAATCCGGGGAGCACATTAACTAAAACTTTTGTTATTACAAATAATAGCAAGGGTACATTGGTTGCCACAGGGTTTTATGTTAGCGGAACAGGTGCTGCCAAATTCACTATTGCGGGAGCTAATACATTCCCATTCACACTGGCACCAAATAGTTCTAAAACAATCACGGTACAGTTTGCACCTACAGCGGCAATTTCATACGTAGCCGCGTTGAATATTTTAAGCAACGATTTTGATGAAGCTACTTACAGTTTTGCATTGATTGGCAATGGGGTTTGTACTCCTTATCCTGCTAAAATTGTGGTTACCCCAGCCTTTACGGTTGCCGGACAAATGCCCAATACAATATTCCTGGGATATGGCCCTCAAAGCGTACAGCTTTTTGCTTCTGTTTCGGATAGATTTGGTATCGGCACTTACAAATGGTCAGTGGGAGAATCAGGAGACAGGGTGATTACGGTTAGTCCGAAAGTAACTACAACATATACAGTAACCATTACCAATTTATATGGTTGCACTACTACAGCTTCGCAAACGATTACAGTTATTGATGTGAGGGGCAGCAATATCACAAAAATTCGTGTATGCCACAATGGAAATACATTGGAAGTGGCTGCAAATGCAGTGCAGGCTCACCTGGCACACGGCGATAAATTAGGTAATTGCAACGGAGTTAAGGAAGGGGGAGAGATAGAAATTACCAGCAACTTGCGTGGGTCTGTTTATCCAAATCCAAGTTCGGATAAAGCAATCATCTCCGTAAAACTTGCAAAAGATGATCGTATCTCCATCACCATCATTGATCTACAGGGTAAAAAGGTACTGTCAACAATCGAAAAAAGTGTAAAAGCCGGCGAACAGCGGTTTGAGTTAAACAGTGCCGGTTTGAAAAATGGTATATACCTGGTTCAGATCGCTTCAGGTATTGAAACAATCAGTATTAAGATGGTTGTAGTTCATTAAGACTTCTATTTGAAACCAGGGTTGTGTACTTGCTTGCACAACCCTGGTTTTATTTCTTTTATTAAAATAAGTTTAAAAAAATCCACAACAGCTTATTTGGTCTGTATTTTGATTTACAATTAATAAAAACCACATGAAAAAGCATCATTACAAAATCGAGGAAATACAGATTGGAGACGAAATTTTGTTCGACGATACCCATAAAGTACAACACAACTTATTTTGGCGGGTAATCAATAAAATTTCCAATAACCAGTTGATTGTAGAAATAAGAGAAATGGGTTATGCCGAAAAATACATTATCGCTGTTAAGGATGTGATCAATTTAAAAAGAGGGGGCAGTATTGCGTACTAATTCTCTTTCTTTTGAAATGAGTTGATGTCCATTATTCTAATTTCAACATAGTTTAGCCGGCAAATAATGCAGGCTTTTTTTATTGATAAAAGAGAAATATGTATGCCTGGAAATGTTCCAAATGTTTTTTGTCCGAACGAAAAATCAACCTTGGTCATCCCGAAATTCGGGATATCGCAAATACATTTTTTGGAACAAGCATTTTATCAATGCTCATCATCGTAACAACGATGATGCCCATAGCTGCTTTTCAGTTCGTACAATAAAATTGTAACTCGCTTCTTTGCTATATCAATTAAAAAAAATGTTTACCAGGTAAACTAAAAAAATCCCAATTATGCCTCCTGCTATTCCTGCAATGGCATCCAGGTTATCTGCATGCCCTTTACCGGTAATAAGCGATAATAATTCGAATCCGTAACAAATAATTACTAAAGCAATAAATGAAAGGGAAATTTCATTCCAATTCTTTAATTCAAAAAAATGGATGGAAAAAAAATATAGCAGTGCCCCTAAAGGTATGCCCACAAAAAAATGTTTCCATTTATCTTTTTCTATTTTATAAGCCATTAATCCTGATTATAATTACCATTGAAATCGATGGTTAAATAAAAATAAATCTTTTATGTGCTAAAGTGATTTCTATTTAAAGGATTAGTAAATGAATATTCGCAAGCGGATAATGATGAGTTATAAATCGCTAATTTTAATTTCTTTAGTTTTAGCTATGACTGGTTAAAAAATTATGTATAGAAACATTTATAATCTACCGTCCCAATTCATTAAAATAGTATTTTATATCCTGAAGCCATTTTCAACAGGCTTACAAATATTTGCATGTGTGTTGCTATTTGTATCGTGTGGATCTCATCAACATCCAGATAAACAAATATTTCATTATAATGAACAAAGTGGTATTGCATCCCTTGACCCGGCGTTTGCAAAAAACCAATCTGTAATGTGGGCTGTGCACCAGTTATATAATACGCTTATTGAGGTGGATGAAAATATGGAATTGAAAGGCTCCCTGGCAAAAAGCTGGCAAATTTCAGCAGATAATTTAACCTTTGTATTTAACCTTCGCAATGATATATATTTCCATGATGACATAGCCTTCCCTGGTGGGGGTGGACGATTACTTAATGCACATGATGTGGTTTATAGCTTTCAAAGAATTATTGATAAAAGTACTGCTAGCCCCGGGGCCTGGATTTTCAATGATCGTATTGCAAAAGATAACGGGCTAATGGCTTTAAATGATTCAACGTTCCAGTTAAAATTGATTCGTCCGTTTCAACCTATACTTGGAATACTGAGTATGCAATATTGCTCTATCGTTCCAAGGGAGGCGGTGGAGAAATATGGTAATAATTTCAGGAGTCATCCGGTTGGTACTGGCCCATTTGTATTGGTTGCATGGGAAGAAGGACAGGCACTTGTACTTAAAAACCATCCCCGGTATTTTGAAAAGGATAGTGCAGGAAAGTCATTGCCTTATCTTGATGGAATTAAGGTTTCTTTTTTTGATAGTAAAGCCACAGAGTTTTTGGAATTTCAACAAAAGCGGCTGGATTTTATTAATGATATCGAAGCTTCCTTTAAAGACGAAATCCTTACAAAAACCGGCCACTTAAAAAAGCAATGGGAAGGTAAACTTGTATTGCAAAAGCACCCTTACCTCAACATAGAATACCTGGGAATTTTGGTAGATGATGAAAATGAATTGGTGAAATCATCACCGCTGGCAATTAAAAAAATCCGGCAGGCAATTAACTTTGGTTTCGATAGAAAAAAGATGATGTTGTATTTAAGAAATTCTATCGGTACTGCTGCGGAAAGTGGATTCGTTCCTTCAGGTTTACCTTCATTCGATAATGAGAAGGTAAAAGGATATCATTATGATATAGAAAAAGCAAAGAAATTAATAACAGAAGCAGGTTTTCCGGAGGGTAAAGCTTTGCCAGTTATAAAATTATTGACGATCCCTGTATATGCTGACCTGGCAAGCTATATAGCAAATGAATTAACCCAGGTTGGTATAAATATTAAGGTAGAAGTTATACAAAAGAGTTTATTGCTTGAACAAACATCCAAATCACAAGCACTTTTTTTCAGGGGAAGCTGGATAGCTGATTATCCTGATGCAGAAAATTATCTTAGCGTATTTTATGGTAAAAATCCAGCGCCACCAAATTATACCCGGTTTAAAAACGCTGCTTTTGATAGCCTTTATGAAAACGCAATTGCAGAAAAAAATGATTCAATAAGGTATATACTATACCAGCAAATGGATAGATTAATTATTGCAGATGCCCCTGTAGTGCCATTGTGGTATGATATGGCAATTCACCTTGTCCATACAAATATTAAAGACTTTTACCCGAACAGTTTGAATCTTTTAGAATTACGAAAAGTAAAGAAGGGAAAAGATTAGACAAAATTCTTTAGGCACTGGAAAAATGTCTATATTTGTTGTAAATTGATAATCATGAAAGATTCAAATAATGCATCAAAAGTTTATGCTCAATACTCCGATTATATTGAACATGAAGAAACCAATATGCTTTCAGAGCCAACAGCTATTTATGCCACTGCTGTTGACGATATGATTTCTGTAGCCAGTTATGATAAAAATTTTGCAGCAGATTTGCTGGATGTTTCTTATAAAACCGTTACCCGCTACCAAAAGGAAAAGAAGAAATTAAGCCCTTTGCAAAGTGAATATATTTTAAAAACAATTGTTCTTTTTAATAAAGGTAACCAGGTATTTGGTAACAAAGAAAGCTTTAACCGTTGGCTTGATAAACCTGCTTTTGGATTGGGTAACCGCATTCCCCGGATATTTATTACTACCGTAGGTGGCATTAATTTCGTAATTGAAGAACTAAACCGCATTGCCCACGGAGATCTTTCATAATATTTTCGTTCATGATTGTTTTTAGGATTACTACTGAAAAATGGAGTAAATCGTTAACAGCTTCCGGCAATGCTGCAAGATGGAATGCAAAAGGAAGTTTTGTTATTTATACAGCAGAAAGCCGTTCTTTGGCCTGTCTTGAAAACCTGGTACATAGAAGTGGGGAAGGAAATAATGCTTTATATAAAGTAATGGTTATTGAAATACCTGATGATTTGCTTGTGCAAAGCATAGAGTCTAACAGTCTAAAAAAAAATTGGTTTTCAATTGACAATTATATTTATTGCCAATCACAGGCAGCAGGTTGGTTGAAAGAATTTTCTGGTGCTATCCTTAAAGTGCCCTCTGTAATTATAAAAAAAGAGCACAACTACCTCATCAATCCCAACCACCCAGATTTTAAAAAAATTAAATTAAAAGGGGTGGAAGATTTTGATTTTGACAACCGCTTTTGATCAATGCTTTAATTTGCTTTTAAATACTTTCTGAAATTTTTCAACTTTTGGCCTTATCACAAACTGGCAATAACCCTGACCTGTATTATCATTATAATAATTTTGATGATAGTCTTCAGCAGGATAAAATTTGGCCAATGGCTCTAATGTAGTTACAACAGGATTATCCCATGCACCACTTTTAGTTAGCTCTGCCTTATATTTTTCTGCTTTAGCTTTTTGCTCTTCACTATGATAAAATATTACACTCCGGTATTGAGTACCTACATCATTTCCTTGCCGGTTTAATGTGGTCGGGTCGTGGGTTTGCCAAAATACTTCCAGTAATTCATCAAAGCTGATTTTTGCCGGGTCGTAATCAATATTTAAACATTCGGCATGACCTGTAGTACCTGTGCAAACCTGCTTGTAGGTTGGATTATCCACCTTGCCTCCCATATATCCGCTGGTAACTTTAATTACACCTTCTAATTGTTGAAAAATTGCTTCTGTACACCAAAAACAGCCGGTACCAAAAGTTGCTGTATCAATTTTTACTGTTGTATTATTTATATTTTCTGTCATATTCATTTTTTTATTTGAATTATTTTTTTGAGCAAATGTAAATAGGCTCATAAATGCAGCTATTGTTGTAAAAAATACTTTCATGTTGGAAATTTGAAAAATTTACGCAAAAGTAAATAGCTTAGTTTGAGAAACAATTTTTGGTAGCCAAGGTTTAACAAATAGTAATAGTATTTTTATACCACCAATTTAACTTCTATAAAAATGCAACAGGCAAAAAATGCAATTTCAAAAATATGACCATTCTACAAAAACAAATTTCCGGGTTATTCAGTTCCTTCTTATTTTAATTATTGTTTCATTTTTTTATTCGGGATGTAAAAGTAATAATATCATGCAAAAAAATTTCACGTATGCTTTTCGTTTAAAACCCGGAGAGGATTTGAAACAGCAAATACAAAAACTTGTTACAGAAAAGCAAATAAAGGCAGGATGGATAAGTGCTGGTGTTGGAAGCCTCACATCATATTCCATTCGCTTTGCGAACCAGCCAAATGGATTTGCTGATACTGGCCACTTCGAAATTGTAAGCCTTACGGGCACAGTTTCTACAAACGGCTCCCATATCCATATAAGTGTGAGCGATAGCACCGGTAAAACTATTGGAGGGCATTTAATAGATGGATGCAAAGTGTTTACCACTGCGGAAATTGTGATAATGGCCAGTAGTCAATTTGAATTTAAAAGAGAAAAAGACGGAACAACAGAATGGGAGGAATTGCAAATTATTGAAACTGAATAACCGGGTGATTAATTGTTTGCTTATATATTGTGGGTAAAGCTCCACTTAGGTATAACGTACAAGTGAGTGACACAACGATGCTCAATCATAGCTCTGATGCTTGTTAAAAAGAAATAAATCCAAACATAAATTGCAAAATGCAATGCAGGCAGAATTAAAAATGCAAACCGGGACTGCTGCAAAAATACTCAAACAATATGTTTTGTAACTTTCCACCATGAATGTAAGGAACCGACGCATTGAGAAGAAAACCAATACCAATCCCAAGTTAAAATCACTCTCTTTTAATGACCGGCTTGCGGCTTTGAAAAACATTCCCCGTTTCCTCAACCTTGTATGGCAAACAAGCCCCAAACTCACGCTGATTAATGCTTTGCTGCGTATTGTAAGATCGGCCATTCCGCTTGCAATTTTGTATGTAGTAAAACTAATTATTGATGAGGTGGTGATGTTGCAGGAAATGCTCGTCGGTGGGATGGGCGCGCGCGCCGTGCGGCGAG
>JANMVB010000230.1:0-7662 GCA_031392305.1 Ferruginibacter sp.
ACATTTTTTGTCCGGGCAAAGCAACAGCCATTTTCATCATCGTTGCGTCGCCCTCTTGTACGTTGATATCTTTGGGCAGCTTTAATTGCGTAATAAAATAACGGCTAAATAATAATGTAAAAGTATTTTAAAACCCTCCTATCCGGCAAGGTTTCCCAACGGGCACAAGTCCGGCCGGCATTGCCATTTTCCGCCCACTGATTGCCGATATAACGGCCACCTGCCTGAAGATAAATTTACTCACAGGCATGGTATAAATTATTAGGATCAGGCATTTACATCGAAACGAATTCTGCCACGGCACAAAAAAGTAAGCGATAGCAAGGAACCCTGCTGCAGCAGTCGGTAACTGAAACAGGGAAGAGCCTTAACATAGCAACTATTACTAAATAAATAACAGGATGTATTTACAAATAACTTAGTTTCGGAATTAAATAAAAATAAATGGAATTAACGGCCACCCATAGCCCCACAAGGCTTCAATCACTTGATGCCCTTCGTGGCTTCGATATGTTTTGGATAATCAGTGGCGAAGGAATTTTTCATGGTCTTGCCAAAGCCACCAATGCACCAGTATTTAATACAATGAGTTCCGAGTTGCAACATACGGATTGGCATGGGTTTACTTTTTATGATATGATTTTTCCGCTGTTCATTTTTATTGCGGGAGTATCCATGCCATTTTCATTTGCTAAATATTTGCATCAGCCAGATACCATCAATAAAAAAATTGCTAAGCGAAAAATTTACATTTCGCTGCTGAAACGAACAGCTATTTTAATTGTGCTCGGCATGATTGTAAATGGCTTATTAACCTGGCAAGGCTATGAGCATACCCGGTTTGCAAGTGTGCTCGGCAGGATTGCATTGGCCTGTTTTTTCGCCGCCATCATTTATCTTAACTGTTCGTTGCGCATGCAGTTGGTATGGTTTGCAATTTTATTACTGGGCTATTGGGCAGTAATGATGCTGATACCTGTACCAGGTTTTGGCGCCGGCGTGTTAACCCCAGAAGGCAATCTTTCTGCTTACATCGACAGGATACTGTTACCGGGAAAACTCTACCGTGAAGTATATGACCCCGAAGGGATACTTTCCACTATTCCTTCAATCGGGTCTGCTATGCTGGGCATATTTGCGGGGCAGTTTTTAAAATTGAAAACAGTTAGATGGGGCCCGTTGCAAAAATCATTTATATTGTTTGGTGCTGGCATCGTATTGTTGTTGCTGGCCCGGCTATGGAACCTTAGCTTTCCCATTAATAAAAATATCTGGAGCAGCTCTTTTGTATTATACACAGCAGGATGGAGTGCATTGCTGCTGGCAATATTTTACGGTGTAATAGATGCGGCTGGTTTTAAAAAATGGAACATGCCGTTTGTTTGGATCGGTACCAATTCTATTTTAATTTATATGGCGGCACATGGCATCATCAATTTTGAATCTTCCGCACAGTTTATTTTCGGCGGCATCATCAATAAAACAAACGGTGCCTGGCAGCAGGCATTATTATGGACGGGTGTGTTCCTTATTCAACTGGTGCTATTAAATTTTTTGTACAAAAAAAAGTTGTTTTTAAAAGTGTGAGGGTGAGTTGATTTGCCTTGTTTTGATGCACTAAGCCACTACTATTTTTTTGAGACTTCATTTTCTTTTTTTTCTTGATAAAAAAAAGAAACAAAAAAAATCAAGGCTGCGAATAAAAAGGCTGATCCTATAAAAATTAAATTATGCCGCAGTTACGCTATGTGCAAGTAACAAATGATTTTTGCAGGCAATGTTCTTTAATTACAATGTGGGAAAAGTACCACATTGGTATGACGTACAAGGGAGTGACACAACGATGCTTCATTGAAATACAAATGTTTGTCCTACAAAAAAAATTGCTTTAAAAAAAAACGATTGCATATTAACCCCAACACCTGCGAATGAATAAATTACAAACCGCCGACTACATCGTTTTCTTTGTTTACTTTATTGTAGTATCCGCTTATGGATATTATATCTATCACAAAAAGAAATCAGCCACCACCAGCTCCAAAGATTTTTTCCTGGCCGAAGGTTCACTCACCTGGTGGGCCATCGGGGCATCATTGATTGCATCCAATATTTCGGCAGAACATTTTATTGGCATGTCGGGCTCGGGCTTTGCATTGGGCCTCGCAATTTCTACTTACGAATGGATGGCCGCAGCAACGCTGATCATTGTAGCTATATTTATTATCCCGGTTTATCTTAAAAATAAAATATTCACCATGCCGCAGTTTTTAGCAAGGCGGTACAATGATAATGTGAGTACCATCATGGCGGTATTTTGGTTGCTGGTGTATGTATTTGTAAATCTTACTTCCATCATTTACCTTGGCGCACTGGCCATTTCATCCATATCCACCATCAGTTTTGAATGGGCCATTGTGGGCCTCAGTGTGTTCTCGGTATTTGTAACGTTGGGTGGCATGAAGGTGATTGGCTACACCGATGTAATACAGGTAGCAGTACTTATCATCGGCGGACTGGTAACCACCTGGCTGGCCCTCTCCTTACTTTCAGAAGAGTATGGTTTTGGAAAAGATATTTTTAAGGGCCTTTCTATTTTGCGTAAAGAAGCGCCTACACATTTTCACATGATATTCGACTCGTCGCATAAATACTATAAAGAACTGCCCGGCCTTTCGGTATTGATTGGTGGCATGCTCATCAACAACCTTGCCTACTGGGGTTGCAACCAGTATATTGTGCAACGTGCGCTGGGTGCTGATTTGGTAACTGCACGCAAAGGAATTTTGTTTGCTGCATTTTTAAAGCTACTCGTTCCCGTTATTGCAGTGTTGCCGGGTATTGTAATGTATGTGTTGCACAATAAAGGAATGTTTCAGCAGGAAATGTCAGATGCCGCAGGCACACTTAAACCAGACCATGCCTATCCCACATTAATGAATTTACTGCCGGCCGGCTTAAAAGGAATTGCCTTTGCTGCACTTACTGCAGCCATCGTGGCATCGCTGGCGGGTAAGGCAAACAGTATCTCTACTATTTTTTCGCTGGATATTTATAAAAAATATTTTAACAAAGAAGCCACCGAAAGAAAGATGGTATTGGTGGGCCGCTGGGCCGTGGTGATATCGATGGTGATTGCAGCCATCGTTACACCTGCATTAAAATCACTCGACCAGGCTTACCAGTTTATACAGGAGTATGTAGGGTTTATTTCGCCTGGAGTGCTGGCAATATTCCTGCTGGGTTTTTTCTGGAAACGCACCACTGCAGCAGCAGCCATGGCTGGTGCATTGTTAACCATTCCCGTTTCAACCATATTAAAATTTCTACCAACGTGGACGAATGGCCGCTTTCCCGATTATCCCTTCCTCGACAGAATGACCATCGATTTCGTTTTCATCATACTGGTGATGGTTATCATGAGCCTTGCCAAACCTAAAAAAGACCATGATCCGCACTCAATAGAAGTGGATACATCCATGTTTCGTATCACCACTGGTTTTGCAATCGGTTCAATTATTATACTTGGAATATTGGCGGCTTTGTACACGGTTTTTTGGTAGGAGTATAATTTTTTTTGCGTGGGACAAACATTTGTATTTCAATTAAGCATCGTTGTCAGCCCGTCTCGTCAGTGATGACGAGATCACTTGGCGACAGCATTTGTCGGCATCCCCATGTTACACTTGAATCGGAACTTGTACGGCATACCTTTTGGTATCTTTAATAGTGTTATAAATTAAATTACCATTCCATAATACACCTTGCAATATTACTAATGTGGCAATAAATTTGTTGTACCATTACTTTTAAACAAAAAATATTTTTAACCGGTTAAATAAAAATAAAATGGAAACAACAACTGTCAGCAACAGGATGCTCTCTTTGATTGTTTTGTATGATATGCATACCAACTATTTTGCCAGGGTAATTGAAGATATAAAAGACGATGATGCCCACAACCGTTTAGAAACAAAGGCAAATCATGTTGCCTGGCTAACAGGTAGCCTGGTACATGAAAGATATGAAATAGGGAAAGAACTAGGCATTGAAGAAAAACAAAATACCGGCGAGCTCTTCCATGATTACAGGGGTATCAAAAGCGGCACCCGGTACCCATCTCTTGCCGAGTATAAAAGTGATTGGGAAAAGATTAGCCCCTTACTGAGAAACGCATTGGTTAATGTAACCGATGAGCGGCTGGACCAACCTTTTGAAATGCCGGGAGAAACAATGAGTTTTTACGATCTCCTATCTTTTATGACATACCGGGAAGCAAACTGCATTGGCCAGATCGCTTTGTGGCGCAGGCTTTTAGGCTACGAGGCAATGAACTATATGTGATATAAATGCTTATCACCTGTACATTTCCAAACAACAAATGTTTTTAAATTTTACTAATCAGTTTCAAAGTTTTCAGGTCGTAAATCAGTATTTCATTTTTATCCGTTTTATCATACTTGCCATTATTATTACTGTCATAATACCCGGTAATAACAATTGTTCCGGTTTGCTTATTAGTTATCCATGTTATTACAAAATACTTGTCATCCGTTAACTGGGTACGTTGCTGCCCGTCAGCAGATAAAACAATAATTTGTTTTGGGTCATTCCAGTCTATTCCTTTTCTGCCATCGAGGTCAATTGATTTTGCAGCAATAATTATTTGATTAATTCCCAGGGTGTCATTTTTAAATTGCTCCATCTTTTCCAGGTAAGCATCTTTGCGAAAGTCAACTTGTTTTGTTTGCCCGGTAAGTGTATTGATGAACAAAAGGTACTGGCTATGTACGGTAAACATTTTACCGGCATTTACAATTGTTGCAATGATATAATTTGTTCCTTCCACCTCTTTCAGTTTGTTGAATTGAACATAATTGTATTTGTCTTGTGCGTACAGGCAAACAGATAAAAATGTGCATGCAATTAATAAAAGTTGTTTCATTTTAAATGGTTTGAATGTTTGTATTTAAATGCTGTAATAAATATAGGTGAATAAGTTATTAGGCAACTTACTGAGAGTACATTTAAAATTATTTCAGCTCTTATAAAGGTAGTGGCCGGCGAAGACCCGACCACGGCTGGCGGTTGTTCCTATACTATTACGACTTAGGTTTCAGTGGTGTTCGAATATAGCCACTTAAATAAAATGTTCGTTTGTGAGTTCCTTTCACAGGTACTGAAACCGTTTCAATAAATTCAGTTTCAATGTAACCCATTATCGTATCACCGATTTCGAAATGATGCTTGTTCAACATCAATTTTTGTTTTGTTACTTCATAAGTAATCTTCTGTGCTGGTGTATGTATAGGGTAAATTGTTTTTGGTTTAAAATAAAAACTGTCGCCATTAATATATGCATAAAATTCACTTGCATAAGCAGGAAGTCCATCAGAAAATGTGAGCAAAATAATTCCTTTATTTTTTTCAGCAAAACAATACCTGATATCATAGCCTCCCTGAATATTTGTAACGCAGTTAGCTGTATAAAACAAATGAGTTGTATCAACTGGCAGTAAAGGTTCGCTGCTGTTCTTTGTAAATTCTCCTGTACTGTCATCTTTAAATACTTCCCAGGAATAGTCCCATTTTTTTGCGAATGAAAATGTATCCTTCATTTGACTATTAACTAAAAGCTTTGAGTATTTGGTTTGAGCAAATGTATTTTGTAAAGCACTAATTAAAAGGGTAAAAGTAAATATGAATGGTTTGATATTCATCTTAAAGCTGGCAGCCAATGATCATTTGTAAAATACCTGTCGTTATCCAAATATACACAGAATGTGAGCAGCTTTTTATCCGGGCAACTTAATGAATAACGTAATTAACAAATGATGTGAGACAAAAAAAAGCGATTGTTTGAAAAACGTAATGATTGCATTGAAATTCGTTAGAAAAGTATTTGTATTTCAAATTTCTTTGCAGCTTAAAAATTGTAAACCTACATGCTGATGAAAAATAATAAGCTGATCCTGATTTTTGTTTTAGTAAACCTTTGGCCAACTTCTTTTTCGCAAATAAAAGATAGGAAAAAAAGTTTTCCTGATAACCTTAAAAGCAATCGGTATTTTAATTAAAAACGCAATTAATGCCCACCAATGGTATGCAGCATAAGTGAGTGACACAACGATGTTGAGCAGTGCTGCTTCTTCGTTCGGACAATAAAAAGTGCCTCAATTTTTTAACCACTGAGCAGTGTATATACAACTCAAAATATAATAAGTGTTATGAAATTGGTAAGTTTGTGGGAGATGAGAAAAATAGAAACTATAGAGGAGTTCTATCAAAGAAAATTTGGAGGGGTGCCTGCGGATATCCGAAAGGAAATCGGGCATTTCAATGTGTTTAAATTAGATCCATTTGTGGGCAATAACGCCAAGCCGGTACCATATAGCCGGCGGGATTATTTTAAGATCATGCTGGTAGTGGGCAACTACAAAATGCACTTTGCTGATGAAGTGGTGGAAATACAAAAGCAGGCATTGGTATTCTCCAATCCACAGATACCTTATAGCTGTGAATTTACTGACCGGATTATAAGCGGTTTTTTTTGTCTTTTCACCCCGGACTTTTTTCATCAATATGGCAACCTGAATCAGTATGCAATTTTTCAGCCCGGGGGCAGGCATGTATTTGAACTGACGGATGAACAGGTACAGAAAGTAACCGGGATATATAAAAGTATGTTTGAAGAAATTGAATCGGACTACGAACATAAGTATGATGTATTGCGAAACCTTTTTCTTGAGCTGCTACATTTAGCCATGAAAATGCCGGGTGCAAAATTAGAAAAGCAGCCAATGAATGCATCTCAACGAATATCCAATTTGTTTTTAGAACTGTTGGAACGACAATTCCCTATTGATGAAAATCATCAATCACTCAGCCTGCGTTCTGCATCTGATTTTGCCCAACAATTAAATGTGCATGTAAATCATTTAAACAGGGCAGTAAAAGAAACAACAGAAAAAACTACCTCACAGATTATTGCAGAACGAATTTTGCAGGAGTCTAAAATTTTATTGAAACATAGCCCATGGAATGTTTCTGAAATTGCATACGCATTGGATTTTGCAGAGGTTACACATTTCAACAACTTCTTTAAAAAGCATGTGCAGTTGAGCCCAATGAAATTCAGGAATATTTGATGTACGCAGGCATTTGCTTGTTACTACTATTTCAACACGGATCATTTATTGTTGTTGCGAATATTATTTTCTATTAAATGTATCCGCCCAATTTTTTACTCTATAGTTTGGGAAAAAGATTGTTATGTAGATTATATTTTGTTTCTTTAATTCCATTTCAACTTAGTGTACAACCGATTTAATTAAACAGTTTAACTCATAATCCCGAAACCCTTATCTATGTTTTCTTTTAGATCTTACCTCATTTTTTTGCTACTAAGCAGCAGCTTTATCTCTTGTCAAAAATTACTGGAATTTAAACCTGTTTCTAATTCAATCGGTAGCCTTACGAAGGATATCAACGGTAATTGTTCACAATCTTTAATCAATGGTATTTACAAAGTAGATTCATCGCTTGGCAGTACACACTATATAGATGTACAGGTGGATGTAAATACTCCCGGCAGCTACCTTATTTTAACTGACACGGTTAATGGTATTTATTTTAAAGGCAGTGGAGATTTTTCTGCAGGTGGCG
>JANMVB010000258.1:0-7820 GCA_031392305.1 Ferruginibacter sp.
AACAGCAAATAATATTAAGCAAAGTAGGTACCAGGGTATAAAACCCAGGGGGTTGTGAAGTGTTTTCGGGTTCATAATTGTAGGTTTAATATGATGGAAAATAGTTAGTCCAATTTTTTCATCCATTTAGCTGCTTCATCCTTTTTCTCAAGATCCTGATCTATTACCTGTTGTAATAAAATTTTCGCAGCGGTTAAATCTCCAGTATCATTCCGCCTCAATAGTGTTATAGCCTTATAAAATTTTCCGGGGTTACTGTATGAAGTGTCTGCTGCAAGTATCGAAAAGTATTGCAGTGCCTTAGCATAGTTTGAGAGCTGCAAGGAAGTTATACCGGCATATTCTGTAGCCTTTTGACTACCCGGGTTATTTTTTAGAATCATTTCAAATTTTTCCAATGCTTCCTTAAATTTAGCATCGTTGTATATCTCAATTGCAGATTGCAGGCTATCCTGTTTTGTTGCCATCTTTACCCCAATTGTTTGCCAGTTTTTTTGTATGTAACTATCAGCAAGTTCACGTGGGTTAATATCCCTGTTTAAAAACAGGTACATAATCATTACAGCAGCTACCACACTTGCTGCCGCCATATATCGCCAAACCATTTTTACCGGCTCTTTGTGTAATGGTATTACTTTTTGTTGTTGCTGGTACAATTCCTTAAACCGTTGTTTCTTTTCCAGTACTGCCTGGTTTTTTATAACACCATTGGCAGAAATGTAAAAAGCTACTTCATCTGCAAATGATGCATCTTCCATGATGCGTTTTTCAAACTGCTGTTTTTTTTCACCGGATATTTCACCTTTAAAATACTCATCTATGTAGTCTAAATTTTCCATGTTCGGCCTTTTTTAAGATTTATACAATTGGCGTAATTTATCGAGGCAGCGCAAACGGCTTGTTTTAACTACATCCGGCGATTTGTATTCCATCGTTGTAGCTATTTCTTTGTCTGTGTAGCCATCGGCAAACATGCCGAGTAATTGTTTGCAGTTTTCACCTAGCTCCATGAGCTTACTTTTTAAAACTGCTGCATCCGAAAGGTCCATCAATTGCTGAACCACTGTTTTTGCCGGGTCAGCTATCATGAACAACATTTCCGTTATGTCAGCCGTTTGGTGAATGCTACTCTTATTGGTCGTTTTTTTACGAATGAGGTCAACACATTTGTTACTAAATATTTTGTAGAGGTAGGTTTTAATAGAAGAGCGGCTCTCAAATATGCCTTTAATAATATTATCGATGGCTTGTAAAATGGTGTCGGAGTAGGCATCAAAAGCATCTTCTTCTGGTATTGAATATTTGTTCATCCCCTCCTTTATGAAATATGAATACTGGCTAAATAGCTGCTCCTCCGCTTTTCTTTTTGCCACAGTATCATTTTGAAGACTTCTAATCAACTCATTATCTTTCAAATTATAAGAGGGCATATCAAAAGTCATGTTATATTAAGTATTTCAGTAAGATAATAAAAATGCGGTAAAACCTTCAATTTTTTTGTTTCTACTTTTTCTTATAATACTCTTTCTATAACCGGGTTAGAATAAAATAAAGTCAACTTATTGCATGGTGCCGGGTCCGTTATCCAGTAAGAAATATTACGTTATCGGTACGAAACCTACTGCTCTAAATCACCCTTAATTTTTAAGCCTCAAAATAAAAATGAAGTTTTTGTTTCCCTCATGTTTGCCTCCTGCGACAAATAATTGAATGATCATTTTCTTAGAGAAATCACACAAACAAATTCATAAAAACAATTAAATTAAAACAACATGAAAAAATTAATTTTTGCCTTTGTGGCAGGATTTATTCCCGCCCTGGTAAGTACAACCGGAGCTTATGCTCAACATTCAAATTACAACACAAAGTTTGATGAAGAAATCATCGGACTGGAAAACTCCAATCCAACTGTAGAAGAAAATTCAGGAAATCTAAGTGGCATCAGCACAAAGGCCATCAAAGATTTTGCGAAGTCTTACAAAGAAGTGAACGGCGAAAAATGGAGTATAAATGCTGATGGCTATACAGCCAGCTATACTTTAAATGAAATCACCAACGTAGTGTATTACACTAAAAAAGGCAGGTGGGCTGCTTCTTTAAAAGGTTATAATGAAAGTAAGATGCCCCGTGATATTCGTGAAACAGTAAAAGCTACGTATTTTGATTTTACTATCAATTATGTACAGGAAATTAAAACCACCAATACAGATGGAAAAGCAGTGTATGTGGTTCACCTGGAGGATGCAAATAACATTATTCTTGCAAGGGTAATTGATGGCGCAATGGACGTATGGCAGCGGTACAATAAATAAAAGCCACACCTTTTAGAATATATAATTAAAGGAAAATTGTATCACCCAAAAAAATAATTTCTGCCGGCCTTTTGAAACAATACACAGGAAGCAACCATAAAAACGCTTAACACTTAACACAAAAAAATGCGTTTTTAATCCGCTCACCTTTTGAAATTACAAGAAAACTTTTTGCATTTTAATTTTATAAACTGGTGTAAGTATTTCCTTTAAAACGAAATACCTGCACCGGATTTTTATTTACACTGTTATTTGTTTTTATTATTATTGTCCGGGCTGGAAAGCTTTGTGGTACATCGTTGCGTCGCACACTTGTACATTATACCTATGTGGGTCTTTACCTGCAGATTATCGAAAAGCTTAAGTCAACTCTATGAATGATACTTACTTTTTAAAATAAAACTGCACAATATAAAGCTCTAATAAAACTTTTTTTATAGCGATAGAAACTGTTGGGGATAGAATGGCTTTTATACAAAACTTAATTAAACTGATTAATTCTTTTCAAATGTAAGAAAATCAGTACCTCCATTTCCGCCACTTATATGCTGCAGCTTTATGCGGGAATCTGTTCGCTCTGTTACTTCCCAATCTTCACTGAGGTCTGAAAAATCAGCCGGAGTTGTAAATAGGATTACCAGTTTAATTTTTGAATTATCTGTACCAGTAGCCCAGGTGCCCGAACTGGTATTTGCACCGGAAACTGCAGTTAATACCCCTCCGGAAGAAAACGTAAAATTATAGCCGGTAAAATGATTTGTTTCATCATGATCGGTGTCCCAGAAATAAGTAACCCTCCATGTACCTGATGAAATAGTAGTATTAACCAATGCGGTAGAAATAGTAGTGTTGCTGTCATCATCTTTACTACAAGAGCCAATCAGTACGGTTAAAGCAACGGCAAAAACAAGGAGGGTCTTTTTCATATAGAATGATTTTAAATTAAAAATATGAGGTGCATATTTTATGCCACTAATTACTATTACCAGTAAGGAATAATTGATTACATTTTATTTGTCGCATCCGGATTTTGATTTTATCAAAAAGCCCGGCTTTCACAAACTATGATTGCATTATATATAGTATATGCCGTAAATACCGCACCCCTGTTGTTTATCATAACAACTTGCATCTGAAAAAAAAGGGTGATGAAACATTTCATCACCCTTTTATATTTTAAAGCTGCCTGGCTTTTTACCGCTTAGCTGTAGCCCTGTCTGTTAAAATAATTTCTGCAAGTTTTCTTCCCTGTGGTGCTTCTTTGGAAGCATAATACAAATCAAAAGTGCCGGTTGCTGATTTTTTTTCCAGGTTAATAATTTCTTTAACAGGTACAGTAATGATGTAATGGTTATCACTGCTGTTCGCAAATTGCCATTTTTTTACAATCTGTTTATCATTGATTTTCAATTCAAGGGTCCTGCTTTTACCCGCCATTCCGCAATGATAAAATTTTATGCCCAATTCGCTTTTAATGTGGGATGAATTTAGCTGCAGGTTTTTTACTTCTTTCATTTGCTTTCCAAACTGTTGTATTATCAGTTTATTATCCAGGTATATTTCATATCCTTCGCCACCGGCAGGCGACACAAATGCAACCATACAAGTTGTAATAACTAACAGAAACAGCGTTGCAAAAAAATTTGACTTTTTCATAAATTTAATTTTTAGTTAATGTAGAATTTATTTACATCACAAAAGAAATAAAAATGAAAAGGTTGAATTATTTTGTTTGACAAAAGGGAGGTAATACTTGATGTAGCACAAAAAATGGGGAGGCTGATCATGGTAACAACTAATCTGGATTTTAATGTATAACGCAATTAAAGTTCCCCAATGGTACAACGTACAAGGGAGTGACACAACGATGTTGCCCATAGCTGCTTCTTTGTACGGACAACAAAAAATGCTTTAATTTTTTACGGTTATCCAATGTAAAAAATGATCGCTCTAAACTTTCATCCGTTGTATCCTCACCGCATTTACTATCGCCAGCAAAGCCACGCCAACATCTGCAATTACGGCTTCCCATAAAGTGGCAATGCCACCGGCACCGAGTATCAATACAACTACTTTTACACCCATCGCCAGTGTTATGTTTTGCCAAACAATCCCCCTGGTTATTTTGCCAATTTTAATGGCCGAAACTATTTTAGACGGTTGGTCATTTTGAATAACTACATCAGCCGTTTCAATGGTAGCATCGCTTCCTAATCCACCCATGGCAATGCCGGCATCAGCCAATGCCACAACCGGCGCATCGTTTACACCATCACCAATAAATGCAATTCGTTTACCTTCATTTTTTAACTGTTGTACTTTTTCAACTTTTCCTTCGGGCAGCAAATCGCCATAAGCTTCATCAATGCCAAGCTGCTTTGCAACTGAATCTACCACAGATTGTTTATCACCGGATAGCATGACTGTTTTAATGCTGAGTGAATGCATTTCTTTAACTGCCTGTATTGCATCTTCTTTAATTTCATCTGCAATTGTAATGTACCCTGCATATTGATTGTTGATTGCAACCACTACAATGGTATCAACAATCTTTTCAATTTCGGCAGGATAAGCAATGCCATATTTCTTCAATAGCTTTACATTTCCTGCAAGCATTTCTTTCCCTTCAACATTTCCTTTTAAGCCATGCCCGGATATTTCTTCCACCTCAGTTACCTGCAATCCGTTTAATACATCACCTGCATATTCAGTAACAGCTTTTGCAATGGGATGCGTAGAATTTTTTTCAAGTACCGCTGTAAGTTTTATCAATTCTTTTTCATCAAAGCCATTAGTAATAACATCCTGTACTTTAAAAACACCTTTGGTTAAGGTGCCGGTTTTATCCATTACAATCACATTCACCTTCGTCATCACATCAAGAAAATTACCGCCCTTAAATAAAATTCCATTTTTTGATGCAAGGCCTATTCCGCCAAAGTAACCCAACGGAATGGATACTACCAAAGCACAGGGGCAACTAATAACAAGGAAAACCAATGCCCGGTAAAACCAGGTTTGAAAGTTGTAATCATCCACTATAAAATATGGTACAAAACAAACAGCAAGGGCGAGAAAAAAAACAATGGGCGTATAAACTTTTGCAAACCTGCTGATAAATAATTGTGTTTGTGATTTTCGTGCTGTGGCATCCTCCACCATTTCTAAAATCCTGCTCAGTTTGCTATCTTTAAAAAGCGATTTCACTTTTATCTCCGACACCTTATCGAGGTTAATCATTCCTGCAAAAACGGGTTCGCCTTTTCTTTTTGTATCCGGCTTACTTTCACCGGTAAGCGCTGCAGTATTGAAGCTTGCAGTATCAGAATGTAATGCTCCATCCAAAGCAACTTTTTCTCCTGCCTTTACCTGTATAATTTCATCTACCTGAATTTCGTTGGGATGTATCACCATTGTTGTTCCATTCCTCAATACCGTTACTTCATCGGGCCTGATATCAAGGAGCGCTTTGATGCTTCTCTTCGCTCTGTTAACTGCTGCATCCTGAAACCATTCGCCTATTGAATAAAAAATCATTACCGCCACACCTTCGCTGTAAGAGCCAATCGCAAAGGCACCAATGGTGGCAACACTCATTAAAAAGAATTCATTAAAAAAATCAAATCTTCTTGCTTTGCTAAAAGCCAATTTCAGCACATTATACCCTGACAGCAAATAGGCAATTGCATAAATTATGAGATCAACAGGAAATGGAGGTTTGTAGTTAAAGCCATATTCCAATACCAGCATTACCAGTAAAATTGCCAATGCTGCCAGTAAAGGCAAATGTGTTTTCCAGCCAGGACTATTTTCATTTCCATGATCGTGTTCATCATGTTCATCATGATTGTGGCCATCATCTTTTCCATGTAGCGTTGAATTTTTGCCGGCAGGGTTTACAACTACTTTTTTCTTAATTTCTTTTTCGTCTGTGCTGCAACATTCATGTGCCATATAAATTGAATTATGCGATAAAGAATGAAATGATGCCGGTAACCACCAACGTCCAGCCTGTAATGATACCTGAATTATGTTCGAGTGTATGCCAGTTTAATTTTAAAACGCCTTTGTATGCAAGCCTTACCCACAATACCATTCCGGATACAGTGATTGAAAGGTACAATGCGGCAATGGTTAACACAGCCCATATACCTTTGGTACCCGCCAGTAAAAAGTAAGCCTCAATCTCCATGCAGGGAGATAAAAACATGGCAGCTACCAATGCAAGAATAATTTTGTTTTTGGGCAATGTGGCCCTTGGTGTTTGGTGCAAATGAAAATGCTTGTGCCGGTGATGCTGATAAATAAAAAACACACCTAAACATATCAGTATTACCGGTGCAATAAAATGGGTGAAATACTCAATTTTATTGGCAAGCTGCAAACCCAATAAACCCAATATAATGCCAATGGCTATTGTGCTTAAAGCATGGGCCAAACCTGAAATAAAAGTAACCTTCGTAACTTCTGCCAACGACCAATTTTCTCTTCTGCCAATTGCAAGCACCGGCAGCCAGTGATTGGGTATCACGGCATGCAGCAGGCTTAATAAAATGCTTCCTAAAATAATGCTGTACATTAATTCTTTTCTATCAGTGAACTAAATAAAAAAAGTTACGGAAATACTATCCGCAACTTTTGTAATAATAAATTATATGCCTGTTAAGTAAACGCATTTACCATCCCCAGCAGGGAGGCAAGCATCACTATACATTTCCAGCAATATGTTTTGTTCATTTCTATTTATTTTATGAATGCAAAAATACATGCTTATTTATTGTTGATGCTGTTAATAATCATTGCCAGGTCAGCGGGTATTTCCATGGGCTGCAATGGTGGTACATTTGCCCCGCCGGTATTGCCTGTTGGTATCTTACCTACAAAAGATTTTACCCCACCCACCAACAACCTGGGTAGCTGCCCCACCACTTCTTTCATGTTCTTTAACTTAATACCAAAACAAAGCATTTGCCAGTGTACAAAAGTATGTGCTAACGGATAGGGCTGGCCTAAAATATGTGCCCGCTCCAAATGATGCCAGCTAAGCTGGTAATTTTTTTTATTGAATGCCATACTTGCTTCAGCCAATTCACTTTTATAAAATGGTTTTAATGCGGCTGGCATTTTAGTATATACTTTCATCGTTAATCAATTAATGTTCGTCCCCTTCAGTGTTTGTCATTTTTGCCGATACAAAGAAGGCGCCCTTTGTTACAATTTTTGCATTGGCAGGTATTTCTTTTAACAAAGTAATTTCTGTAAATCCTATATCAGTGCCACCTTTTGCAACAGGTACTCTTTCAAAGCTAATTTCTTTTTCTGTGTGCTGTCCTGCTGCATCATGGCTTAAGCTGTCAGCAGCTTTTTCATGTTTTTCTACAGCCGGTGAATCCAGCAGTACAAAAATATAATCTTTACCCTCTACTGTTACAATGGCATCTGTAGGTACAGCCGGTACAGTAGCTTTTTCCAGGCTGATAATGGCCGTTACATTCATACCATCTATCA
>JANMVB010000274.1:0-4779 GCA_031392305.1 Ferruginibacter sp.
CGGTGCTTAGTTCCGTTACATATTTGCCGGTATTGTCAACTGCATAAACCACTTCTTTGGTAAGTTTATTTAATGCGCCATCATCCTGGGGAATTTCTTCTTTTTTCATGTGCAGGTGATTTTGAAGTTGTGTGTAATAGCGGGGTTAAAATGCATGTAATTGAATAATTAAATGTAAGATTTACAAAACAGTTGAACAAGGGTTTAAAATTTCGGCTCAGTACATTTGGGGTCAAATGGTGGAAAGCCTTAAGTATGTATTATTTTCACATTACAAACCTAAACTCTCTAAAGATACCAGGTAAAATAATGTGATCATTTCATCGCTCATAAGAAAGTAACCAACTCACCATAATCAATAATCAAATAACCTTTCAAAAAAACTAACAAACCGTCAATAAACCATACATGTAAGAAAACCTTGCGCTCTCGGGCACGAGCAATAATATTTTATCGCCCTTTTGCAGTTTTCCGCTATGGAATAATTCATCTACCATCAGGTAAACCGAAGCTGCGCCTACATTGCCTAAGGTGCTGAGGTTTACAAACCATTTATCATAAGGTATGGCTGTTTCGTTTTCGATGAGGCGTTTAAAAATTTTATCCTTAAAAAAATCGCTTGACATGTGGGGTAAAAAATAATTGATGTCTTCTGTTTTTACACCATGTTTATCCAGTGCTGCTTTTAAACCCTTACCACCCAGCGGAACAATATTTTCACTCAACAACCTTACATCCTGCTTTATGCTTAACAAAGATTTGGTAGCTATTTCTTCAGGCGTAAATTCAAGATAACTTTTAAGCGTACCATCGGCAAGTTTTTCGCATGCCATGTACATGCATCCTTCTTTTTCGTGTGCGTACGATACACCTTCAATCCATTCTACTTTAAGGCTAACGCCATTTTCGTTGGGCTTGTCACTCAATAAAAATGCAGCCGCACCATCAGATAACATCCACCGTAAAAATTCTTTTTCAAAACCGATGTAGGGGTTTTCTTCAAGCTGTTTTAATTTCTGGGCCTCATCCTCAAATACTGAAGATACCAGCGAAGCGGAGAAACGCTCAGAGCCTGTAGCCACGGCTGTTTGTACTTCACCTGCCTTGATGGCGAGATAGGCATACTTAAAAGCATGCATACCGGCACAGCATACGCCTGACGGTGATACAACTTCTATTGCAGTTGCTTCCGGCAACTGGCCATGTACCATTACTCCATGCGATGGCATCATCTGGTCGGGTGAGGAGGTACCACAGGAAAGTAATTCTATCTCCTTTAATTTATTGCTGTCATTTGCAAACAATGCCCTTGTGGCAAGTGCCGTCATCTCGGCATTGGTATGCGTTGTTTTACCTTGCTTGTTTAATGCATAAAACCTGTTTTTAATTCCATTATTTCTCAGAACAATTCGTTTTGATTTGGAAGGCTTGTTATCAATAAATCCAAGAAATTCTTCCATTTCATCATTGCTCACCGGTTCGTTGGGAAAGTAAGCAGATGTATTTGTAATATAAACAGGGCTAAGCGGCATTTTTTATATAAATTATTTTACGTCTGAAAAATATTGTTTTTGTCTTTTTATACGAGCTGATAAAAATGGTTTAAAGAAAATGGCATCAACAGTAAGTATAATAGGAGCTGCTATAAATAGTGCAATTAAAAGATAATATTTGAATGCAACAAGCCAGGCAGTTTTTTTTTTTCGTTTTGCAATCAGGTTGGCCCATAGCCCGAAAATCCGTTTGGCCTTGGATTCAATGAACATCAAATTATATTTTACCTCAACCGCTTTTTTATGCACCAGTTCCTGCTGCATACCCTCCCAGTTACCAGAACG
This sequence comes from Ferruginibacter sp., assembly GCA_031392305.1. Lineage (GTDB taxonomy): Bacteria > Bacteroidota > Bacteroidia > Chitinophagales > Chitinophagaceae > Ferruginibacter. The sequence continues at coordinate 1,839 of JANMVB010000274.1, forward strand.
AAGATGTTTTTCAACTGTTTCCCCAAAAGTTTTTGTATGAATAATATCTTCATCCGCTACGCCAGGCTTGGGAAAAATATTTAAATAGCGTTCTTTCTTGCCCCGGAACATCCAGTGAAAAATAGTAACAAAGCTTACAAAATTATGATGCTTATCTACCAGTGCAATATTGCCTACCAACCGCGCCTGTGCTGTCTTTAATATTTTTTTTATGTCTTCCATGGCACTGATCCACATATTGCGTGCGCCGGTAATGGTTACTATAGGAGTATTCAATAACAATGACTTTATGATGGGATGGCTTAAAATAGAATTGAAGGGGATACTGGGCGAAAGGAACCAGGCCTGGTAGCCAAGTATCACCAGGTCATAAGATTTTTCTTTTAACTGAAAGGGCTTTAATTGGGTAGGAATATGCAGCACGCAATCGGGCATTACACTAAAAAAACTTTTACCTGTCCAGGGAAATGGATAGGCATGTAAAACTTCAATCCTTACAATTTCGATGGTGTTGCCTGCTTCTATAAGCGGTTGGGTAAAATTTTCAACTATTTCGCTTAACTGGCCAGATTGGGAATAATAAATTACCAGCACTTTTTTACTCATTCTGCTATCTGTTATGATGGGTGAATTTCAAATTGTCGCTGGCTGGTGGCAACTCCAGCCAGCAGCGGCACGCCGTGGTGGGTGTCCTCACCGACCACAACCTTAAAAGGAGCATTAATTTGAAATGCACCCGTTATGATCAATACTTTTGATTTTTTGCTATAATCCTTAATTGCCTGCTGAATAACGGGGGAAAGTTTTTTAAAAGAATTCCGGATCAAACGGTTATCATTTTCAATATCATTTTTGTATTTAACAATTTTTGGGGCATTTTCCTGTATCATAAGGCGCAGAAAGCGGTATTCAATATTATCGGGATCATTCAATATTGCAGCTTCAAGTTTTTGCCTGCCTGCTTTAAATGTATGCAGTTTTTCTTTTGGCTTCGAAAGCAGGCCAGCCTTCTTCATCATTAAAGCACCTTCAAAGGCGAGGTCAGCAACTGTTGCATTCATTGTCATATCTGCTAACACTGTATTTATTTTATTCAGATCATTACCCGCCATAGCTGCATAAAAAGCATTTTTGTCAATACCAACAAAAGCCGGGTTTCCCTTAACAATTATTCCGGGAATAAACGAAAGGAAAGTAATAACTGCAAAAAATTTCAGCACATATTTCATAGAAGTTTCCTCAACTATGCCCTGTTTGGCACAGCAAATAAATTAAATGGTTTCAAACTGATTTTCAGGGGCGAAGTTACAGTATTTAGCCTTGCAATTACCAGGCCTGCTATGGTTGAAAATATTGGATTTTAAATTTATAACACCCCTTTTTGAGTACTGATATAGTTTGATGTGCATGTCATTTTTTTTAATTGTCCCAGCTTATAAGCATTGAGGAACATTGTTGCGTCGCACACTTGTACGTCATACCTATGTGCATCTTTACCTGCCCTATAAAAAAAACCACTCTATTATTTTACCCTCGCAAAATCAAGGTCCTGAAAATCAAAACTAAAATCAGTGAGCGGTGATATTGCATTCATTTTTATTGCAGATGCTTTGCCGGTATTATCAAGATTAAATTGTACAAAGGCATCGGCATCAAAGCTCCTGTCTATCCATTTTACAATAAATGTATTGCCCTTGTAAGCAAACATTTCACCACTCAGCAACAACGATCTTTTTGAATCGAACCATAGTTTGCCATTCTTTATAGAAATTACTACATCTCCAAACCATTTGTCATTATAAGTACCGGTGAAAAGGACAGGGTCAGTTTTTGCTGAATTAATTTTCTTCTGTGCTTCAATATCATTCCAGATATCGCTGGTAATTTTTTTTGCTTCTGCCTCATTTTTTAATACCCGGTCATGGTTTTGCTTTACCCTGTCAACACCGGTAACACCCAGGTAACTATCTTTTATAGTATTAGTAATAGCACTGAATGCAGCGCCAGACTGCTGGTTGGTAAAAACGATTATACCCAGTTTCATTTCAGGCAATAATGTTACCTGTGTAACAATGCCAGCCAGGCCACCCGTATGTGTAGCTTGCAGGTAACCCTTAACATCGCTTAAAAACCAGCCCAGGCCATAAGCTGAAAAGTGAGTATTGTAAGGCGTTTGCCCACGTACAGGTATAATGGTTTGCGGGGTCCACATTTCCTGGTGAGTGGTTGCACTAAAGAGTTGTTTATTTTTTCCGTCGCCATATTTTCCATTATCCATCTGCATGATGATCCACTTACTCATATCGGTAATATTGCTATAAATACCTCCTGCAGCATTTGCCACTTCACTCCAATCCCGGCGGATTACTTTTACTTTGCCTTCCACAGGGGCATGTGGATCTATTACATTTGTTTTATTTTTTACTCTTTTAAATGAAGCTGCACTTTCATCCATGGCGAGGGGCTTCATTATCCTTGATTCAATAAAATCTTCCCAGGGCATGCCGGATAACCTTTTTACTATTTCGCCTGCAACTATGTATAGGAGGTTATCATAATCATATTTAGTACGGAAGCCAGATACCTGTTTGAGGTAACGGAGATTATGAATGATATTTTTTAGCGTAAAATTATTTGAATCGGGCCAAAACATAAGGTCACCGGCACCCAAACCGAGGCCGCTGCGGTGGGTAAGCAAATCTCTTATAGTAAAGGCTTCCGTTACATACGGATCGTACATTTTAAATTCAGGGATGTAGTCGGTTACTTTATTATCCCAGCTAAGGCTCCCTTCATCTGAAAGCATACCCAATGCAGCAGCAGTAAAGGCTTTACTGTTTGAGGCTATACCAAAAAGGGTATGTTCATCAACTTTTTCAAGTGTATTGAGGGAGCGTACTCCATAGCCTTTTGCATGTATAACCTTGCCATCTTTTACAAC
>JANMVB010000275.1:0-4212 GCA_031392305.1 Ferruginibacter sp.
TCAAAAATCGTTGATGTGATGGAAATAACCTGGAAATATACTTCGTTCAGTGATTTATCTATAGAGGAACTATACGCAATTATGCAACTTCGCAACGAGGTTTTTGTGGTGGAGCAAAATTGTGTGTACCAGGATGCTGATAATAAAGATCAGCAAAGTTTTCACCTGGCGGGCTGGCACAATCATAAACTGGTAGCTTATTGTCGCATACTACCGCCGGGTCTTGCTTTTGAAAATGCAAGTATTGGCCGGGTGGTTACTTCACCTGCATATAGAAAAACTGGCAACGGCAGATCATTAATGACAATTGCCATATCATCAACCTTGCACCAATTCTCCTGTGATCAAATAACGATCAGCGCACAGCTATACTTAAAAAAGTTTTATACCTCACTTGGCTTTACCCAAAAAAGCGAAACCTATATGGAAGATAACATCCCTCACATTGAAATGCAATTCACAGCATAATTTAACAAAATAAACAATAAAATATCCAAACCTGTCGTTATAAATCAGCGACAACTTTTATGGCATTCCTTATGCAATAAATTTTTTGCTTCCAATATTCTAAACCATTCATACATGAAAAATCAAGTACCCTACCTACTTCGTATTGGATTAACATCCTTACTCTTTACCATCTTTTTAGCCCATAATACCAGGGCACAACATTTCATTTTAGGTAACGAAAAAATTAAAATAGAAGCCGGTTTAAATTTCGGCCCCACTTTCTTTTTAGGCGACCTAGGCGGCCACCGCGGCAAAGGCACCACCTTTGTAAAAGATGTAAACCTTGAGCTTACCAAAGTTATGAAAGGTGCATTCATTAGCTTTTACCCTGCTGAATGGGTAGGCTTAAGAGTGGCTGCACAATACACTTATGTAGAAGGAAGAGATAAATTAATAAACACCAAGGGAGAGGATGAACTATACCGCAAGCAAAGAAACCTCGATTTTAAAAGCAATATGTTTGAGGCTTATGCAGCCATAGAAATATTGCCATTGATGTTATTGTATAAAAATGACCCGGATTACCAACCCCGCTACAGGCCTTATGGATTTATTGGTATTGGTATGTTTAAATACAATCCCCAGGGTTCTATTACTGACCAAAACGGTAACGTTACCTGGCATAAACTTGCACCCTTGCGTACAGAAGGACAAGGATTTGCAGAATACCCTTCACGCAAACCTTACTCATTAACCCAAATGAATTTACCACTTGGCGGCGGTATAAAATATATAGCTTCTGAAAGAGTAAACCTTGCATTCGAGCTTTTGTATAGGAAAACTTTTACTGATTATATTGACGACCTGAGTACAGATTATATTGATCCAAATCTTTTTGATAAATATCTTTCGGCAGCAGATGGCCGTATTGCTAAACAAATACATGATAAAGCATTTACCAGTTATGTACCAGGGTCACCCCGTTTTGTGCCAGGCTATCAACGGGGCAACCCTAAAAATAATGATGCCTATTTTTCATTTGTTTTAAAACTGGGTATCAGGCTGGGTGATATTTACAACAGCACATTCGATAGAAATGCAGCAAATAAAATGAGGTGCCCGGCACGCTTTTAATAAAAATATTAAACATCTCACCTATGAAAAATAATTTACACGCCAACCCCCTTTTATTTAAAATGATGATATTGATCACCTGCTTTATGCTGGTGATACTTTATAATAAATCCCGTGCTGCTTCTATTACCCCGGTAATGTATGAAAAGGTAGCAGTTAACTTTAAGCATAATAAAGAAAAGAATGAGTTGGGGATAACTGTAAAATCAACAACTTCAGAAACCTTTCAATTATTCATTTTCAGTTTGGATGGAGAACTTATAAAAGAGGCTGTAGTAAGTTCACTAAAAATTACTACTATAAAAAACCTTAAACGTGGTTATTATATGTACGAATGTTTTGACAATGATAAAAGAATGAAAAGAGGCAGGTTGCTAATAAAATAATTCAATAATTTTTCTTTGTTCTTTTAAACAAAATAGCAGGAGATACAATAGAAGTTAACCCCCGGAAAACAATGTACATTCCTGTACGATGCTCACCCCTGAAACCACAATTTCAAATTTCGTTAGTAACTTTTGCTACCATTAAAAAGGCCCGCTCTTACCAGCGGGCCTCTTATTATTTGTGTCTTCACATCAACCATTCAATAAAACAATTTTACTCATCATCCTCCGGATCAAAATTTTCCATAAAACTCTTGGCATCAAACGGCTCGTCATCATCAGGGAAATTTGTCGGGTTATTGAACAGGTGCCATTCATCAGGCATATCATTTTCCTTATCGAATGAAGTAACCCATTGAATGAATATTTGTTTAAACTCTTCAATCTGCACCCGCAATACATCCAGGTATTTTTCTTCTATTGAATGGATGGCACTGCAGACCCACAACTGTGCATTTAACTGGCAGATATTTACTTTTATAATCACCGCAGTTTCCATCAACACACTGTAGAGTCCATCTATTCCTGTGGCCCCTTTAATTTTAGCCGGTACCAGCATAGCATTTTCCATCATGAGTTGTTTGGTAACAACAGCATGTTCATCATCAGGCAATACATCGCAAATAGTTTGCGTGATATTTAAAATTTCAATGGCTTTTTTAAACAAGGCATTGCCATAAATTTTTACCGGTTTCCAGTTTTCGCTGTTGCGCTCATCTTCTCTGTCATTGAAGTTTTCTGCCCGTAAAAAATTGCCTAAATTATCGTCACTCATGGGTTAAGTTTAATGGTGAAGATATTTGAATCGATTTAATTTTAGTGGCTTATTGAAATGTACTTGATGCAAATAATATCATGTGGGAAAAGTTCCACATTGGTATGCGGTACAAGTGAGTGACACAACGATGTTGACCACTGCTTCTTAGCCAGGACACTAATAATACTTATGCTGTAAATTTTATTTAAGCTCTGCTTTTAAATATTTACCGGTAAAACTTTCTTTTACTTTTACCAGGCCTTCGGGCACGCCTTCAAACAGCACAAGACCGCCGCCATCGCCACCTTCGGGGCCGATGTCAATGATATGGTCCGCCACTTTTATTACATCCATATTGTGTTCAATCACCAGTACGGTGTTGCCCCTTTCAACAAGTTTGGTCAATACTTCGAGCAGGTGCTGAATATCCTGAAAATGCAGGCCGGTAGTGGGCTCATCAAGAATATAAAATGTTTTACCTGTATCCCTTTTGCCCAATTCGGTAGAAAGCTTTACCCGTTGCGCTTCGCCACCGCTAAGCGTTACGGCACTCTGGCCAAGCGTAATATAGCCAAGGCCTACTTCTTTTAATACTTTTATTTTTCTATAAATAAAAGGCACTGCCTGAAAAAATTCTACGGCTTCATCCACCGTCATATCCAACACATCACTGATAGATTTTCCTTTGTAACGGATTTCCAGTGTCTCCCGGTTATATCGCCTGCCATTACATTTTTCGCAATGCACATATACGTCGGGCAAAAAATTCATTTCTATCACCCTCATGCCGCCACCTTCGCACACATTGCAGCGGCCGCTTTTTACATTAAATGAAAACCTGCCTGCATTGTACCCACGGATTTTTGCCTCGGGCACCGCAGCAAACAGGGTACGTATATCAGTAAAAAATCCGCAGTAAGTTGCAGGGTTGCTTCGGGGCGTTCGTCCAATGGGCGACTGGTCAATCTCTATTACTTTATCAATATTTTCGAGGCCTTTGATGGATTTATATTCAAGCGGATTGGCTTTTGAATCGTAACAATATTTACTGAGCAGCGGGTAAAGCGTTTCGTTGATAAGCGTTGATTTACCGCTGCCGCTTACGCCGGTGATAAGTATAAGTTTGCCCAACGGAAACTTTACACTTACCTCTTTTAAATTATTTCCTTTGGCACCTTTTAACTCCAGGAAATGGCCATTCCCTTTTCGTCTTTCTTTAGGTATTTCAATATTTTTTGCACCGCTTAAATACTGTGCTGTGTCAGAGTTGGAAGCAAGTACTTCTTCAGGTGTGCCCATGGCCACTATCTCACCGCCATGCTTACCTGCTTTTGGCCCAATGTCAACCAGGTAATCTGCAGCAAGCATAATATCTTTATCATGCTCCACCACCAACACACTGTTACCAATATTTCTTAAATTTTGCAAGGCACCAATCAACCGCTGGTTGTCACGCTGGTGCAATCCAATACTCGGTTCATCCAA
>JANMVB010000340.1:0-8237 GCA_031392305.1 Ferruginibacter sp.
TGTATAGCCATTGGTTACATAAAGGTCTTTCCAACCATCATTATCATAATCCGCAAATAATGGCGACCAGCTCCAATCAGTATTTGATATTCCTGACAATTGGCCTATTTCGCTAAAGGTACCATCTCCATTATTTAATTGCAGCATGTTGCGCATATACTGATAATAAAAACCGGAGCGAAGTGTAATATCAAATTTTTCGTAATTGTCTGGAGAAAATAATAATTTCTGACGGCGGTTATCTTCAGGTAACATATCCAATGCGTATATATCCGGTAATCCATCGTTATTTATATCCGCCACATTATTTCCCATCGATGACTTGGATGTATGTCCCAGCATTGTTTGTATATTATCGGTAAATGTGCCATTTCTCTTATTTATGTAGAGAAAATCAGGTACATTATAATCATTGGTTATAAAAATATCCTGCCATCCATCACCATTAATATCAGCAATACCTGCACCGAGGCCATAAGTTAATTCAGAGCTGCTTAAGCCAGCCTTGCCAGTTATATCGTCAAAATAATTGTTGTTGTTTTTAAATAATCTTACTCCAATTGTTTTACTATTTTTTTTAAGGAGGGCTGCAGTACTGGCTTCATCCAATACTGGTAGATTGTCGGGATTATGATTTAATGAAAACATATCAAGGTCACCATCACGGTCAAAATCAAAAAAATATGCTTGTGTGTTATACGCAGAATCAGATAAGCCAAATTGTTTTGCCTGTTCAATAAAATGAGGTACACCTTTTTCATCATTTCCTGCATTGATAAATAATTGACTCATCCTGTTTTCGCCCCGAACTTTTCCTGAATAGCTGACGAATATATCGGGCTTACCGTCGCCATTAATATCTGCTATTGTTACACCGGTTCTCCATGGGGCTTTCCTGTTTTCAACACCTGCCACTTTCGTAATGTCATCAAATTGCATATTACCCTTATTGAGATAAAGTTTATTGTCTGACATATTTCCTGTAAAGTAAATATCATCGAGGCTATCTCCATTTAAGTCTCCCACTGCTACACCTCCACCGTTATAGAAATATTCATACATCAGTACATTGGTATTAGGGCCTTCGGTAAGTAAATTGTTAAAAGTAACATGAGTACTGTCGGGAGATAACAAAGTAAATAATTGCATTTCTGACCCGGCACTAATTTTCTCTTTGCTGTTGTTTGTGCAACTGCTAAAAATTATAAAAATGCAGAGGCACCAATATATAATAACCCTCATTCATTTACTTTTTAAGACTTGTATAAAAACATCTATGCCAGTATAAATATACTGGCATAGATGATACGATATGCTAAAAGATAATTAGTGAAAACAATAAAACTGTTTTTTTTTAAACATTGAATTCACTCAATAATTAAAACCACTAATTGGTATATCCCGGATTTTGTAACAATTTTGCATTCTTGTTTATTTCATCACGGCTAATCGGCAAAAAGTACATTTTGTCTAACCAGGTTCTATCTTCATGTGATGTGTTTACTTCAGGTGTATATGTATAGTCATAAATTGACTTGTCATACTTATATGTTCCCACCAACTCTTTACCTGGTTTAAATTTACCCAGTATATTAATAAAGGTAACTTTTCTTCCCACTGTAGTTGGTGCAATCATCCACCTTCTGGCATCATGATAACGCTGTTCTTCAAACATCAATTCAATTCTGCGTTCATTCTGATACCTGGCTTTTAATGCTGCACCAGACTCTGTAATTGCAGGCATACCCGAGCGAAAACGAATTTTATTTAGCCAGGTCTTTGCTTCCGTTTCTTCACCTAATTCTATACATGCTTCGGCATAATTGAATACAGCCTCTGTATAACGGAGGAAAGGCCAGGGAATAAATTGCTTAGTATTATTTTCGACAATGCTATTGTTTGGATCGGTAAACTTTCTTACATAGTAATGGGTTCGGCTGCCGTTCCAGTCTTCAATGGTACTGCTCCTGGTATCAAGTCCCTGAAAGGTTGTTAATGCACCGCCCACCTTCAAATCGTATTGACCAGTTTGAATTTGGTTTGCCGGATCAACATTTCCAGAAATCAGATTACGAGGTTTCCAGTCAGAGCCATCGTAAAGAATGGAAGCATAAAAACGAGGGTCTCGATTCTCATAAGGTGCTGCTTTTTGAACAGGATTGCTCCAACTGAAAGAAGTGCCATCCATCATTTCATAGTCATCTACCATTAATCCAATTGGCGTGTTACCAGCCCAGTTATGATATCCATTAGGGCCATTGAAAAGCCCTACATAAGGTGCACCCCACTCATCTTTATCGGGTGTGGAATATCTTGCAAAAATTAGCTCACTAGCTGCGGAAGCATCAACACCTGGTGCTGTACTACCGCCTCCCATTGAAATAGATACATAATTGCTGATAGCATCAGCTTTAGCTGCAGGCGCAGCCAGGCTGAGTTTATACCCACTGCCTGCGTCCAGAACTGCTTTTGCAGCCCCTTTTGCAGCCTGCCACCTGGCTGTTCTATCGCCGGAAATATAACCAAGAAATTCCGGATTTGCATAACTCGAAATAACTGTAGATTTTGATTTAGCAGTTGGTACATCATGGAGATCACTTGCTGCATAAAGCAGTAATCGGGATTTCAGGGCCTTTGCTGCTGTAGCTGTTGCTCTTCCCTTGCCCAATGCTTTACCTGTTAAATTTTGAATTGCTGTATCACAATCGGCTTGTATAAAGTTTACACATTTTTCAAAAGTCTCTCTTGCAGCCGTGTAATCCTCATTTAAACCATATACCCTATCAATAATGGGAACTGCGCCATAGTAACGCACTAACTGATGATAAAAATAGGCTCGCATAAAATGAGCTTCCCCTTTTAATCTTTCCTTTAAAACAGGATCGTCAAACGATGCCGTTTTAAGGTTTTGTATTGCAAGGTTACAACCTCGTATCCGGCTATACATTGCCCCCCATTCGTAGGTACCGTCTACCCGACCTAAATTACTGGGACTTAAACTACCATCATTAACGGTACTGATTCCCCTGCCTGCATGTGTAAAAACTGCTTCATCAGAGTAAGAAGCGAGCATTTCTTCATTGAATCCTCCTGCTCCCAACCCGTTGTAAATTTCAGTTACAAAAGCTGTTGCAAGGGGTGCATCACCCCACACAGCATCAGATGAAATTTCTCCTAACGGTTTTGTATCCAGGAAATCCTTATTACATGAATTGAATAAAATCAATGCGAAAAGGAAGACCGGAATAAATATTATTTTTCTTTTCATAACATATTATTTTAAAAGGTGACCGAAGCACCCAGGTTAATAATTCTTGCTTGGGGATAATACTGACCGCTTCCACTTGTAGATTCAGGATCCCATATTTTCATTTTATCCCATGTTACAAGGTTTACGCCACCGCCGTATATTCTGAAATTACTAATGCCGGCTTTTTTAAGCGCATTTAATGAAAAGTTATAACCAATCTCCAAGTTTTTTAATCTTACATAATCACTGTTCCGAAGCCAATAGGTATTGTTACCAGCACCAGAACCTGAATAATAAGTATTACTCCTGTTTGCAAGGCGTGGATCTACACTGCTAGGATTATCGATAGACCAACGGTTATCATAACTATATTGCAAATAGTTTCCAATGTCCCCAGACTCAGTGCCAAAGAATAATAGTCCGCCCTTTGCCCCTTGAAAGAGAATTGAACAGTCAAAACCTTTATATTGGAGATATGCATTAAAACCACCTGTAAAAGTTGGATCACGTGTTTTGTCGAGTCTTACCTGATCATCACCTGTTATTTTTTTATCACCGTTGATATCTTTAAATTTCATATCCCCGGGGCGAAGTGTTAAACCACCTACGCCGCTGTAATCAATTGTATTGGCAGCAACCTCTTTTTGATCTCTAAAAACACCATCATACTGATAAGCAAGAAAAGAAAAACCATTTGTACCATAAGGATGACCAGTAGATCTTTGCCAAGCAGGGGCTCCTGGTGGTTCATCCCAAAAAACAACGTTGTTTTTAGCATATCCTCCGTTTACACTGATGTTATATTTAAAATCACGAACCTGATTGCTGTACCCAACTTTAAATTCATAACCCTTGTTATCCACTTTTCCCAGGTTAACTGGTGGCAAAAGATTTGCAATTCCAGAACTTTGCGGTACTGAACCTTGCTGTTTAATTAACGCCTTATCCCTTTTGTTCACAAAATAATCAAACTCTAAGCTTAATTTATTTTTTAGGAAAGATGCTTCTAAACCAAAATTGATGCTATTGCCAACTTCCCATGTAAAATCTGGATTGGGTACTTTAGTTTCGTACAAAGCCCTTGCTACTGCATCATCAATAATATAACTGCTAAAACCATATGTTCCAAGGAATTGATATTCCGCTAAATTTCCATTAAAGTATGGCTCGGCTCCCATTTGCCCCCATGACCCCCTTATTTTTAGGTTGTCAATGAAACTAACATTTTCTTTAAAGAAATTTTCTTCAGAAACCCTCCATCCACCCATAACACCCGGAAAAAAACCAAAGCGCTTATCCTTTGGAAAAATATAAGATCCATCATAGCGCCATAAAAATTCAGCAATATACTTTTGTTTAAAATTGTATCCTACACGTCCGAAATAACTTAGCCTTGCCCGTTCGTAAGCACCGCCGCCGTTATTTTTTTCATCATCACCTCCTGCAAAAATCTGATCAACTGCAGTTGAAATATAATATCTTCTAAAGCTGTTAAAATACTCGTCTTTTATTGTTTCTTTCTGAACCCCAGCTAAAAAATTAATTGTGTGATTGCCAAATGTTCTATCATAATTAACTAAACCTGAAAGATTGATATCTAATTTATTTTCAGAATTTTGTCTCAAACGGGGGTCGGTAAATGTAGACCGTAACTCTTTGGTAAGTTTAGGTGTTTTACCATCTGTCTCATACGAAACCTTGTCCCATGAGTATAAATACCACGGAGTTTGCCATCTCTTGCCGGTTAAAATATATTTATCTACCGCAGCAGTTCCGGTAATTTTCAAACCTTCTACGCCTGGTATAAGAAACTCTACTTTGCCATTTGTTTGAAAATAATCCCTTTTATCTTTATCATATCCTGTTGCATTAGTGGTAATTACAATTGGGTTTTGTCCATTTTCTATATCTCGTCCGGGTAAGCCATTCGGCCATATTTCAGGTTCATTGGGCTTGCCACGTAAAAGCATCCTAAATATAGAACCTGCACTTTCAGTTGGAAAAAAGCGAAATTCTTCCCTTGCCGTAATGCCCAATGCAACATTAATGTATTTGTTTACTTTAGCATCTACATTCAAACGCATATCATATTGCTTATAACCTGTTGCAGAATTTTTATAATAGGCATCCTGGTTATTATAACCTAATGACCCAATATATTTAACACTTTCCGTTCCACCACTTATCTGCAAATTGTGACGCTGCTGAGGGGCCCATGTTTTTAAGGCATCTCCAAACCAGTCTGTATTCGGATGGCCCCATGGGTCAGAACCGTCTTTATATTTAACGATGTCATCGGGGAAAAAACCGACAGGTGAACTTACAGTTTGGCCATTATCTGTTCTTACATAAGTGCCGGTTGTTTGTAATGCCTTCCAGGCTGCATCCCATTGATCAACGGGTACATTTTCAAACACAGCGGCTTCATTTCTAATATTCCCGTATTCAACTGCATCAGATAACTTAGGTATCCTGGTTGCCTGTGCCCAACCGTGATTAAAGTTGTAAGATAATTGTGGCTTACCGGTTTTACCTCGTTTAGTAGTAATTAGAATTACACCGTTTGCAGCCCTTGAACCATAAATTGCTGCTGCCGCATCTTTCAATACGGAAACACTTTCAATGTCGGCAGGATTTAAACGCTGAAGGCCCCCTTCTCGATTGGGTACCCCATCTATTACAATTAAAGCATCGGAGTTCCCAAGTGAATTGGTACCACGGATACGTATCGCAGATCCATCATAACCAGGCTCTCCGCTACTGTTAACAGCAGTAATCCCCGGCAATCTTCCAACTAAAGAATTTGATAAATTTAGATTGGAAGATTTAGCTAACTCACTGCCCTTTACCTGGGTTACGGCCCCCGTAACAGTTACCTTCTTTTGTGTGCCATACCCTACTACTACCACATCTTCTAATTTTGAAGAATTTGCAACAAGGCTGATATTTATTTCACCTTTATCTTTTACTGAAACTTCTATTACATCAAAACCAACAGAAGATATTACAAGCACAGCATTATCATCCGGAACGGTGATTTCAAAATTTCCGTTTTGATCAGTTGTAACACCTTTTTTTGTTCCCTTAATTGTTACAGACGCTAATGCAATTCCTGCACCTTTATCATCTGTTACTTTACCTTTTACAGGTTTATCTGGCGCATTGTAATGTGGGTTTTTCGCCTGCGCCTGATTCGTAGTTATCAGCAGTAAAAAACTGAAAATTGCAACAAGCCAGGAACCGGTTCTCCTGAAATTTGTGAATTTTTTTATCATATAAGCAGATTGAGGTTCGTTAATAATTTAGTTATTGTAAAATGATCGTACAGTAATAAAGGTTTAACTGTCGTTAAATAAAATGGTTGTCATAATTAGTAATTGATAGTAATTGAGATTATAGATAAAATTCAGTTTGTAATAAATCCAATGTTTGTTTTTTTGCCATGTCTTTTCCTGAGGATGAATCCCTGCAGTATAATAAAGGTTCCAGCACAACATTACCAGGTAATTTCAATTCAGCTTTACTATCTTTTAGCATTATGATATTCATCAGAAGTTTAAATGCTTCTTTACCCATTAAAACTGTTTGCTGATCTACCGATGAAAGGGATGGGGTTATGTGTTCGTCAAAATTTTCATTCGCAAAGCCTATTACACCAAACTCTTTGGGAATTTTTATTTTTCTTTCTTTTAATCCTTTAATTACACCCAGGGCTGTATAATCTTCTACGGCAAAAACAGCATCCGGAATGTTGGCCAGTTTAAAGAAATAATCAACAGCCAGTTTTCCTGATTCAATAGAGATATCGCCCTTGTATATAAGTTTTTTATCTGCTTTTATTTTATTTGCTTTTAAAGCGTCGGTATAACCCCTTAACCGGTCGTGAAAACCTTTTATATGCTGTGGCCCCGATACATGAGCAATATTTGTATATCCATTTGCAATGAGGTGTTCTGTAGCAAGAAAAGCACCTTTATAGTCATCAATTACTACAGATGGAACATTCATTTCCTCAAAAGTTCTGTCAAAAAAAACCAACGGAATATTCCTTTTTTGCAATTCAAGGTAATGGCTAAAATCAACTGTGTCTTTTGCTACTGAGGCCAGTATGCCATCAACCCTGGCGCTTAAAAATGTTTCGATTGCTCTTTTTTCAAGTAGGGTAGTTTCTTCTGTTTGATAAAGTAAAATGCTGTACCCGTTGCGGCTTGCAAGTATTTCAACTCCGTGAACAACTGATCCAAAAAAGTTTGTTTGGGCACTGGGGATTATTACGCCTATCGTATGTGATTTACCAGAGCGAAGCGATGAAGCAATCTTATTTCGTTGGTACTTTAACTCTTTCGCCTTTTGGTGTACAAGTTTTTTTGTTTCAGCACTAATACGTGGATTATCATTTAAAGCCCGGGAGACTGTTCCGGAAGTTAAATTTAAATGCCTGGCAATATCGTGTATAGTTATTTTTTGAGTCAAGTTGTGCAATCGTCTGCACAAAGTAATGTTTCTTTAATATTTCACAAAATTTTATGATACTTTTTTTAACACATTTTTTTATTTTGTCATTTTTACATTTAAAACCTTTATTTTTTACTGTAAAGTGGATGGAAATTTTTTTTTGATATTTGGCAAAAATGGTTCAATTCTAAAAAATAGGAATTTTTTAATACAGTTTTTTTTTCAAACTATAACTCATTTACTGCTCATTGGCACTATATTCCGTACGCAGAGGTTATCATATTTCTATACAATCATATTTTTTTGTTGCCCGGGCAGAAGAATTTCAATTAAGCTTCGTTGGCGTCGCACTCTTGTACCATATATCAATTTGGAACTTTCCCACCTTATAATTTTCAATTCTACGGCATCAGCCCTTATTTATTGCACACTGGTAAGGTTTTTTAAAGGCATGTTTACAGCAGGAGGTTATTGTGTGGGTAAAGCCAAATTAAAAAGCAATTGCTTCAATGGGTGCTGGATAGCAACGAAA
>JANMVB010000600.1:0-2375 GCA_031392305.1 Ferruginibacter sp.
GTATTTGTTTTGTGCAATGGCAACAATGTTTTTATTCCAAATACGTTTTCTCCTAATGGTGATGGGGCCAATGATATTTTTTACCCACGTGGTACCGGCTTATTTAAAATTAAAAACCTGCGCATTTTCAACCGTTGGGGAGAACTGATTTTTGAGAAAAGCAGTTTCAATGCCAACGATCCATCATCAGGTTGGGATGGCACTTATAAAGGCATGAAATTACCAGCCGATGTATTTGTGTATATGATAGATATTATCTGCGACAATAACAGTGTGCTACCCTACAAAGGCAACGTTGCGCTGATACAATAAATAGCTTTTTGTTTTTGTTAATAATATACAAAGCCGGCTGGGGAGCCGGCTTTTGTTTTATTTCTTGTAAGCATTTTGGGGGCTGTCAGCAATTGCAATGAGTGAACATCGGTACCGGCTATCCGCTGCAAGTCCGGCACAAAGCCCACGCACAAAACCCTCACCGTGCTTTCCGCTTCTATCCGGCATCCATTGAGGGATTGTATGTCAATTAAGCTTTACATGCAGAATAACTTCACCTACATTTATTCCGTTAATCATTCTTTCTACTAAGGTTTGAAAAAACTGACTAATTTTTGCCTTTGACATTATTTGACAGCTTTTGTAAAAACGCAATTAAAGTTCCCCATAGGTATTCAGTACAAGAGGGCGACGCAACAATGCTGCTCACTGCTTCACTGCCAGGACAAAAATGATTTCAACTATTATAAATATCAACAATTAAAGTTGGCTTGTAGCTATTATACTACATGGAATTATGTGAATAAACAAAAGGTTTTTTACAAAATAAAATTGACGCCTGCACGTTTTATAAACCAGAAACCTGATCCCGGAGACTTACTAAATCCAAACCCATGAAAAACAACCTGCACATGATTTTGTGTGGCATACTCATCACACTTGGCCTTAAGGGATCTGCACAAGACATTCATTTCTCACAATTTTTTGAAGCTCCTCTTTTACGTAACCCTGCACTGGCAGGCCTTTTCTCTGGCGACCTTCGTTTACAAACTGTTTATCGTACGCAATGGCAAAGTGTAACAGTGCCTTATCAAACTACTTCACTCAACGGTGAATTTAAACTTGCAGTAGGCAAGAGCGAAGATTTTTTAACAGTGGGGGCACAAATATTATATGATAAAGCGGGCACCATCGCTATGACGGCAACGCATGTGCAACCAACACTAAATTACCACAAATCATTAAGCGCTGAAAGAAATATGTACCTGTCGCTCGGTTTTATGGGCGGCCTTGTACAACGTAAAATTGACAGGAATAAAATTACCACCAACAGCCAATACGATGGCACGGGATACAACGGAAACCTGGGAGATGGAGAAACTTTTTCAAATGCGTCCTATTCATATTTTGATGGTACAGCAGGGTTAAGTTTCAATACTCAAATGGGAAACGATCCGGAAAATAATCTTTTTGCAGGCATTGCCTATCATCATTTTAATAAGGCAAAAAATGTGTCCTTTTATGGCAATACCAATTTTGAAATGATTCCAAAATGGGTGTACTCGGCGGGTGCAAAAATGTCGGCCACGGATAATTCATTTGTAACTATTCATGCAGATTATTCGCAACAAGGGCCTTACACAGAATTTATCGCAGGGGCAATGTTAACTTATCGGTTAGATGATACTGAAGAGCCCCGTTACTTTATACATGGCGGTGGATTTATGCGTTGGAAAGATGCCATTGTACCGGTGGCCAAAATTGAAATGAAGCCCTTGGCTATATCCATAAGTTATGATGCAAACATTAGCCAGCTTAGTGCTGCAAGTGGTGGCAAAGGTGGCTTTGAATTAGGTTTATCTTATCAAAAATATTTAAGCAGGGATAACACCAGCAAAGATGCTGTAAGGTGCCCGAGGTTTTAAAAATCTTACAATCCTGCACTCAAAAGTCGTGTGCTAACAGGTAAGATTTTTGTTTTTATGGATTGTTTGGATAACAGGAGCTCCCTTGGTCGGGGGCTCTTTGTTTTGTGTAAACCTGTTATAAAAAATTGATGAGGGAATTAATTGATAAAATAATTTACCGCCAATTCATACCCTTTTAATCCCAGCCCGCTGATTACACCGACGCTTTTTCCGGATACGTGTGATATTTTTCGAAACTCTTCCCTGCCAAAAATATTGGAGATATGTACCTCAATAACAGGTGTATTTATTGCAGCAATCGCATCTCCCAGGGCTACCGAAGTGTGTGTATAGCCTCCGGGATTAATAATGATACCATCAAAAGAAAAGCCCACCCGCTGTATTTCACTGATCAGCTCTCCTTCGATATTGCTTTGAAAATAACTAAATGCTATTGCAGGAAATTTAGGCCGC
>JANMVB010000632.1:0-3651 GCA_031392305.1 Ferruginibacter sp.
GCTGTTGCTCACTATATCCACACCAGCCGTACGTCCCTTCAACTGGGCAAGCACATTTGGAGCAGGTACTTCCCGCAATACATCTCCTTTTATGGATACTACAGCACCTGTTACATCTTTTTTTCTGGCCGTACCATAACCCACCACTATCACTTCACCAAGACTTTTATCTATAGAAATAAGAGATACATTGATGGTAGTTTTGCCACCTACTTTTACTTCCTGGGCAACAAAATCCAGCGCTGAAATAACCAGGGTCCCATTAGGGGATACTGTAAGCTGGTAGTTTCCGTTATCATCAGTTGTTGTTCCGGCAGTGCTTCCTTTAACTACTACAGAAGCGCTTTGAGCAGGTTGCCCTCCTTCTTTAACCACCCGGCCTTTCACGGTTATATTTTGTGCATTACTTTTTTCCGAAAACAATAATAGCTGCAGCAATAATGCAATGCTGAGTAAGACTGGTTTGAAATAGGCCCTGCTGATTTTGAAGGGCTTTTTTGAATTTGCATACTGTTTCATAATGATCTTTTTGGCAGTTTATGAGTTGTGAATAAGTAGTTATTGGAGTTTAAAGCGGGGACACTATCATTCCGGGGATTTAGATTAGCCCTTTGAATATTTATACAACCAGAAATAATAATTTTTAAACAAGGTGATTGAAGGAAAGTGTGCCTGGGAATAGTAAATGAGTATTCACATAAAGATGCCGGGAATGCCGCAGGGAATAGCGTATTACAGAAATTATTTGGTCTAATTTTTTTCATATAGCAATTAGCGGCAAAATCATTTAATAATGTCTGAGTGATCTTAAAAGCAATGTTTCAAAAACAAATGTAGGATTTTTTTTTAAAAATGCAACCGATTGCAATTTTTTTTAAAAAAAATCTTCCTTTCTTTGTATAAAAGCAGGACATGGCTGATTTAAAAGAAATTACGATCTATGATATTGCCAGGCAACTTAACATATCAGCCGCAACGGTAAGCCGGGGACTACAAGACAACCCGGCCATTAATAAAAACACCCGCAAAAAGATTGTTGATGCCGCCCGTGAACTGGGTTACCGGTCCAATACGTTTGCAAGTAGTTTGAGAAGTAAAAAAACCAATACCCTCGGGGTTATTGTACCGCGGCTCAACAGCTATTTTGTGGCCTCCGTGTTGTCGGGTATGGAAGATGTTGCAAATAAAGAAGGGTATAACCTGATCATCAGCCAGTCGCTGGAAAATGCTGGTAAAGAAGTGGCCAATGCCCACACTATGTTCAATAACAGGGTAGATGGGCTACTCGTTTCGCTTGCGTATGATTCAGAAAATATTGACCACCTGAAACCATTTTTTAAAAAAAATATCCCCGTGGTTTTTTTTGACCGTACCTATCCCCACAACGAAAGTACCAGTATAATTATTGATAACTATAAAGCCGCTTATGATATAACCAAACACTTGCTGGATCAGGGTTGCAGGCGAATAATGCACCTTGCGGGAAATATGTTGCGCAATGTTTACGCAGATAGGCTGCAGGGCTATAAAGAAGCCCTTAAAGACTACAAAATAGCGTTTGATGAGAAGCTGATCTACATCAGCAAGCTGGATGAAGCAGCCGGCACCGCCGCTGCTGAACATATTCTTAAAGTAAAAGTAGTAAACAGGCCGGATGCAGTGTTTTCCGCCAATGATACCGCTGCGGTACATTGTATGATACGGCTCAAAACCGCTGGTATTAGTATCCCCGCAGACATCGCTTTCGCCGGTTTCAATAATGACCCCATCAGTAAAGTAATTGAACCCAATCTAACCACAGTCAATTATTCAGGATACCATATAGGTGAAGCGGCCGTTATGAGTCTCATCAATCACCTCAATGGCATATCAAGTACAAAAAATACCAATACCATTATATTAAGGGCCGACATGATTATACGGGAATCTTCTTTAAAAAGAAAATCTTTGTAATTGGATTTTATTTGCGATTTTTATGTAACCGATTGCAACATGAAGTTAAAAAAAGACGTAACCATCTACGATATTGCTTTAAAACTGGCATTATCCTCCGCAACGGTAAGCCGTGCCTTACAGGATAATCCTGCGATAAATAAAAATACCCGCAAAAAGATACAGGAGGCCGCCCGTGAACTTGGCTACAGGCACAATACTTTCGCCAGTAGCCTGCGCACACAAAAGACAAATACCATCGGCATTATTGTACATGAATTAAAGAGTAACTTTATTACCTCAGTACTTGCAGGCATAGAAAAAGTAACCAGCGAAGCCGGATACCACCTCATCATTGCCCACTCCTCGGAAAGTTTCGAAAAAGAAGCGGCTAACTCAGTGAACCTTTTTCATAAAAGGGTGGATGGGTTGATTGCTTCATTAGCTTTTGACACAATAGGGCTGGATCATTACAACCTGTTTGACGAAAAAGGCATCCCGGTTATCTTTTTTGTCCGGGTGGAAGAAAAAAGCGAATGCACCAAAGTAATTATTGATAATTATAAATGCGGTTACCAGGCTACGCAACACCTGATTGAACAGGGGTGTAAACGTATTGTACTGGTGACTGCCAACCTGAAACGTAACGTATATGCGCAGCGCCATAAAGGTTATAAAGATGCTTTGTATGATAATGGCATTACTTACAACAATAACCTGGTACTGATAAAAGACCTGAGTGAGCAATGTGGCGTGGAAGCTGCCCTGGAGATCCTAAAAATGAAACCCTTACCTGACGGGGCATTTATTACAAACGATTTTTCCGCTGCGGTATGTATGCAAACATTAAAAGAACATGGTATTGCTATTCCTGAAGATATAGCAATTGTTGGCTTTAATAACGACCCGGTCAGTAAGATCATTGAGCCGAAGATGACCACAATCAATTATCCCGGAATAGAAATGGGAGAGATCGCTGCCCGTGTATTGATCAATCACCTCAAAGGAATTTCAAACATAAAACATACTAATACAATTGTTGTGCGTTCAGAACTGATTATAAGGAAATCATCTTTAAGAAAAAAAAGCAGTTTATGAAACACGAAGTTGTCCATACGAAAAAAATATTCATCCTGTTTATGCTATTGCTGTCTGCGCTTAGTACGATAGCAGAAGATGGCTACGATTGCTGGCTCAGGTATAACCCGGTGGAAAATAAAAAACTGCTGTTAGCTTACAAACAGGCCATTACTGAACTACAGATCAACGGAAATACGCCCACTATCCAGGCAGCCCGGAATGAATTATTGGATGGCCTAAAAGGAATACTGGGCAACAATATTCCGATAACCTCCGCCATAAGGAACAACGGAACGGTTATTATCAGTACTGCCGCCAGTTTGGGGGATCTAAAAACACCACTTATGAACGATTTGCAAAAAACCGGTTCAGAGGGTTTTATCATAGTGACTACTACTATCCATGAAAAAAAATGTATTGTCATCTCAGGCAATACGGATATAGGTGTTTTGTATGGCGTATTTCATTTTCTCCGGCTGTTGCAAACCCGGCAACCCACTACATCATTGCATATCATTTCAGCCCCCCGGTTAAAATTACGTTTGCTCAATCACTGGGATAACCTGAACCGGACAGTGGAAAGAGGTTATGCGGGTTTCTCAATATGGAACTGGCATACACTGCCAGGTTATGTTGATC
>JANMVB010000252.1:0-4524 GCA_031392305.1 Ferruginibacter sp.
GTCCATCCGTCATCAAAGTTGGTGGTGGTAAAAGCAAAACCACTTGTAGTGGGTTCTTTTATTTTAGCTGGTTGCTGTGTATTGTGCGTTGAAGTATTGCTGCCTGGTGCTGTTTGATTGTTTGTTGTTGTTACCGTTTGATTTTGCTGCGTATGATTTACGGAAGAATTTTGTGAAGGAGATGAAGAGGTAACTGCAAAATATAGTTCGCTTTCCTTTTGATTTTTTGAAAAATACATTACCATATTTTGAGATCCTTTTTGCAACCAGGCATACTTTTTATCATCCGTATTCACAGTAACAATCCATCCCAGGTCTGTTAGTTTCTTTGTCAATATACCTTCATTAAAATCATTGTTATTTACCGATGGGATAATTAATACTTCTGTGGTGGAAGCTGTTATATTCTTTTTTTTGGTTTCCATTTCCATTAATATTTTGGCCGACATAATACTAAGGCCACGGTTGTCTTGTTTTGCACCCTCCGGTAAACTAATGCCAGTAAGCAAAGATTGAGTTACAGGAACAAGTTTCTTTTGACCATTGGCAATTGCTGCCAATAAAAAAAAGATGGAAATAATCATTAATTTTTTCATGATTAATCTTTTGTGATTTTAATATTGCTGATAAAAAATTTATCGTTCGCTGTACTGTTGCCGCTGCAATCAAAAGACAATGCATTAAAAAGATGAGCGGCAGGAATTGCTTTTTCGTATTCGGCTATTTTATTGTTATCAATAAATACCTGCAATTTTTCTGCTGATTTTTTTATGGTAACCATAATGCGGTTAACCTTTTTGTTGTTCGAAAATCCATTGGCTACATACCATTTCGTACCATTTGAATAACCGGGAGGAAAAGGAAATTTTGTTTCCAGTGTGGCTTCTCCATCGCTGCCGTTAGAGCCGGGCCGAAGTTTTAATTTTATAAACGATTCGGCATTACCTGGTGAGGTCTCTTTTGATAATATCATCGTTAGTCCTTTGGCACCCCAGGTAAAATTTTGTGGTACTGCCAAATCATAAGTCAATGTAAAATTTTGTTGTAATGGTTTTTTTAAAACTTTTGCATTGATGTTATGACCTTTTAACTCAACCCAGTTTCCATCTAAACCATCTGGATTAGTAACCAGGGCTGTTGTGCCATCAAACGCAAGGGTAGCCTTCCAGCCAATGGGTTTGTTACCCATGGCTGTTGTTGAAAAGTCTTCAAAGAAAAAAACAGTTGCATCCGCAGTAATTTTTTTACTCATTTCCGATGCTTCGGCAGTTACTACTGCTTGTTTAAAGGATGGTGAATGAAGTGGTTGATAAGATTTGTCCTTTACCTTCTCCGGATTAAAGAAGAAATTATAAAAATAGTCAAAATTAAAATTGTTGAGGATGGATTGGTGCTGGTGTTTACCAACAGCATCATTTATATCACCATGCCAGGTAATACGGATCCATTGGGGTTTATCTTTTTTACAGAGCTCCGCCATTTGCGAATCAATTTTATATATGGGTAATTTTAATTCTCTTTCTCCGTTGCCTTCAAACACATCAGCGTAATTCTCCAGCAGTATATCCGGCTGGCTCGTAAAAATTTCTGCTGTTTCACCCAGGCGGTTTTTATACTTTTCTTTATTATTCTTTAATACGGCTATTCTTTTTTGATACCTTTCGTCGGCATATTTGCGGGCATTGGCCCTTGCATTATCGGTAAACCATTTTGTAACTGCTTCCTCTTTTTCAATGGCATAATTTCTTTCTATAGCATTGCCCACCTGTTCCAAATATTCGTTTTTGGTAATGGTTACAAAAGGTGATTTATTGTCTTTGAAAAGTACTGTTGTTTTTTCATTTCCAATGGCTGAATTTCTTCTGAAATAATTAAAGTATTTTTTTGTGTTAGGATGGGTTGCCAGTTCGTATAGTTTGGGTAATTCTTCATCATAGCCCTGCTCTTTAAAGGAAGGCAACGTAAAATAATATTGAGTGGGAGTGCATATTACATCAGTAGTTATTCCTACGGGGGCATTGGCTATTATGCTCCATTGATAGTTGCTGTTAGATAAAGGCTCCATCCCGTGGCTGCTGTTGTATTTAAGCTCAATATATGTTTTTGAATAGGCACCGTAAGTTTGCGGCAGTGCTGCAGTATGCTGATTGTATAAACCCAGCTTTTCTGAAACCATTTTTTTTATATCTCCCAATCCGCCTTTTGGAATATAGCTTGCCTGCATCCAGTTGGCAAAAGAATCGCAGATGGATAATTGCGCAATGGAATAATTTTTTGCATCCACTTTCATCGGAGCCTTTGCGCCTTTAAAATAATATACTTTCATCCAGCCCAAAACACTGTCTTCAATAGTCTGGCGGGGGATGGGTTGTGCAAAGGCTTGCGGTAGTGTAACAAAAGAAAGTATTAGTAAATATATCTGTTTCATTATTTAAAGTTTAGCCCAAGGGTTATTTACCCAGCATTTTTTTAATTGTTACAAAATCATCCTTTTTTTTTAGAGGAGTGTAGTTGTCATAAAACACAGAATCGCCTTTTGATATTATATATACTACTGTAAAAAATTGCGGCAGTGATTAGGCAGCTTCTTCCTGTAATAATCCAGGTTGGGTTTTACTGGAGCAAAAACCATTTCATTATTATGAGTTTTATTTTATTATCATTTATTGCTGGCCACCTAATATCCCTTTGCCCGAAGTACTGACACCGCTGTTGACTGTGATTTTGACATCAGCACCTGCTATGGTTTGGCCTGCTGCATTTGCAGCTACGCCTGCTAATGCGCCCACATCGGTAATTCCTGAATTGTCCCACTCTACCAGTCCACCCAAAGTTGCTTCTGCTTCCATACCCATTGGTCCATCCATGCTTTTGTTAACTCCCACAATGGCGGTGCCGGAATACCGGCCTGTTTCCACATTGCTTTTATAATCAATTTGTACGCCGCCACAATCAAACTGACCGGTTAAATTGCTGCAACTCGAAATAATTTTATAACACCCCAAATTCATTGTGCTTACATATTGGCAAGCCACATCATCAAAATTTTGTAAGGAGTCTTTTCCTTTAGGTTTAATTACGTCAGGAATACACCAGGTGCTTTTACTTTTAAAAAATACCCGCTGGTCTTTTATTTGTGTAAGCCAGGCAATTTGTGCATTTATTTTTGCTACTTCAAACTGGTCGGGCCATAAAGTATATTGGTAATAGTATAAAAGGTCGCTGGTTCTGCGGCTCACGTAATTAAGGTAATTTCTGTAAGCACTTTTTAAAGCGCCGTTAGCATTATTTAAAAATTCCGTCCTTATAGCATTTTCATCTTTGCAAATTGCTGCAAAAGGATTGGGCCTTCCTTCTCCTACCAGGTCATCATATTTTTCATTCAGTATTTTTTGTTTTTCACTCAATGTGTTTTCGTATCCTGCAACTGCTTCTAAAGCTTTTACAACCGGTTCCAGCGCCTGTGTAAATACAAACGACATATTTCCATTTACATCATTTATACCAGGCCCCAATTTTATGATGGCTTTTGCAGCATAGCCGGGCATTGGTTGTACATAATTACCTTTTTGGCTTTCGCTGAGTATTAATTTAACCCGGTATTCATTTGCGGCCTGCAATTCCCCTTCCAGCGATTGCTGTTTTATTTTCAGTTTATCAATTTTTTGCTGGCATTGTTCTTTAAAATTTTTCCATTCTTTTTCCAGTATTTCATTTTGTTCAACGGCTACCGGATAATCGGGCCATTTAAATTTTGCCAGGCCTAACACGTCTTGCGGCATGGGCTTGTCCCAATTAATGTCATCACTTTTTAAATCGTATCCCAATTTTTTCAGCTTGTTTTCTTTTTCATTACTGTATGTTTTGCTAATACTTTTTTTAGCAAATGCAATAGCTGCTGCAATGTTGCCTTTGCTTTCTTCAATTAAACATTTGGCCATGTTTGCCTGCGGATGTGCAGCAGCAATACGGATAGTGCTGTCTGCATATTTTTCTGCCCGGGGCATATCCCCTAAACCCAACCATGCCTGTGTAATATTATTGAGTATGCTGCTGTTTTTGGGATAACGTTTATTAAGGTTAATTAAAATGGGTAATGCCAATTGCTCTGCACCACACATGGTTAAAAAAGATGCGTAGTTATTTAAATTAACAGCATTAGCAGCATCAGCTTTGCAGGCTTCACCCATTAAATAAAGTGCCAGCATAGGTTTGCCATCAATCCATAAGCCAACAGCCGTATTGCCAACAGAAGATTTTTGATTAATAACCTGTTGCAAAATTTCTGCGCCTTTTAATTTTGTGCCTGCAGATAATTTACCCAATACCCATTGCTGCGTTTTATTGATGTAAGCATTTACATCTCCGTTGCTGAGTGTTGTGGCCAATGCTGCGGCAATTCTTGCTGCATCTTTTTGCGGAACAATTCTGCTGTCGTCTTCGTAAGCTTTTTTTAATTGGGCATCAGTTACACCCGCCATACTTTTTTTAATACTTTTTGTATCCGGCATTTTAATACCCATA
>JANMVB010000004.1:0-2963 GCA_031392305.1 Ferruginibacter sp.
GATAGTATTTCAATTAAGCTTTTACGTGCAATATCAATTGCCACGTTCTTTAGAACGTGGATAAATCAATAATAGAAATGGGCTTTAACCCAAGTAATGATTTGGCTAAAGCCAAAAAATAAATGAATTTTTTATTCCCCGCCCTAAAGGGACGGGGCAAATGATTGACAGCTCTTAACTTAATGACATTTCCCTCTGGGAGCTATAAATTATTTTTTATTTCGCAGGTAAAGCTCCTCATGGGTATGTCTTTGAACCGAGCGTGGCAACGATGCTGCTCATTAATAAAATGTTTGTGAACAAATTTGAATTTCAAATCAAAAATTTCACTTACTAAACTTTCAACCATTCTGATTTTAATGTGTTTTAACTTTGCACTGAAATTAAAATGAATGGCATACAACTCCTTAGAAGCATGTTTGATTGATCTTGAAAAGAATGGTGAACTCATTCGCATTAAAGAACCGGTAAGCCCTCACCTGGAAATGGCTGCTATTCATTTGCGGGTACACGAAGCCGGTGGCCCGGCATTACTTTTTGAAAATGTGGTGGGTAGTAAATTCAGGGCGGCTTCAAATATTTTTGGTACGCTGGCAAGAAGTAAATTTATTTTCAGGGATACACTTGCATTGGTGCAGCAACTGATTGAATTAAAAAACGACCCGGTTAAAGCCATTAAAAATCCCATCAAAAATTTTAGCGCAGGCCTGGCTGCATTGAAAGCTTTGCCATTAAAAAACCCGGTGAACAAACCTGCACTTTTTCAGCAAATTCAAATACAGGATATTCCTCCAATACAACACTGGCCGATGGATGGTGGCGCTTTTGTAACCCTGCCGCAGGTTTACACTGAAGACATGGATGCGCCGGGTATTATGCATGCAAACCTAGGCATGTACCGCATACAGCTATCGGGAAATGAGTATGAACTTAATAAAGAAATTGGCCTGCACTACCAACTGCACCGGGGCATTGGGGTACATCAAACCAAGGCCAATAAAAAAGGATTGCCACTAAAGGTGAGTGTATTTGCAGGCGGCCCACCGGCCCATAGTGTGAGCGCCGTAATGCCCTTACCGGAAGGCATAAGCGAAATGACTTTTGCCGGCGTGCTGGGCAACAGGCGGTTCAGGTATGCGTATGTTGACGGCTATTGCATTAGCACCGATGCAGACTTTGTAATTACCGGCGAGGTATACCCGGGAGAGAACAAACCCGAAGGCCCCTTTGGCGACCACCTGGGTTATTATAGTTTAAAGCATGACTTTCCTTTAATGAAAGTACACAAGGTTTTTGCAAAGAAAAATGCTATCTGGCCATTTACAGTGGTGGGCAGGCCGCCGCAGGAAGACACGAGTTTTGGACAACTGATACATGAAATAACGGGCAGTGCGATACAGGCAGAAATACCCGGCTTAAAAGAAGTACATGCAGTGGATGCTGCAGGCGTTCACCCGCTGTTGTTAGCCATTGGCAGCGAACGTTACACCCCTTATGCACCAGCCAGGCAACCGGCTGAAATATTAACCATCGCCAATCATATTTTAGGTACAGGGCAACTGAGCCTGGCTAAGTTTTTATTTATTACTGCCGATGATACCAACAAATTAAATACGCATCATATCGGTGCTTACTTTCATTATATTTTAGAAAGGATCAATCTTAAAAGGGATATACATTTCTATACAAATACTACGATTGATACGCTTGATTATTCGGGTACTTCGCTAAACAGCGGCAGTAAAGTAGTGCTTGCTGCTTATGGCGAAGTGATCAGGGAATTGGTAACCGTTGTTCCACAATGCCTGCGTGAATTGCAGGGTTTTGAAAATGCAAAACTGGTAATGCCCGGTGTAATAGCTATACAGGCAAAGGCTTTCAGTGATTACAATATTGCAAAAAAAGAAGTTGCCATTTTGGAGGAACAGCTAAGAAATAATGTTGGAGAACTACTTACTGTTCCTTTACTTATCATTTGTGATAATGCAGATTTTGTAAGTGCCCGCCTCCGAAATTTTTTATGGGTGAGTTTTACCCGCTGCAACCCTTCACACGATATGCATGGCATTGGTGCCTTTTATGAAAACAAACATTGGGGTTGCAATGGCCCGCTCATTTTTGATGCAAGGATAAAGCCTCATCATGCACCGCCGGTTGAAGTGGATGCTGCCACAGAAAAAAAGATTGATCGCTTATTTGAAAAGGGTGGGAGCCTGAGTAAGGTTAAGGGTTAGGTTTGTTCGGGTTGTTTTTGTTACGTGTTTTTTTGTTGCGGGTTAGTTTTGTTTATTATTTACTTTTATCAACAGCCTTTTATCAAAATTATTTTCTTTGAAATATTTGAAATGAAATTCAAATTATAACAATAATCAACAATACTAATCAACAACAATAATCAACAACAATAACCCGTAACCCGAAACTCTTTCCTTAACCGGTAACTTCTTCGTTGCTACAGCTTTTTCACCACAATCTTTTCTGTGTATTCCCCCAGTACTTCGTTGAAGAAATTTTTAGTTGCCAAAAATTTGGCTGCTGGTATTTTATATTCATTTAGTTGCAGCCGTGCTATGGAAGTGATGGTCTTTTTTGTTTCATCGTATTCATAAGAGCTGATAAAACTTCCATACTCAAAGGTGATTTTTTTTGCTTTGGGTAATGTTTCGATGGTAAAGCCTTCGGGTAATTTGTAGATGGTACTATCTGTTTTAATAAACGGATGCTGAAAATAAAAGTCTTGTGTGCGGTTGGTTGCCTTTGGCAATTCGTAGGCCCATATTTTATAAATGCGTGGATTGAGGAACAATTTTTTTCCGGCAGTAAACTCCGGTATTTTGCCGATGCTCATGGTGATGGTGGTGGGAGCAGTTTTATCTGCCTGGTTATAATTTATTTCAAAATCATCTGGTTGCATGTAGCCAAAATAATTGATGAGGTAATTTTTTTGGTCATCTTTTTTTTGA
>JANMVB010000048.1:0-2052 GCA_031392305.1 Ferruginibacter sp.
TTTTCTAAATCCGTTGGCATCGCTGAGTGTGGAAACAGAATCATAAATACCACCATATACACACCTGCCCAAATGCTCCACAAAATTTCCATAAATATTTTTATCAACTTCACCAATCGTTCTTTCCAGGTCAATTTTTATTCGGGCATTTTGTGACCTGCTTTCTACAGAAAACAAACAGAGAAGCAATAAAGCTTTTACAATTTTTTGTAATGGTATATGCATGATTATAAATTTATTTTTCATGATCTATCCTTAAACTAACGGCACTAAATTATTTCAGTTTGCTTCCGGTTTAAAACAATCTTTACGTCTTTGCCCCTTAGCGTCTTTGCCTCAAAACCTTTGCGTGAAAAAAATTCTTACAAAGCAGGTCTCCTCCCCACATAAGGCCAGCCATTCACCCACACAATTTTTTCAATCTGTAATTTAGATCTCCCATTATCCTTTGCATCATACGCATGATACACCAGGTAGTCAACGCCGTTGAAAGCAGCCACAGCATTGTGCCCTACGCCAAACCAGTTTCTATCACCTTCCAGTACTACAGAGCCGCCACCTAAATTCATAGGTACACCATCCCTGTCAACATAAGGCCCCATGATTTTTTCACTTCTTCCTGCCATCATTTTGTAGGTACTTTTTTCGCCACGGCAGCAATAGTCGAACGAAACAAACAGGTAATAATAATTGTCATGCTTATAAATAAATGGTGCTTCAATGGCTGCATCGCCTGCCACCGAATCGGCTAAAATGAAATCTCTTTTACGGCTGGCAACGGTATGCCATGTTTCGGGCTGGGCAACTGATTTTAAATCGTTGTTCAGCTTTACAAGTTTCATCCCATTCCAGAAAGATCCAAATACCAGCCAGGGGGTTTTATTTTCATCCATTATTAAATTAGGGTCTATCGCATTCCACAAATCCCGGCCCGGTACCGACTGAATAACTTTTCCATGATCGGTCCATTTAAAATCAGCGGAAGTTGTATCCAATGTTTTGTTAGTAGCAATGCCAATGGCGGAAGTGTTTTTACCAAAGGCAGATACAGAGTAGTATAAATAATATAACCCATTGTGAAAGCTCACATCAGGCGCCCATATATGCCCTTTGAAACCAGGTATGGCATTTACCGCCCATTGCGGCGCAGCACTAAAAACAGGCTTTCTCCTTTTCCAATGTTTCATATCGGTTGAAGACAATACACTAATACCCTGCCCGGTGGCAAAAATATACCAGGTACTATCCTGCCGGATAATCACCGGATCATGCACCTGAGGCAGTGTATCGTTAAATGGCTGCCTGCTTTCAGGTTGAGCATTTGCAGCGATACTTACCAGCAAAGCAAAAAAAATAAAGAAGGTTTTATTTGCAATCATTTTGTATCGGTTTTAAAATATTTTAAATTCATTTTAAAAAATTAATTGCTATTTTATTCCTTAACTATATAGGCCTGTGTTAATACTTCACACCTGCCTGGCGCAATATTTTGTGCAGCGTTTTAGCCAGCGACAAACTTAACTGGTGCGGCATTTTTTGACTTTGCAATAAACCCTTATCAAGGCATTGCACCACTTCTTTTATTTCATGCTCAAAGCCATTGCTTTCATGGGGTATGGTAAAGTTTTCTATGGTACCATCATTTAAATGGAGTGAAAATTCAGTTGCTTTAAACCAGGGGTTATTAATTTTGATGCTTCCTTTGGCACCAATAATTTCTGCGTCTACAGCAGTGTTAAAAACGATCGATGATATTAAATGAGCAGTGGCACCATCTTTATACTGAAGAACTATATTGCAGTACTCATCTATCCCGGTTGCAGATAGTGTTGACACAGATTTTATTAAAAACGGTTCGCCTAAAATCAATGTGGCTAAATATAAAGGGTACACACCTACATCCATCATTGAACCGCCACCCAATGATTTATTATAAAGCCTTCCTTCCAAATCAACCGGCGCTGCAAAGCCAAAATTAGCTGACACATATTTAGGCTTGCCAATTACATCATCCTTGATCAGCGAAAGTATCTTCTCAATAAAAGGCATGGA
>JANMVB010000210.1:0-8629 GCA_031392305.1 Ferruginibacter sp.
CATTTTTTCGTACAAGGTTTCCACATCATTTGCAGCCACCACATATTTGCAATTTAGCTGGTAATCGTTACCACGGTGCTCAAAACTTACACCGGTAACCGTATTATCTTTCAGCAATATTTGCTTCACTTTACATTTGCAATGAATGTCGTTTTTATAATAACGTATTACATGCTCCAGCCATTCGGGTATTACCTGCCCTCCCCCTTTTGGCGGGCTTTGAAAATCGCCATAATATGCCCACCCAATGGGTACCAGGCAAGAAAGCAATTCTACTTCAGAAGAAAATATCCGGTGAATGGCTTCGTCTTTAAAATATTTATTCAGGCCTTTTTTCAGCCCCTTTTCCCCGCTATAAGTTATGAATGGAATAAATGGAATTACAAATTCAAGCAAACGTTTTTTATTTTTCATCCGTTCAAAAAAAGACATTGTTTCTTCTGAACGAAAAACCGTGCTGTAATTTTTAAATGACTTACCGAGTTTTTTAGCGGCCTTAAAAAAACGTTCAATTCCTTTTTGATCATGAGGAAATTCTGCAATCAGTTTGTCCCTCCATTCATCAGGATTATTTGTAAGCAGGTAATCGAAAGTATCGCCTTTGTACCTGCGTATCCGCTTCTGCTGAATTGCATTTGGATGATCGGCCCCAAGCACATCAAACACACGGGAAACCAGGCCATCAGGGTTGCATTGATTGAGCCAGTGTATGGCAGTATCAAACCTGAAATCCTTTCGCCTGAAACCGGCAAGGTACCCGCCAACATGCGGCTCCTTTTCTAAAATACATATAGAAAAACCAGCCTTACTTAACAACGCTGCGGCTGTTAAACCTCCCACGCCGGCGCCAATAACCGCAATATCATAGAAAGGTTTTACAGTAAGTTTTTCCATAAAAAAACAATGTGGGGCAATGTAAACAATGTGATGGATGAAGTAGTAAAAGAAAAAATTATCGCAATAAAGTTAACCATTTATTTGTGCAGGGTTGTAAGTGCAATTCATAAAAATTAATGCCTGATTATATTTTTTTACAGATCATAATTTGTGATTTTTTGTCCTGGCCAGGAAGCATTGTTCAACATCGTTGTGTCACTCACTTGTACGTTATACCAATGTGGAACTTTTCCCACGTAATAATTAACTAAATACTCATAGCAAATTGTACAGAAAGTATGAGATTTTTGTATTCAGCTATCCTATTAATTTATCAATTACCATCACACCTTTCATTTTAAAATAAATTACCAATTCATTTAAAAGCGTTGCCGATAAAATAATCCTTCTATCGTCCTCAATAACATATTTTATTTCGGCATGAATTATATTATTTTTAGCAGGGTTGATGATGGTTAAAAACTTTAAATAATCGGCACTGGTAAGTCTTGTTTCACTACCCAATTCTTTATCCAACACTTCCTTCACCATCTGCAACATACAAACACCAGGCACCACCGGCTGCCCAGGGAAATGCCCGTCAAATATTTTATGCAGCGCATTTATTTCCAGCACAACATCTATCCTGCCATCGCCGGAACTCATTGTTGAAATTTGAAAAAAATCACCTACTAACATTATCTTTCTATTCTTTTTAAGCCAATGGTAAAATTGAAATTTTTGTGTGTAATGCCAATGGTATCCGGTATGTTGTTGATATAGTTTTGCATGATGGCTTCCATCACCGGTTTTCTTTTAGATGACCTTTCCATGCGGATCAATGTATCTCCTGTGCTGGTTGTAATATAATGGCTGAACCCTTTTTCCTGCGGAAATGTATAGTATAATGACCGGTCATCCTTATGGATAGTAACCGATGAACTTGTGAGGCCTTCCATTAATATCAGTTCAAAATCTTTTCGGAGGGTTTTAATGATTGCTTTTTTATCCATTTGTTTAATGATTGAATATACTTTGAAGCCCCCACCTTTTGAAAATTCAAAATCAAAAAATTTAAACCCGATCTCATTTGAAAATACCATGCGTACACTGCTGTCGGGCATTTTTTTTATAAGCAATAATCCGCTTAAATGATTGTCCATAACATCTACCTGTGTATTATATAACGCAACTGAAAATAAAGGCTTGAACTTTTGCAAACTGCCCACATCACCTGTAGTAGCCTGCAGGTGTTTGTAGGCAGATGAACAACCTATCAAAATAAATAAGCAACTACTTAATAGTAAACAACGCATTGGTTATAGTTGTATTCAATTCTATGTTTGCAAAACGAATGGTAGTATTATCTCCTGCTAACTCCAGCATTTCAATACTACTTACTGAGTAATCTTTTTTATCAACTGATACATTGATATGTTTAAAAAGATCTTTCAATCCTTTTACCACGGGCACCAGCTCTACCATAAACATACCTTTACTCTCAAAAACCCTGGTCTTAAAATCCAGGTTGGTTAACGCAGTACCTTGCATACAATCAATCATTATTTTATTAATCTGCTGAAATAATTTGTTCGATTTGGCAGACACCCTGTTTTCCTTTTGAGCATCTTTTACAAATACCTTGTCGTTGTTAATGATCATCAGGTATTGAAATGGCTGGTTGTATTCCATCCTTACCATATTGTCTTTTTTAAACCAGAACTTTCC
Organism: Ferruginibacter sp.; assembly: GCA_031392305.1. GTDB lineage: Bacteria > Bacteroidota > Bacteroidia > Chitinophagales > Chitinophagaceae > Ferruginibacter. The sequence continues at coordinate 2,605 of JANMVB010000210.1, forward strand.
TTTAGAAACTATTTTTTCGGTTAGCATGCTCAGTTCCTTCTCCTGCACAAAATTGCTTTTGATGGTAAGTGTTTTTTTCGTGGCGGCAGCAAATTCATTCTTGAATTTAGTTATATCAGTCACAGATGTAAATCCCGGATACTGAGCATGTAGTAAATGTATTTGTAACGAAAGAACAGCTATTAAAAATATTTTACGCATAAGGTTTCAAATGTAGCATTTTATCCAATCTTACAATTTCATATCCATTCTCCTTTACCCATCTGATAAAATCTGGCAGTACAGATAGCATTATCCTACTGGTGTCATGAAAAAGAAATACAGCTCCGGGTTTTATTGAAGCCTGCATCTTCTTTAACAATCTTATTTCATTTCCTGCAATTGTATCCAATGAACGGACACTCCAGCCAACCGGTGTGTATCCACCCATGATAATTGCTTTTTTAAGATTAGGGTTGGTAACACCATAAGGCGGACGAAACAAGATGGGTTTTAAACCTGTTACACTTTCCATGACCGAATCCATCGCTTTAAGATCAGCCAGCATTTTTTTGGAAGAAAACATATCGAACCAAAAATGATGTGAATAACTGTGGTTGCCAACGAGGTGCCCTTGCTCATGAATTTGTTGGATGATTATTTCGTTTCCTTCAATTTTTTTCCCAATGCAAAAGAAAGCAGCCTTTACACTATGTTCATGTAGCACCTGCAAAGTTTGCGGAGTAAAGCTGCTGTCAGGGCCATCATCAAAACTTATTGCTATTTCCTTTCCATTAGTTTTAGCCGAACAAATTACCGGGAGAAAAAAATCCGAATCAACAAAATAACAGCCATAAAAAACTACCAATGAATATGCCAATAACAAAACAGGATAAACAAAAAATGGCAGACCATTACTAATATGCACCCACACAACAAATACAAGCAGTATAATAAAAAAAATATTGGTATTCCTGAAGTTTAGCATGCTGAAATCAGTAGTAAGGAATGGTGTATGTTTTGTGAATGATTATAGATTAGCATTGTTTTAATTTTCTTTTCCCCTGGCCCTTTATAATCCAATACTGCGGGTACACTGCAGGTACGGATGATATTAGCTGCCATCCACAAAGCGAAAGCGCTGGAGGTGGGGTACTCGCCACACAAGTTCTTATAATTCACTGCATCTATATTGTTAAAAACAGTGAGGCATAGCTGGTCATATATTATATCATTGTTGATATCGCCATTTCTACCTGTAATGAGCAAGTCTATGTCCCTGGGTAATATTGAATTTGCTGATAAAAAAGACAGGATTTGTTGTTCAGTTTCCTTTATATCCTTCGGCTTATAAAATGTAGTTAATGCGTTGAGTATTGCAGAATCATTGGCAGCCGGCTCATTAGCTAACAAAAAAAATGCAGCGCCTTCACCGGCAATGGTGCCTTTCGAATTTTCTTTGAACAGGTCAACATTAGCAATGGGCTTCCTTTTATATAAACCCATCCGTTTTAAAATGGTATGGCTGATATCAGTTATTTCATCCACACCGCCTACCAGCACATTGTTGGCTTCTTTTTCCTGAAGCAACAACATTGCATCCAGCAATGCACTTTCAAAAGAAATACCCCGGTGTACAAATACATTGTTGTAACCATTGCAATGCAGCATCAGCGCAATCTGGGCCCCCACTGTATTATGTGTAGATTGTATGAATGCAGTGGGTGCAAGTAATTCTTCTTTTTGCTCCACCATTTTTGATAAAAATATGCCGGTATCTTCCAGGCAGCCATAAGCTGTTCCGGTAACTATAGCATCAGGAACTGCTACACCGGCCTGCTGTAAGCAATCCATTGCCGCAGCCACGCCCATTTTAATAATGCGGCTCATCCTCCTGATCAGTTTTACATCAATCAGCGTTTTATAATCAGGCTCAATACAGTTTAATCTGTTAACAGCATGAGCTACAGGATCCGAAAGAAATGGTGAATTTCCAAAAGTATTTTGTGGTGAGATATTTCCCGTGGCCCGTATATACAGCTTCATCTTATAATTTTGAAAAGATCAATGATGAGCAATTACCTCCAAAACCAAATGAATTGGAAAGCACATTTTTTATAGGGTAATTTTTTATCAAACTTGTTTCAGGTTCAAAAAGTAATTCCTTCATGGGTGTTTGCAAACGCAGGTTTGGAAAAATGCTGAGCTCCCTTATTGCCAATAGCGAAAAAACCGCTTCAATTCCTCCACATGCACCCAATGTATGACCGGTAAACGATTTGGTAGAACTCATTTTTGGATAATGCGGATCAAATAATCTTTTAATGGCTGTGCCCTCAGCAATATCATTATTCTGTGTACCTGTACCATGAAGGTTTATATAGTCTATATCAGCAGCATTTAATCCACTCTTTTTTAAAGCCCCTTCCATAGCAAGATAAGAACCTGTACCCTCAGGTGAAGAAGCAGTTTGGTGGTAGGCATCATTTGCATTACAATACCCGCTTAATATACAATCGGGGTGGTTCTTTAAAGTAGCAGCTACCTTTTCAGAAACCATTACAATATATCCGGCACCTTCTCCCAGATTTAATCCCCTGCGGTTTTCATCAAAGGGTTTGCAGAATTCCTGGTCGAGGATCATAAGGGTATTGAAACCGTTGAGGGTAAATTTTGTAAGCGCATCTGTGCCGCCTGCAACCACTACATCCAGGATATTATTTTTGATGAGGCGAGCTGCAAAAAAAATAGCATTGGCAGAAGATGAACAGGCGGTACTGATGGTAGAAACATAATTATTTATGCCTAAAAAATCAGCAGCCAGTTCAGTAACAGCTCCACATTCATGATGCACCACCTCACGCAGTTTACCTTTTGTATGATCAGGGAGAAAATTTTTAAAAAAACCTTCTGTTCTGTCCATACCACCAACTGTATTGGCTGAAATAAATCCTGATCGTAAAGATGGAAAATCAGGAATTGCCGCACTATACATCGCCTCCCGGGCAGCCAACATACTTAACATTGCAGTACGGCTGATTACGGCAGGCAGGCCTAACTGTTGTACCAGTTGTTCATTGCTTAATTTTACTTCGGCAACCGGCAGGGTCTTTCCGTGAATTGAATCAAGGTAAGCCATCTCCCCCATGCCTGCTTTCCCATTATTAAGTGCACCTAGGCATTCAGCTACATTGTTGCCAATTGCTGAAATTGCCCCTAAACCTGCAATAAAAACCGGAGAACTCATTGTTAAGTATTTTGTGCCTGGTGAGCGGTAATATATTCCGCAATCGTTCTTACAGAACGAAATACTTTTGGCCCGTCTTCTGCATTCGACAATTTAATTTTGTACTGTTGCTGTAATAAAACTATCAGTTCTAAAGCATCAATTGAATCCAATCCCAGGCCTTCTACAAAAAGCGGCTGATTATCGCCGATGTCTTCGGGCTTCATATCCTGCATGTTCAATTGGGCGATGATCTGTACTTTCAGATCCTGTATTAATTTATCCATTATGTAACTGGTATATTTTATTTAAATTTTCGTTTGTAAAGGGAATTACTGTTTGATTGATTTGCGGGTGTATTTCCTTTTCAATCAAAAACAATGCAGTCATATATTCCGCTCCAATCACTTCTACCCAACCACAAATACAAGCCTGCAAGATATTGTTATTAAAAAGGTTGCTCACGTACAATTGTAAAAATTCTGCATCAAAGGTTTCAGATATAAAAAATGCATTTTCACCCTTAAAATTATGATAAATACTTATCTCCCCTATTACTATATTGGGCAGTGTGTAAACAAACAAAGCAGGGCTCGCCATTTCTTTTACTGAGTCAAAATATTTGATATCTGCATCAAGGCTTGAGCTTGCATTGCTTAGTACCACGCCGGTTTCTTCAGGCTGATACTTTTCTTTATCAAAGGTATCTTTCAATAGTAATTCCGTTGCCAGCCATCCCATTTTACACAGGCTATCCATCTTATAAAATTTCGGGTATTTTACACCGAAATACTGGTAAGCACTCACTAAAAATTCAGCGATAGTGGCATGCTCTTTTTCAAAAACAAGTTGTTCGTTTTTAATAAAACGATTGTTGTTTATTACACAAGAAGCAGTAATATGTAGGGGTGCCTGCAAAATTTAACCGGGTGTTTTTTCTGCAATTGAATCTCTGAGATCAATTAAATGGGCCAGTTTATGTAATGCTGTGTTATGATCTTTTACATAAGGATTGGTGGTATCCCAAACATATCCGGCTAACACAGAGCATATCATACTTTTTATTGATGGCACCTGGTTATCTGCAAAGAAAATAGTATCAAGTGTACCCTCATACCATGCCATTACATAACTGCGAAAAGTATTTACTCCCTGCATCATCGGTTCGGTATATTCTTTATTCCAGTCTATAGTTTCACCATGTAATTTTCTTATTACCAGGTTAGCTGCAAGCTGGCTTGAAACCGTTGCAAGTGTTACGCCGGATGAAAAAACGGGGTCTAAAAATTCTGTAACATTTCCTGTAAGCACAAACCCATCTCCATAAAATTTTTCTGTAGTGGCTGACCATGACTCCAGCACCCTTGGTTCGAAAGAGAATTCAACATCTTTAAAGCGTTCACTCAAATATGGTTCAGACGCTATTAAAGAACGAAGCTGCTCTTCTTCTGTTCCTTTAGTGCGATCAAAAAATTCATGAGCACCAACAAAACCAAGCGAAGTAACGCCATTGGAAAAAGGGATTACCCATACCCAGATACCATAAGCATGCACAATAATGGTGATGCGGTTTGGCTCGTCATCCAGCGAACGTTTTGTATCAACCGTATGGGCAAACAAAGCTTTACGGGGGGATAAATTAGATGGCTTATCCATATTGAATAAACGGGGAATAACCCTTCCATATCCGCTGCCATCCACAATATATCTTGCCTCGATCAAATTTTTATTTCCGTCAATATCTTCAACAGTTGTTACAGAATCTGAACCATTAAATTCTATGGCAGTTACTGTTGTTTGGTAACAAACAGGCACGCCCATTTTTTCTACGGTATCAGCGAGTGTTTTATCAAATTCGCCACGAGGCACCTGCCAGGTCCAGTTCCAGCCGGGTGTGTATTGATCGGCAAAAAGATAGTCGCATATTTTGCCATTTTTTACAAACTTGGCACCAAATTTTTCCTGGAAATTTTTTGCTTTTACTGCTTCAAGAAAACCGGCTTCTTCAAGCGCCTCCATACAACGGGGTAATAAACTTTCGCCTATTACAAATCGTGGAAATTGTTGTTTCTCTACAATTTTTACTTTAAACCCGGCCTTGTTGATGATAGAAGCTGCAACAGTTCCAGCCGGCCCTGCTCCAATCACCAGTACATCTACTTTTTCTGTAATCATAATGTTTTGAAATAAGGTTAAATCAAGACTTATAAAGATAAGCCATTGTAGTTATCAGGGTTTATTGGATTATTGTCTTTTTGATGATTCTTTATTTTCATAACCTGTTCATTTAATTATAAACGCAATTAAAGTTGCCCATTGATTCTAAGTACAAGAGGGCGATGCAACGATGATGCCCATTGATTCATAGCCCGGACAAAACATTTTTCTTTTTATATTTCATTAATCCTATCATCCTATAAATCATATAAATCCTAGTCAGAATCATAGTCTTTTTTTACACTTCAACAATGTCTGGCTCAACCCAATATTATCTAACTGTTCCACAATATCAAACCCGGCTTTGTCAATACAGCTAAAGAAAGTTTCGGCGCTGTACATCTGGCTGGTGCCATTGGCAAGGGCGGTAAAATACAGCGAGGTCTGGTGCAAGCAAAATGCTGCTATTTCAAAACGTTGCTTATCCCAGAAAGGCTCCAGGATGATCACTACGCCATTTTCATCCATAGCCTCGTGGCATCTTTTTAAAATAGAAACAATCTCCTCTTCAGAAAATCAATCCAGGAACTGGCTCATCCAGATAGCATCTAAACCATTGGGAAATTTCACCTTTTCATCCAATATATTAACGGGCAAAAAAGA
>JANMVB010000265.1:0-3264 GCA_031392305.1 Ferruginibacter sp.
CTATCCAATCCATGCAGTAAAAGTAAGGAAGATGATTGATTTAGCGTGAATGGTCAAGGTTGAATATTTCACCCTTGACCATTGACCATTCACCATTCACGAATTAAACCGGCAATGTTGAAACCTTATTGTTTTATAAACCCGGCTACAATAATGCTGGCTTCGTTACAAGCTTTTTCAAGATCATCATTTACAATTTGCTTGTCGAAATGATCTTTAAAAGATATTTCATACCCGGCCTTATTAATGCGGGCCGCCAACGATTCCGGTGACTCTGTACCGCGGCCTTCCAATCTTTTTTGCAACTCTCCAACTGATGGGGGAACTATAAAAAGTGCAATGGAAGTTTCGGGATATTGCTGTTTTACATGGATGGCACCCTGCACATCAATATCCAGTACGGGTATTTGATCTGTATCCCAAATGCGTTGTAGTTCGCTTTTTAAAGTGCCATAATATTTGCCCTCATACACCATTTCCCACTCTACAAATTCGTTGTGTTGTATCTTTTGCTTGAAATCATTTTCGCTGATAAAGTAATAATCCACACCGTTTTTTTCGTTGCCCCGGGGCTGCCTGGTGGCGGCGGAAATTGAGAATGCCAGCTGTGGATACTGCTGCATCAGGTAGCGTGTAATAGAAGTTTTACCGGATCCGGAAGGGGCAGTGATGATGATAATTTTATTTTGTGCGGCCATTTGCAAAGAAAAGGAAGAAAATGCAAATGTCAGGTTTTGCATTTTTGAGATACTTCTTATCTGGTATTTATTTTCAGAATTAGGCCTTTACTTCGCAAACAAATGCTGCTACCGCCTCGAATAAAAAGTGATAGAAAAATGCGTGCATAGTTGCTTACATATATTGTGGGTAAAGATCCCTATAGGTATGACGTACAAGGGAGTGACACAACGATGATCATTAGAGATATTCAGCTTGTTCAAAAAGAATTATATACCTAAATTTTTTTGCTATGATTACTGTTTGATGATCAATTATTTCTCACTATTTCCGCTCCCAGGTTTTGCAGCCTGGTATCTATGTTTTGATACCCACGGTCTATCTGCTCAATATTCTGAATGGTGCTTTTTCCCTCTGCGCTTAAGGCTGCAATCAACAGCGCTACACCGGCACGTATATCCGGACTGCTCATAGTTATGCCCCGGAGTTTTTGTTCTCTTTCCAAGCCAATAACTACGGCACGGTGGGGATCGCATAAAATAATTTGTGCGCCCATATCTATCAATTTATCTACAAAAAACAAACGGCTTTCAAACATTTTTTGATGGATGAGTACGCTGCCCTTTGCCTGTATGGCTGTTACCAGCACAATGCTTAAAAGGTCGGGAGTAAAACCCGGCCATGGATGATCGTAAATGGTGAGTACGCCGCCATCCATATACTTTTGTATCTCGTATAATTCCTGTGAGGGTATATGTATATCATCGCCGGGGAAATTCATTTTTATGCCCAACTGCTGAAACCTTTCGGGTATAACGCCAAGGTGTTCCAGGCCCACATTTTTTATGAGGATGTCGCTTTGTGTCATTGCAGCAAGGCCAATAAAACTGCCTACTTCAATCATGTCGGGCAAAATTTTATGTGTTGTGCCCGCCAGGTAATCTACCCCTTCGATAGTGAGCATATTACTGCCAATGCCGGAGATTTTTGCACCCATGCGATTGAGCATTTTACACAACTGCTGCAGGTATGGCTCGCAGGCGGCATTATAAATTGAGGTGGTGCCTGTTGCCATTACTGCGGCCATTAATATATTGGCGGTGCCTGTAACACTTGGTTCATCCAGTAAAATAGTGGCTCCCTTCAGTTCGTTAGCAGACAGGTAAAAAAAACCGTAAGGATTGTATTCAAAAGCAGCGCCTAATTTTTCGAACCCAACGATATGGGTATCCAATCTGCGCCGACCGATTTTATCACCGCCGGGCTTTGGTATATATGCTTTTTTAAACCGTGATAACATTGGCCCGGCCAGCATTACTGAACCTCTTAGCTTACCACTTTTTTTATGATAGTCTGCACTGTTTAAATAATCTATATCCACATCATCTGCCTGGAAGGTGCAACTACTTCTGCTGGTGCGGTCAATTTTTACTTTCATTTCGCCCAGCAATTCTATCAACAGGTTTACATCAATAATATCAGGCAGGTTATCAATGGTAACTTTTTCGGGGGTTAATAATACTGCAGAAATAATTTGCAATGTTTCGTTTTTGGCACCCTGGGGAATAATTTCGCCGGCTAATTTTTTTCCTCCGATTACATCAAATGAGCTCATCTTTTTAATTAAATTGAAAAGTTGGTTATAAAATCAAAAAGCCCCAACATGTGCTAACAGTCAGGGCTAATGCCTACAAATTATTAAATATCTTTTGAGTGAATTAATTAACCGGTGTTTAGTTATACGTTAGTTCAATATCTCTTTTTAAAATTCCGGTTATTGCTGTTTCGGTTATCGCTACCGCCAGGACGGTTATCCCGGCTACCATTACCACCAATACCGCCACGGTTATCACGCTGTTGTCCACCATTGCTCCTGTTATCCCTTCCACCAGGGGTATTACTTCTGGTGCCAAAGTTTTTACGATAGCCACCTGCACTTCCACCACTTCTGTAATCATCTCTGTCTGTACGAGTATCAGTTCTGTGTTTTATAAAAGGGCGGTTATTAAACTCCAGTTGCCCTTCGGTAATGCTTTGTAATTCACTCTGGATGTTATCATCATGTACGAGTTCTTTGTGCCAGTTGCTATAAGTTAGCTTCATGTAATAAGCGATAGCATTGGCAAAACCCTGGCGTTTTTCCGGGTTATCTTCCTTGAGTGCCTTGTTGATTACTACTTCAATGTTTTTTCCCAGGTGATTAAACTTTGGATATTTTTTGGGGTAGCCCAATACTTCGGGTTTAGCTTTTAAAGTTTCCCGGGTGGGTATGGGGTATGGGCTTTCAACATCGAGTTTAAAATCGCTGATGAGGAATAAGTGGTCCCATAATTTGTGGCGAAAATCCTCAACATTTTTTAAGTGTGGGTTTAGGAAACCCATTAATTCAATCAGGGCCATTGCATTGCGCTGGCGCTTTTCTTTATCTTCAATACTCAGCAGGTACTCAACCATTTTTTGAATATGACGTCCATATTCTCTCATGGTTAAGTGATTGCGTGTGGTATTGTATTCCATATTCTCTACGTTCATCATATAGGGCAAATGTACTAAAAAGCATTACATGCAACAACTTTAGAAAATTTT
>JANMVB010000267.1:0-6621 GCA_031392305.1 Ferruginibacter sp.
CCAGAAAGCAGCTGGCAATTTCTCATGTTGTAAAAATACGAAGTGCTGGTTTAATAACCGGTACTTATAAAATAATCCGTTCTGTTAATTAAACCAACCCTTACTTTTCGAACTTTTGCTGCGGCCGCCCAAACCCAAAGCGCCCAATAAAGAGCGAACAATGGTAGTGCCTGCAGTACGCAACATGCTTTTTACAATGGTATTGTTTGCTACTTTTTCTAAAGCCGATTCTGGTTCCTTTGTTGATTTTTTTGTTGAAGTCGTTGTCTCCTCAGCTTCTTCCTGCGCCGATTTTTCTGCGGCTTCCTGTAGTTTGGCGGTCAGTATTTCGTAAGCGCTTTCGCTGTCGATAGTTTTGTTGTATTTGGCAACCATTTTCGATTTGCTGTTGATGGCATCAATCTCCTCCTCTGTCAACACATCCATGCGGCTGCGTGGCGCACAAAGCATGGTATGCGCCAGCGGCGTGGGAATACCCTTTTCATTCAGCATGGTGATTAATGCCTCGCCAATTCCCATTTGAGTTATCAAATCTTCTGTTTTATAAAATTCAGTTTCGGGATAATTCTCTGCAGTTTGCTTTATCACTTTGCGGTCGGCGGCAGTAAAGGCACGCAATGCATGTTGCACTTTTAAACCCAGTTGCGATAGTACACTTGCAGGCACATCCATGGGGTTTTGCGTACAAAAGAAAATGCCAATACCTTTTGACCGTATCAGTTTTACGATTGTTTCTATCTGCTGCAGCAATGCCGGGCTCGCTTCATTAAAGATCAAATGAGCCTCATCAATAAACATCACCAGTTTGGGTTTGTCCATATCACCTTCTTCGGGGCAACTGGCGTAAAGCTCTGCCAGCATCTGCAACATAAAAGTGGAGAAAAGTTTGGGCCTGTCCTGCAGATCCGTCACCCGCAGTACATTGATGATGCCCCGGCCCTGGTCATCTATGCGCATGAGGTCGGCAACTTCAAAACTTTTTTCGCCGAAGAATACATCTGCACCCTGCTGCTGCAGCTCAATCACTTTACGTAAAATAGTACCCGTGCTGGTGGTGGAAATTTTGCCATACGATTTTTCCATTTCTGCCTTTCCTTCGTCACCAACATACTGCAATACCTTTATAAAATCCTTTAAATCCAACAGCGGTAATTTGTTATCATCACAATACTTAAATATCATGGCTACTACTCCGCCCTGCGTATCATTTAACGCTAATATTTTTGTTAACAATATGGGGCCAAACTCACTAACAGTTGCCCTTAGCCGAATACCCTTTTGTTCACTTAGCGTCATCAGTTCGGCAGTAAACTGGGATGGGTTGTATTCCATATTTATCTTCTGGTAACGGTCAGTTACTTTATCATTTACGGACCCTATCGCAGCAATTCCGCTGAGGTCGCCCTTTATATCCATGAGCAAAACAGGTACACTTGCATCGCTTAAAAATTCACTGATCATCTGCAAAGTTTTCGTTTTACCCGTGCCGGTAGCGCCGGCAATAAGCCCATGGCGGTTCATTGTTTTTAACGGCAAAAAAATTCCGGCTCCTGCTACTACCTCACCATCTAAAACGGCCGCACCAATTTTTACTGATTCGCCTTTAAAAGTATAGCCGTTGGTTATTGCCTGTATAAAGGCTTCTTTATTTGCCATGTTGAGATATTTTTTGGAAAGATACTGATGTTATAGTAATCTCAAAAACGAATGAAACGAGGTAGAATAAGGGCAGATGTATTTAAGAAAACGACCTGCCATCACAACGGTTTATACAACCAATATTTTGTAAAAATGGGATATCAGGGAATGCAGACTAATATTACCTTTAACAAAAAAATAGGCATTATATTCGCTACATCAAAAATGAATTAATTTTATTTGCCATTAAACTTAATAAAACATGGAAGCACCTAAACCCAAAATATTATTGTGTGAAGATGATACCAACCTGGGTATGGTATTAAAAAATTACCTGGAACTGAATGACTATGAAGTGATACTTGAAAGAGATGGCCGCCTGGGCCTTGCTGCCTTTCAACGGGAAAAATTTGACATTTGCCTGCTTGACGTGATGATGCCAAATATGGATGGTTTTGCACTGGCAGAAGAAATCCGGGATATTAACCTGGATGTGCCGTTGTTTTTTCTTTCTGCAAAAACAATGAAGGATGATATTATACAAGGGTATAAACTTGGCGCTGATGATTACATAACCAAACCTTTTGACAGTGAAGTACTGCTGTTGAAAATTAAAGCTATCCTTAAACGTAACGAAGAGATGCATAGGGAAGAAGTGAATGCCGAATTTGATATGGGCAAATATCATTTTAATCCCCGCCTGAGAGAACTAACGATTGATGGAAAGGTGCAGGTATTATCACCGAAGGAAAATGAATTATTGAAAATGCTTTGTGAATATAAAAATGACCTGTTATCAAGGGAGATTGCATTAAAGAAAATATGGGGAAGTGATACTTATTTTAATGGCCGGAGTATGGATGTGTACATTGCAAAGCTTCGTAAATATTTAAAAGAAGATAGCACCATTGAAATTGTAAATATCCATGGAAATGGATTTAGGCTGGTAGCTGAATAAAAGGAATTTTAAAATTATAAAAAGACTGTTTCTGAAAAGGGCAGTCTTTTTTTGTGTTTAGTATATTTTATTTTGTCCGGGCAACTGAGCCCTGAATAAGCATTGTACTAATGAACACAATTTATTGGCGTTGGAAATCAACGATTTACAAATGTTCATTTTCATTGGTTTAACGGCCCTGCCGTTAGGTGATCTTGCATCGCCCTCTTGTACTTTTGAATATATGGCATCGCTTTCAATTTGCGATTAACTCTTTAATTTAAAAGGAAGGGAAGGAGTTTTTATGCTATAAATCCAAATGCTAATAGAATTTATTAAACATAAAAAAAGCCGACAATGCCGGCTTTTGCAAAATAAGCGTATTGTTTATTAAGACTGCCATGACGATTGCCGCCCTGCAGATGATGCTTCACTTTCTATCCTGTCCATTTCCTGGTAAGCCATTTCATTTACATCCTCTTTAAAACTTTCCAGCTTTTCGTTAATGGTGTCTTTAAATTCATTAAATCTATCTTTGATGTCTTCACCTCTTCTTGAAAGCTTACGCCGTGTTTCGGAGCCCCTTGCCGGGGCATATAAAACACCTAATACTGCACCAACGGTTACCCCAATTAATAAAGTTTTAACTGTGCTCATAGTTGTATAATTTTTTTATTAAAAAAAGTTTTTAAAATAATTTTTAGAAAAAATGCCTGTTGAAGCATCTTATTTATAATAAACGTAAAAAATTATGCCAGATTAAAATATTTGAAAATTGATAAGATGGCGTGAAGAATTTTCCCCACTTTATCAATTTTAACTGCGAAGGCCCAAAATTGCAGGTTCAACTTATTCTAAATTGGAGGCTTTAAAAGTGTCGCCCTGATTAACGTCCCCGGTTTCGAACCCTTTTTTGAACCAAAACATGCGCTGTGCAGAAGTGCCATGAGTAAAAGATTCGGGCACTATGTAACCCTGCGCCTGTTTTTGCAAGCGATCGTCACCAATTGCATTGGCTGCATTCAATGCTTCATTAATATCTTCAGCATCAATAATATTCCTGCCATCGCTTGTTTTTATTTTTTGTGCATGATTGGCCCATACCCCGGCATAAAAATCTGCCTGAAGCTCCAGCCGCACTGAATATTGGTTATATTCTTCCTCACTAACCTGTCCCCGTAGCCGCTGCACTTTTTCTGAGGTTCCCATCAGGTTTTGTAAATGGTGCCCAACTTCGTGGGCTATTACATAAGCCATCGCAAAATCGCCGGGTGCCTTAAACCGGCTTTGTAACTCCTCATAAAAAGACAGATCAATATAAAGGTCAGCATCAGCAGGGCAATAAAAAGGCCCTGAAGCCGAACTGGCATTACCACAAGCCGACTCAACAACATCCCTGAATAATACAAGGGTTGGTGCCGGGTAATTTTTACCCGATTGTTTTAAAAGCTGGCCCCATACATCTTCTGTATCTGCAAGTACTACTTTTACAAATTTAGCCCTTTGGTCGTCTGCTGCTGCCTCCTGTGGTGACAGCTCCCTTTGCTGAACGGGTAATTGTGGAAGTTGGGTACCACCCTCACCACCGCCCAGGAAAAAATTTAATAACAGCGCAATTACACCAATGATACCACCGCCTGCTGCCAGCTTACCACCCGACATACCTCTGCGGTCATCTACATTACTACTTTCCCTTCTGCCTTGCCATAACATAATTTTAAAATTTTAATTGTACAATAATTATCAGTAAAAAAGCGTGCCTGATTTTTTAGATTCCCCGGTAAATATCACACAAATAAATAATTTTAAAAGAAGGAAATAAAATTAATTTGCAGTGCTGCCAAATGAAATGAAAATGGTAAAGTATTTAATTCGTTAACTGCATTAAACCAAGGCTTTACTTCCGGTAAGGCTTACTTGAAAATAAATTAAAAAAAATGTATAAAAGGGTTGCAACAAGGTTTTAATTGTTGTAACTTTTACCTTCAAACCTCCTTTTTATGAAACAATATCATATAATTTCAAGAATAGCGATTTACCTCTTATCCATAGTTTTATTCGCATTTGGGGTTTTTCATTTTTTACATCCGAGAGACCTTTTGGTTTTTTTACCTGAATTTATGCCTGGCGGTATAATATGGGTTTATTTCGTAGGTGCTGCATTTATACTTGTTGCACTTTCTTTTTTAACCAATAAAATGGTAAAGCTTGCTGGTTATCTCCTTGCAGTGTTACTAATAATTTTTATACTTACTATTCATTTGCCCAATTACCTTAATGCAGGCGATAAGGAGATGAAACAAATTGCATTGATTAATTTATTAAAAGATACAGCTATTGTTGGTTTTGCATTACATATTGCGGCAGGTGCACATCACCAGAAATTACATTTAGAAGACAGTGATTAACAGATTTATGATAGCAATGCCATTTTTCGATTGTATATTTTATTTTCATCCCGGAAATTTTTCACACGTAGTTTACAATTTATTAATAGGCCTTGAGTGCAATGCACACATCAAAAATACCATCCTTACCTTTTGTAAATAACTTTCTATGTAGTTTGATACCTTAGCAATCATTTTAACCCTTGCCCGGTGAATACTTAAGCCCTGTACTATACTTCATACATCATTTTTTTTAAAATAAATTATATGAACATCCTTCAACGTTTTGAACATTGGGGAGATACACACCACCCTAAATGGCTTGACATTATCCGGATACTATTAGGTGTCTTTCTTTGTTATAAGGGCATCGATTTTTTACAAAATATGGGTACTTTGATGGGGCTCATGGAAAACAAAGTTCAATTTAGCTCACTCATGTTTATTGTATTGGGGCATTATATAGTATTTGCCCACATCGTTGGCGGCATACTGTTAACAATTGGCTTGTTTACACGTTTTGCCTGTCTTATTCAAATACCAATATTATTGGTAGCAGTAATTTTTATCAATACGGGTGGTAATATGCTTAGGCCTTATTCCGAGTTGTTCCTTTCCATTATAGTTTTATTACTGCTTGTATATTTTTTAATTGTAGGCAATGGCCCCTGGTCTTTTAAACTGGCTGAAGAGAAAAAAAGAAATCAGCTTTAAAGCTTTCCAATAAATCATGTAGCTTTTTACAAAATCTGTTTATTTTAAAATAAATTAGCGGGGCACGTAAGTCCATACACCAGAGTAAAGGCTAATGGTAAACTACAGATTCTTATAATGTAAATTTTAAAATAGCCTGGATTATCAGATGACTATTTATAAGGGTACTGTCTTGAAATTATTCATAGTACCAGCTTTCATGCACATGATCCGAAGGGTGCGAATTAATGTCCATTACTTCTAATATTTCTGAAATATTATTTGCCGGGATCCCTACTTTTCTTGCATGATCTCTTATCACATCTTTGTTTGGAGCAGTGTAAACACAATAGAGTTTATCATTAGTTAAATAACTATGCTCCCATTTTACAAGCGGGCCTAACTTATCTAATACATCATTTGAAATTTGGAAGATGGCTTCAAGTTGTTTGTCTGTCAACTGGCCTGCACCGGGTATTTCTCTTTCAATTATATACTTGGGCATGAAATTAGATTTTTGGGTGATTAAAAAGATATAGTGGATTAGCATAAATTTACTATTTATTTATGCCATTTCGAAATTATCTAATTACTAATTTTTGTGCATTTTTATTGCTGGTTGGTTCGTAGTAAAATTATTAAGCAACTACTTAATAAATTTTTCAAATCCTATTAATTGAATTTAAATATTTTCACCATTAACATTTACCGGCAAACAAATTAACGGGTTATTTTGGAATGCAGGTATTCACTTATTTCTCTATTTTTTAATCATATTACAAACATACTATGCATAGAATAAAGCCGGACGTAGATGTAATTTTAGACATCTTAAAAGAAACATTAGCCAGATACCCTTCATCAACATTTGTTACAAGTTTATTGTACCAATACCAGGAAAGAGGAAGCCTGAGTAAAAAGCAATTGGAAGGCCTGCACAGTAAAGCATCTAATGTTGAAAAAATT
>JANMVB010000293.1:0-8690 GCA_031392305.1 Ferruginibacter sp.
GATTTTTTAGCCATTTGTAAAGCAGTTGGCATTCCGGATAGCAACATTGCTGTCGCATCTTATGATGGCTACAATATGGCTAATATCTGGAGGCGCAGGAAAAAAGACCCTGACCTGTTATCTTCCATTGCCTATCAAATAAAATTCAGCAATACAAAACTTATAGATGATTTGGTAAACAGGCTTGATGATGAAGCAACAAATAATTTCAGCATTATAAAAACATCTCACAGTAAAATTATTGAATACCGTAAGCAGCTTAAAATTATGGCTGTAAAGGCAGCAAAGGAAAAAGCAATTTATTTATCCGAATCAGTTACTGAACAACTGGGACCAGCTATAACTATTACTGAGCCTGAAGAATCAACCAGTTCTGATGTGCGTTCGGGGAGTTATAAATCTAACGTACCCCTTTATGAGAATGTGAGCCTGAAAGAAGCAAGAGCTTATGGCATTAATGACAATGGAGTTGATTACAGAAAAATAAAATTACGATTTGAAGTAAAGGTATTGTATGCTTTAAAGTAATCAGATGTCAGGCCACTACGAAGAGTCTTAATCATAAAAACGGCCAGCATTGCAAAAATTCTTAAACTTTAATTCTGTTTGCAGTGGCCAGACACCTAACGATTTAAACCGTTGTCAGGCCACCAGGGAGATTTCTAAAGATAAAAACAGCCTGCAATACAAAACTTTCCTAAACTTTAGTTCTGCATGCAGTGGCCAGACACCAAACCCATATCTTTGCCCTTCAAATTTTAACCGTGAAAAAAATCATTTTCTTTTTCTTGTTTACAGGATTTATATTTTCGGCAAAAAGCCAATCTGTTGCCCACATAAAAAAGATACTTGATACTACCAATAACCCTATCGGCTTTGTAAAATATGTTTTGAAGAAAAAATATTTTATTGATACGGTAACTGTGGTAAGCACTGCCCAGTTTATGGGTAAAGCCGACAGCCTTGCTTATCATGGTAAGACAGGTAAAGTGTATGGCCCGTTTAAAAAAGAAAATATACTCGTTAAAATATTGATGAAGGCACCGAATACTTTTTATCACATCAAGCACATACTCATTGACACGGCAGTTTTTGATAAAGGATTTGCAGAATCGCTGGCCGACAGCATCATGGCTAAAATAAAAAACAAAACTTCAACCTTTGCAGCGCAGGCCGGCATTTACAGCGCTGACTATGAATCTTCCGCTAAGGGCGGAGACCTGGGCTGGTTTATACAAGGCGTAATGCTGCCGCAACTCGATAAAGAAATGGTAAAACATAAAAAAGGCGACCTGTTTAAAGTATGGTCAACTTCAGGATTGCATATTGTGAGCATTGCGGATAATCCAAAAGAAGATACCGGCTATGCCTTGTTATTGCGTGTTATTTTATAAGTAAGACCAATATAAACTCCTGGAGGATTTAAAACCCTCCAGGAGTTACCCCAAAAAAAATATTTGTACATTTATTGCAAACAATAATTTATGACAGATCAGCTAAATGAATTCACCAATGAAAACGGTTGCCCCAAATGCGGCAGCAAAATATTAACTAAAGTAAGATATACCTGGTGGGGCGGTATATTAGGCCCCAGGTTAATGCATCATACCAAATGCGAAACCTGTGGATACCGATTTAATGGTAAAACCGGGAAATCAAATACAACTCCGATCATTATTTATACTGTAGCGACCTTCGTTATAATCCTTGTAGTATTTTATTTCATCAGGACAATGTAGTTACAAAAAATAATCAATCGCCAGTTCATATCCCTTCAATCCCAGGCCACTTATAACGCCTTTGGCTTTACCGGAAACATAAGATAACTTCCTGAAATCCTCCCTGCCAAAAATATTGGAGATATGCACTTCAATAACTGGGGCAGTGATTGACGCAATCGCATCTCCCAAGGCTACCGAAGTATGCGTATATCCGCCAGGGTTAATAATGATACCATCAAAAGAAAAGCCCACCCGCTGTAATTCGCCGATCAGCTCTCCTTCAATATTGCTTTGAAAATAACTAAATTCTATTGCAGGAAATTTAGGCCGCAGTTCATCTAAAAAATTATCGAAGGTTTTACGGCCATATATTTCCGGCTCACGGGTACCGAGCAGGTTTAAATTAGGTCCATTGATGATGGCGATTTTCATACCCCTAACCCCTGAAGGGGAATTTTTAAATTAAAAAAAATTATACCACTTTACAAATAAACAAAAGTTTGGTCACATCCATTTAATGCAGCTATGCCAATATAGTAGAAGGGCTTTTTATTAATGCAATAAACTCATCAAACAAATACCTGCTATCATGTGGGCCCGGTGTGGCTTCAGGGTGATATTGTACAGAAAACGCAGGCTTACCTTTTACCATTATTCCTTCAATTGAATCATCATTCAGATTTAGATGAGTAATCTCCACATTTGCTGAAGCCCTTACTGCTAAGGGATCTACGCCAAACCCATGATTCTGGGTAGTGATTTCGCTTTTCCCACTGATTACATTTTTTACCGGGTGATTAAGGCCACGGTGCCCGTGGTGCATTTTAAACGTAGGGATATCATTGGCCAGCGCCAGCAACTGGTGACCAAGACAAATACCAAACAGCGGTATCTCCGCAGCCAGTATTTGTTTTACAGTTTTAACAGCATAATCCATGGGGGCCGGGTCGCCGGGGCCGTTACTGATAAAATATCCATTTGGTTTAAATGCCTGTAGTTCTTCGAAACTTGTTTTTGCGTTGTGAACTTTTACATAAGCACCTCTTTCAACAAGGCAGTTTAAAATATTGCGCTTAATACCGCAATCCAACACAGCTACCCGTATTTCGCTTTCGGGATTACCGAGGTAATAAGATTCTTTAGTTGACACAGCAGAAGCCAGCTCAAGGCCATCCATGGAGGGCACTTCTTTGAGTTGTTGCTTTAATAATTCAATGTCTTGTATATCTGAGGAGATAATACAATTCATTGCGCCTTGTGTACGCACATGGGCTACTAAGGCCCTTGTATCTACATTATCAATAGCTACCAGGTGCTGCTCTTCAAAATACGCCTGTAAAGAACCAGTTGCTTCAAAACGTGAATATTGCTCTTCGAGGTTTCGGCCTATTACCCCTTTTACTTTTACGCCGTCACTTTCTACATCTATATCCTTTACACCATAGTTACCGATATGCACATTGTTCATGATAAGCACCTGGCCATAATAACTTGGATCGGTAAATACTTCCTGGTAACCTGTCATGCCGGTATTAAAGCAAATTTCACCCGTTGTGGTGCCAATTTTCCCAAAGGCATTACCATAAAATAGAGTGCCATCTTCTAATAACAAAATGGCTGATTTTTTCTGAAAAGGAGTTGTCATTTTTTTAAGAAGTTTTGCAAAGAAAACAATTCGTTGAGTTATTAAACAAAAAATTTCTCAACATTATAAAATCTTTCGTGAATACATTTTTACTAAAACACAATTAAAGTTCCCAAATGGTATTAAGTACAAGAGGGATCATTTATCCTTTTTACCAAAAAGGATAAATGATAAAATCATATTTGCAAGGATGTTGCCCAATGCTTTACAGCCCGGATAATAAAAAAAGCTCCGATAACAATATCGGAGCTTTTATATAAATCAGATTTTTCAAATTATGCTTCTTTCTTTTCTTCTGTTGCAGTGGTATCATCGCCTTTAACTTCTACTGCTTCTTCAACTGCTGAAGTATCTGCAGTTTTCTTTTTACCACCGCTACGCCTTGTTTTTTTAGCTGGTTCAGCAACTGCAATGTTACTAACACCTTTGCCGTATATTTCATTAAAGTCAACCAGTTCAATCATTGCTACTTCAGCAGCATCACCGGTTCTTTGACCTAATTTTATAATACGTGTATAACCTCCGGGGCGACTTGCAACTTTAGGGGCCACAACTGTAAAGAGTTCCTTTACAGCAGCCTTATCATTGAGGTAACCAAACACAATGCGGTGATTGTGCATGATCATCTCTTTGGTTTCAGTATGCTTTGTCTTGGTGATGATTGGCTCGATGTAAGTACGCAAAGCTTTTGCTTTGGCCAATGTGGTAGTAATCCTTTTGAAAGTGATCAACTGGCAACCCAGGTTCATTAACAGTGCTTTTCTGTGAGAAGCTGTTCTGCTTAAATTGTTGTTCTTGTTTCCGTGACGCATGACATGTTGTTTTTAAATTCGTCTGT
Source organism: Ferruginibacter sp. (assembly GCA_031392305.1). Lineage (GTDB taxonomy): Bacteria > Bacteroidota > Bacteroidia > Chitinophagales > Chitinophagaceae > Ferruginibacter. The sequence continues at coordinate 4,205 of JANMVB010000293.1, forward strand.
ACCGTGTCAGGATTTACAGACTACTTATGTTATAAATGTGCTAAGGTGCTAATTCGATAATGTGATAATTTCTTTACTTCAAAAGATTATTAAATATTCTGAAGCCTTTTATTAGCATATTAGCACATTGGCTAATTAGCTAATTATTCATCATCCAGTTTCAACTTACTCAAATCCATTCCAAAGCCAAGGCCTCTTTCGTTCAACACCTGCTCAATTTCGCTCAAAGATTTCTGACCGAAATTCCTAAATTTCATCAGGTCTTCCTGCTCGTATTGTACCAGTTCGCTCAATGAATTAATCTTAGCTGCCTTCAGGCAGTTAAAGGCACGTACAGAAAGATCAAGATCTTCAAGCGGCGTCTTTAATACTTTACGCAGTTGTAAAGTTTGTTCATCAACCAGGTCTTCTTTTTTATCTTCTTTTGTATCAAAAGTGATGTTCTCATCAGTGATGATCATCAAATGCTGGATCAAAATGCGGCTCGCTTGTTTAACAGCCTCTTCCGGATGAATGGTACCATCAGTGATCACTTCCATGATCAGCTTTTCAAAATCCGTACGTTGCTCCACACGGGTATTTTCAATGGTATATTTTACATTCTTAATCGGCGTATAAATAGCATCAACGGCTATATAACCAAAATGAGAATTTTTCTCTTTGTTATCTTCTGCAGGTACATAACCACGGCCTTTACCAATGGTTATTTCAATATCAAGTTTAGCGCTGCTGTCCATTACGCAAAGGATTAGTTCAGGGTTCATTACTTCAAATGAAGCAGTAGCCTCGCCAATCATGCCTGCAGTGAATTCAGTTTTATTTTTAATAGAGAGGGTTAATTTCTCTACGCCCATTTCATGGTCAACTTTCTTCTTAAAACGAACCTGCTTAAGGTTCAGGATAATTTCAGTTACATCTTCAGTAATCCCTTTAATGGTAGCAAACTCGTGATCTGCACCAACAATGTTAATACCAATAATGGCATAACCTTCCAGGGAATTAAGCAATACGCGGCGTAAAGCATTACCAATTGTTACACCATAACCCGGTTCAAGGGGCCGAAATTCGAACTGTGCTTCAAAATCATTTGCTTTCTGAAGTACAATTTTATCGGGCTTAACAAAATTTAAAATGGCCATTTGTATATTGATGTTTAGATGTTTAAATATTTTTTGACAGGCATTTGATCAATCCCCATCATCGTTGTGTCACTCCCTTGTACATTTTCAGCTATGGGTATCTTTGTTCACCATATATAAAAATACTATGAACAATGAACCATAACTTATTAACTACTTACTGTACAATTCCACTATCAGTTGCTCCTTAATATTTTCAGGAACACTCTCTCTTTCAGGATAAGCAATAAAAGTACCTTTCAGTTCTGCTTCGTTAAAATCGATCCAGTTGAATTTGGTGTTTTTACCACGTACGCTTCCGGTGATAGAGGTATTAACTGCACTCTTATTTTTCAACCCGATTGTTTCACCTGGTTTCATTGAATAAGATGGAACGTTTAATACATCACCGTTTACAGTAATGTGCTTGTGACTAACCAACTGGCGTGCAGCCTGGCGGCTTGGGGCAATACCCATACGGAAAACAACATTGTCTAAACGGGCTTCCAGTAATTTAATAAGGTTTTCACCTGTAACACCTTTGCGCCTTGCAGCTTCATCAAATGTTTTGCGGAATTGTTTTTCAAGCAAACCATACGTGTATTTTGCTTTTTGCTTTTCACGTAACTGAAGTGCGTATTCGCCTAAAGTTTTACGCTTGCGGTTTGCACCATGCATGCCGGGAGGGTTACTGTTTTTAGTTAACCATTTACCGTTACCTGTAATAGGTTCTCCGAAAATCCTGGAGATCTTTGTTTTTGGACCTGTGTACCTTGCCATGTTTATGTGTAGATTTTTGAGTTCCTGGTTAAGATTATGAAAAATCTAAAAATTGAATCTTAACCAGCTTGATTAATAAAAATTCTTATAAATTAAAACGCCAGATTCCCATTAGGGGAAAGGGGTTATACCCTTCTCTTTTTTGGAGGACGACAACCATTGTGTGGTAAAGGAGTAACATCTTTTATCATGTTGATCTCGATACCTGATTGCGACAATGCCCTGATAGCGCCTTCACGGCCTGATCCGGGACCTTTTACAAACACATCAACTCTTTTTAAACCTGCATCCATTGCAACTTTTGCTGCATCTGAAGCGGCCATCTGAGCGGCATAAGGCGTATTTTTCTTGCTGCCTTTAAAACCCATTTTACCAGCACTTGACCAGGAGATAACCTGGCCGGTTTTGTTGGTTAAACTGATAATGATGTTGTTGAAACTTGCTGTTACATGTGCATCACCGTAACTGTCAACTTTTACAATTCTCTTTTTTGCTGCTGCTTTGCCACCCTGGGCCTTGCCGCCTTGTACTTTGCCACCTTGTGCTTTTGCCATAATAATTTTAATAGGTAATCTTTAAAAAAATTCCGGTATTCCCGAACTGAACCAACCCTCCTGCTGACTTATTAAGCGATCCGGCGTTTGTTCAAATTGTTATAAGTCTATAAAACAACTGTACCAAATATTACTATTTGGTACCAGTCAGATTATTTTTTAGCTACTTTCTTTTTACCAGCAACAGTTTTACGCTTTCCTTTGCGGGTGCGGCTATTGGTACGTGTACGTTGGCCTCGCAATGGTAACCCTTTACGATGACGTAAGCCACGGTAACAAGCGATATCAAGCAAACGCTTAATGTTCATCTGCACTTCACTACGTAAAGCACCTTCAGTTTTAAACTCGCTGTTAATTACATTACGAATGGATGTTTGTTCATCATCATTCCACTCGTTAACTTTTTTATCATAACTGATACCAGCTTTGTCTAAAATGTACTGAGCAGTTGAACGACCTATACCAAATATGTAGGTAAGACCAATTTCGCCTCTTTTATTTTTTGGTAAATCTATACCGGCAATACGAGCCATAATTCTGTTTATTTGTTATTATGTTGATTAGATTAAATGGCGTAACCATTTATAATTTGACCAATTGATTATCCCTGCCTTTGCTTAAAGCGTGGATTTTTTTTGTTGATAACAAACAAGACGCCTTTCCTTCTTACGATCTTGCAATCAACACTTCTTTTTTTAATTGAAGCTTTAACCTTCATTTTGTTTCTTTTTATTTATTAAATAATCGCTTAATGCTATTTTAGGACTGTTCTATTTATAACGGAAAATGATCCTTCCCCTTGTTAAATCGTAAGGGCTCATCTCTACGCCTACCTTATCGCCTGGTAAAATTCTAATGTAGTGCATCCTCATTTTTCCTGAAATAGTGGCCAGTATTTCGTGGCCATTTTCGAGTTTAACTTTAAACATAGCATTGCTAAGTGCTTCTAAAATTGTACCGTCCTGTTTAATGAGTGCCTGCTTAGCCATATTTTTGGAGCGCAAAGATAAGAGGATAAATTTAATTATTATTAAAAAAGTCAGATATTTACTAATTAAAACCTCTTTTTCCCATGATGAAAATTATTTTTAGCATTCTGTTACTGCCCGTATTGGCAATTTCCTGCAAACAAGATGACCCTCCCAAACCACCGGCGGCGGTGGTTAAATATATGACTTCTACCACGGGGAGTACCTGGAATTATGAGCTGACTAACAATTTGAATGGAAATAAAACATTGTTTACTGTAACTTCAACCGGGAGGGATACGTCTATTAACACGAAGGCTTACCGTGTGTTTACCAACAGCAGCGGGCCAAATGAATATTATATTATTACAGGCAGTGAATATTATAACTTTAGAAATTTGCCCGCAGTTTTGGGTGGCAGCAGTGTGGAAAACATTTATTTAAAAGACAATGTTGCGCTGAATGATACCTGGAGCCAAACCTATCCCATTACACTTTCAGGTATTCCTTTAAATGTTACGCTTATAAATACCATTACTGAAAAAGGCCAGGTAAAAACTGTAAATAATATTTCTTATACGGATATAATTAAAGTAACTACCACTTTGTCAATAAGCGGCCTGGCATTGCCCCCGGGTGCTTTAACAACTGATATCCAGGCATTTTATGCCCCTCAATACGGGATGATTGAATCTAAAAATAAGATTGATATTAATTACGCTGGCATAGTAGATCATACTGACCAGGTTACCACTTTAAAATCTGCCGATTTAAAATAAATGTTTAGTACAATAAAAGCCCGGACAAGTGCCCGAGCTATTATGAAGATTTTCTATGTTATTAATTGAATGACCCGTCATTGAGGTGCACCTTGGTCATATCATAAAAGTGATTTTGCAACTGGTGTACATTAATTGGCTGCATAATATGCCTCCGCTCATCCCGGTACCATATTTCCATTTTGGAAAAATCGCCGGGGGCGGCTAATAATATCCTGAAAGCGCCTTTTAAATATTTTACGGTACCGTTTTCGTTTTGCTCTTTATTAAATTTTAGTTCAGAGAGC
>JANMVB010000291.1:0-25265 GCA_031392305.1 Ferruginibacter sp.
CTGTAATTGTATCCCATATTTCCCCAGCCGGTATTAAAGAAAAACGAATTGTCCTGTATGGGATTTATTAAAACATTTACAATGCTGATATTGTAAGCCTCTTCCATTTTAGCCTTACTGTCTTTATAATCCCTCACCAGGGTACCAGCTTTTTTAAAAGTATTGTAAGCTTTGCGTGCATAGTCCCTGCTGTTATTTGCCAGGTAACTATCAGCAAGTTGATAATAATCTTCTGCCGCTGCATTTTTTACAGCAGTGATTTCATTTTGATAATTCTTTGGTGTCACCAGCCTGCTGGCTGCATCAGAATTGTCGATAGCATTGTAAATGTTCTGTAAGGCATTGTATTCATTTAGCAGCTTATCCCACTTACTGATGTCATTATAACTGGTATAAGTGTTTATTTTTTTCAGGTGCCGTTCCTGCACCAATGTGTAAACCTGCGCAAGCGCTTTTACAGCATCTTCATCATTGCTTTTTTTGTTAAGCCTTTTTACTATATCATACACAGTTTTATCTTCATCCCCCCGTGTAAGATAATCCCTGCTGCTGGTACATGACGCCATTAATAGTAAGGCTGCTATTGCATGTAGTATTATTTTCATTGCTTAAAATTTATTAGAAATATACAAAGCGGATACCAGATTATTTTTTAAAATCTTCTTGCAGAAAATTTAACAAACAAAATAAAAAATGAGGGTCCCTGGAAAAAATCAGCACTTTTATTTTCTATTCTTAATGGAGAAATAATTTATACTGCAAGGGTTAAAAAGTGAGTTCAGTTTTTTTGTCCAAACCAAGAAGCAGCCATGGTCATCATCGTTGTGTCACTCCCTTATACCGCATACCTATTTGGATCTTTACCTACGTTATAACGAGCGAAATATTAGCCCCGCAATATTTGGGCACGCTTGTTTTTTTTTCTTTATAGTGCGGATCAAAAAGTCATTGGGAAGTAATTGATTAAATAATAAAACGGCCCTGGTATCTTACTAAATCGGAAGAGTTTTTCTCTAAAGGTGATGTTCAAAAGAGGGGGATAATTTACAACGCAATTAAAGATGCCAATTGGTATATGGTACAAGAGGGCGACGCAAGGATGATACCCATTGCTTCTCGGCATGGACAAAAAATTTTCTTCACTTATTTACCTTGTGTGAAGTATTAAAACGGATGCTAAATTACTGGGAAAAGTCTTTACAGCACAAAGCAATCTTACACTTTTACTGCTACACTATGCACCGCTGCAGCCATTTCTTTTATCAGGGAAGAATCTTTTTCAATGGCATTGCCAACTACAATAACATCTGCACCGGCTTTACAATTAAGATAGGCTTTTTCAGGTTCGGTAATGCCACCGCCTACAATTAAAGGCACGGAAATATGTTGGGCAACTTTTTCTATCATGCTTTCAGTAATTGGTCGCTTGGCGCCACTTCCTGCATCCATATATATTAACCCCATACCGAGCATTTCGCCAGCCATAGCTGTACACATGGCAATTTCATTTTTATCTGCGGGTAAAGGGCTGGCATTTGAAATGTAGGAAACGGTGGTAGGGGCCCCGCCATCAACAACCATATACCCGGTGGGCATAATTTCGAGGCCACTCTTTTTTACAAAGGGGGCAGACACAACGTGCTGACCAATGAGTAACTCCGCATTGCGCCCACTAATGAGAGACAGGTATAATAAAGCATCTGCATATTTACTTACCTGCGAGGGGCTACCTGGAAATAGTAAAGTTGGAATGGAACAACTTTTTTTGATTAGCTGTAAGCATTCATCTAAATAAGTAGAAATAACGAGGCTACCGCCAACAAGGAAATAATCTACCCGGGCAGATACGGAAAGTTCAATTAACTGAGCCATATTACTATCATTCACTTTATCGGGGTCGATTAATACCGCAAATGATTTTTTACCTGATCGTTTTCTCTCTGTTAATGAATGATATATAGATTTTAACATCAACGTTTGGTTGGTTAGTTGCAAAAATCCTGATTTTTTTGCTTTTATTAAAATAAAGATACCGAATGAATGGCTTTCCTGCCATCAATTACGTAAATAAGTTAAATTTGGTTATGAATATTGCCCCGGAAATTAAATTTAAAACAGCCCGAAGCGGTGGTAAAGGGGGACAAAATGTAAATAAGGTAGAAACTATGGTGGAGGGTTATTAGAATATCCAGGCATCTTTACTCATTAATGAAGATGAAAGAAAACTGTTGCAGGCAAAACTCATCAATAAAATTTCTGCTGAAGGGCTTTTATTAGTAAAAAGCCAAACCGAACGTACCCAATTAGGTAACAAGCAGCAGGTAATCAAAAAAATGAATCTGTTGGTGAAGAAGGCATTAATAGTGCCTAAAAAAAGAAAAGCAACCAAACCTGGTAAAGCAGCAAAAGCTAAAAGATTAGATAGTAAGAAAAGAGCAGGTGAAGTAAAACTTAACCGGATGAAAGTTAAAATCTGACTAATGAAAAAATTTAAATCACCTCTATATTTTGTAACATTAATAGTACTATTTATAACAGGCTGTCAAAAAAATATAACCAATGAAACCGGGGCGATGAAAATTACATTTGTCAACAAAGTAAATGGCAACCCAATGGTATTGAACACCAAGGCTTACACAAACCCATTTAATGAAACCTTTACAATTACTAAGTTCAAATACTATATCAGCAATGTTAGCCTGGGTGGATCCGGAAATACGACGGTGTTAGAAAAAAACAGCTATCACCTGGTTGATGAAAGTGTGCCAGCAAGTTTAACCTTTAGTTTTGACGCAGGCGTAACTACTTACGCTCATCTTGTTTTTATGTTAGGAGTAGATAGTATAAGGAATGTTAGCGGTGCTCAAACAGGTGCATTGGATCCTTTGAATGATATGTTCTGGACATGGAACAGCGGTTATATAATGGCAAAGATTGAGGGGGATTCCCCTCAATCAAATGTGGTAGGTAATAAAATAGAATACCATATTGGGGGATTTTCGGGCCCCAATAATGTATTAAAAACGATTAACCTGTCTTTTCCTGCGGATAAGCAAGCCATTGTAAAACCCGGGCAAACCAGCGAAATAATTATAGAGGCGGATTTAAATACCTGGTGGCAAACGCCGAATGATATAAAGATTGTTGATAATCCCGTAAGTACATTTCCAGGTGCGCTTTCCCGGAAAATTGCTGATAATTACAGCAAAATGTTTAGTATAAAGGATGTGATAAATAATTAAATATTATTTGAAAACTAAAATATCCATATTAATTATTTGCTCAGTAACCATTCTCGTAATGTTACTGGATGGCTGCAAAAAAAGTGGTATAGGCGATGGCGTACTCCCCGGGTATAACCCAACCTATTTGCAAATAAAAATACCTGTAGGCTGGCCGCAGCCGGCAACAAATATTTTTGCAAATAACCTGCTAACGGAAGAGGGTTTTCAATTAGGCCGGAAATTATTTTACGATGGCAGGCTTAGCAAGGATGGCAATTTTCCCTGTGCCAGTTGTCATCAGCAGTTTGCAGCATTTGCTACTTACGATCATCAATATAGCCATGGATTTAATAATGCCTTTACCACCCGCAATGCCCCCGGCCTTTTTAATCTTGCATGGATAAAAGAGATGCATTGGGATGGTGGTGTAAATCATATTGAAGTACAACCACTGGCACCTATTACCAATATTTTAGAGATGGCAGAAACCGTTGATAATGTAGTAAATAAAATAAAACCTGATACAGGTTATGCCAGGATGTTCACTGCAGCATTTGGTGATGCTACCATCAATTCTCAACGAATGTTGAAAGCACTGGCCCAGTTTATTGGAAGCATTCAATCGTACAATAGCAAGTATGATAAAGTAAAAAGAGGAGAGGCAACTTTTACAGTATCCGAACAAAATGGGTACAACACTTTTAAATTGAAATGTAATGTTTGCCATACCGAACCCTTGTTTACTGATAATTCATTCAGAAATAACGGCCTGGCGCTTGATGCATTTTTACAGGATAAAGGCCGCATGGGCATTACCGGCAAAGCTTCAGATTCGCTGAAATTTAAAGTGCCAAGCCTGAGAAATATAGAAGTTACTTTTCCATACATGCATGATGGAAGGGCTTTTTCGCTCTCACAGGTAATTGAGCATTATCGTAGTTTAATTAATGTAAATCAACCTACTATAGATCCTTTACTTAAAAATAAAATTGCTATTACCAACCAGGAAAAAGCGGACCTGATTTCCTTTTTACAAACACTTACTGATAATGTTTTATTGGGGGATAAACGATTTAGCCAACCACTTTAGTTTACCGGGTTACCTTTTAGCCAGGTAAATAAAAACCATATAAAAGATGAAAATACCGGGATACTTAAAACAGAAGGAAGGTATTTAACCAGGGAGTTCATTTTTAAATTATCATCCACGTAACACTTATCCACAAAAACATTATTCATAGCAAAAGCTATCAGCGATAAAGCCCAGATAAACAACATCAGCGGAAATAATTTGCCGGCATCTGCTCCGTCTTTGCTCCAGGAAAGAATACTATAATGAGCAGGTAAAAAAAATGTGATGATCAATATCACAACAGAGAAAATACTCATATAGAGTGCGTAGTTCCAGGTTTTCATTTGGGTAGGGTTAATTCCGGAATTTTTTTTAAACAATCGGACTATTCCGGAAGGCTTTGTATTAACGGTTTGCAGGGGCCATTATTGTTTCCGCTTGCCCTTCAATGTGTTCAATATCTGATTTTGCTTGCCCATTTCGTTTTTTTGATTTTCCTGCGCCTTCAAATTTTCTTCAATATCTTTTTCGAGCTTCTTTTTTTTCTTTTGTAATTCTTCAGCCTCTTCTGTAAGTGATGCCATTTTCTTATCAGCTTTTTTTACTTCGTTATCCTGGTCGGTAACCTGCTGTTCAAGCTCAAAAGCTTCTACCATTACAAACTGGCTATCAAGAAAATTTTTTGCATTACCAAGCACAGAAGAATTACCATCGCTTACAAACTTGTCGTAGCCTGTTGATACCAGCATTGTTACTACTGTAATATCTTTTTCCTTTCTGCTTTTCCTTTCTGTTTTAAAATACAGGTCATAAGTATCAGGCCCAAGTTCTGCCATTTTTACGCCTTTGTAGGTCATAAAACCTTTCGATTCTTTTCCTTTATAACCCAACTTCTGTAATTTATCATCAATGGCTTTAGTTACCGTTTTTTCTGAAAAAGGCATTTCAACTTCAATGGAGGGTTGGGGTGTTTTCTGGTACTCTGTTGTTGTTATGCGTGCCTGCGAAAAAGATTTGCAAAAAGTGAAGAGGGCAAGAAATACTATAATAACTTTTTTCATGGTTTTAATTTTTTATGAAGATACAACATGTAAAAAAATGGAAGTATTTCTGTTGATGCTAAAATGCGGGGAATATTAAAAATTATACAAGTAAATTTGTCAGCAAACAATTATAATTGAGTAGTATAAAGAAATTAGCAGGTCAAACTTTATGGTATGGTTTGCCCACAATCGGAAGCAGGTTTTTAGGTTATATTCTTAACTTCTCCCTTAGTTTTATTTACCAGGCGGTTGATACGGCAGACCTTACCCAGATATATGCCATTGTACCTTTTTTAAACATCGTTTTTACCTACGGGGCAGAAACGGGTTATTTCCGCTTTGTACAGGAAAAAAATAAAATCAGTCTTTATAATACCCTCAACACTTCGCTGTTAGTTTCATCCATTTTATTTTCAGTAATACTTTTATTATTTACCCAGCAGCTTGCTGATGCTACAGTAATGCACAGCCACCCTGAATATTTTACCTGGCTTACTGTTATCATATTGCTCGATACACTTGCCACACTTCCATTTGCAAAATTGCGACAGGAAGAAAGGCCCCGCAAGTATGCTTTTGTGCGGATTGCCGGTATTGTTGTAAATGTATTGGTGGTGGTTTTTTTCATCGGTATTTGTCCCCAGCTTGCAAAAAAAAATCCAACCAGTGTGTTACTATTTTTCTATGATCCAAGCATCGGTATAGGCTATTATTTGATAGGCAATTTAATTGGGAGCGCCTGCACATTTTTACTGCTTTGGAAAGAGTGGATCAGCTTTCGTTTTCAGTTTGACTTTAAACTCTGGAAAGAGATAATGAAATACGCATACCCCCTTATAATTGTTGGCCTCGGTGGTATGATCAACGAAATGCTTAGCCGGGTAGTTTATCAGCATGTTGCAACCATACCTCCGTTAGAAGCTAAAAGGGAGTTAGGTATTTTCGCTGCCAATTACAGGCTCGCAGTATTAATTACCATTTTTATACAAATGTTCCGGATGGCAGCAGAGCCATTTTTCTTTAACCAGTCGAAGGAGCAAGATGCACAAAAAACTTATGCAAGGGTAATGAAGTTTTTTGTGATAGCCTGCTGCCTGATGTTTTTGATGATTGGTTTATTTTTAGACGTGTTTGAAAAAATACTTACCATAAAGTATAAAGAGTATGGAGAAGGTATCCACATAGTTCCCATACTTGCAATGGGCAGTGTTTTCCTGGGTATTTATTATAATTTATCTGTGTGGTATAAGCTTACCAACAAAAATCTATATGGCGCTGCCATTACTATTGCAGGTGCGGTTATTACAGTGTTATTAAATATTTGGTGGATACCTTATTTTGGCTACACCGGTAGTGCATGGGCTACATTTAGTTGTTATACTTTTATGATGGTGGCTTCTTATTTACTTGGCCAAAAAATGTATCCTATACCTTATGCCCGTAAAAAACTGGTTGCTTACCTGGTGCTTACTTCATTGATATTTTTTGCACATAAAGTGTTGGTAGGGTTCTACGATAATTTTTCTTTTTCAATAATTACCGCAGTGATACTTTTACTTGCATTCTGTTGGTTTGTTGCCACAATTGAACGAAAAGAGTTTCAGCAATTTCCGGTAATCGGCAAATATTTTAAGTAATAATAAATGTTTGGAACAACACATTAGAAAAGGTTTTTTTCTTTTTTGTCCAGGCTCCGTAACCATGAATGAACATCGTTGCATCGCCCTCTTGTACTGAATACCTATGTGAATCTTTACCCACAATATTTGATTATTTTCAATAGCTACTTTGAGTTTGTAAGGCGTTGTCATGAAATGATCTTTAACTACTTTATTTTATACTGCACAACAGTTAAATGTGTGATAGATGATTTTGTTCAATTAATAAAACAGGTTGCTCCTTTCCCTAAAACTGTGTTGTTACAAAGTTGTATTAATTGTAAATTTCAAAAACACAATTAAAGTTCCCCAATGGTATTTAGTACAAGAGTGCGACGCAACGATGTTCATCCCTGCTTCTTAGCTCGGACAAAAAAATCTAATAATATTTTATCCTTTGTGCATGATAATCTGCATCTTTTCCCCAGCAAACGGTTGCAACGATTTTTTATGGAACTACTATTATCCTCATTTCAAAAAGCTTATTTTTACTGTTGATTGTTTTGCGCCTCCCGGCATGTTGCCGGATATTATAAACCAATGGTAAGCCAGCATGTTAAAATAAATTGCCAGGCCACCACACAATTTATTACTATGATGACAGCAGAACATCAACGCCTGGCCGTTAATAATAAAAAAGCTATTCCATTAGAACAGTGGGGGCCTTACCTCAGCGAAAGGCAGTGGGGCACGGTGAGGGAAGACTATGGATACCATGGCGATGCATGGGGTTACCTTCCCTTCGATCAATCACATTTCAGGGCTTACCGCTGGGGCGAAGATGGCCTTGCAGGCATTTCAGATTATTTCCAAAACCTTTGTTTTGCAATAGCTGTATGGAATGGAAAAGATCATATACTGAAGGAGCGGTTATTTGGCCTGGGTAATTATGAAGGCAACCACGGCGAAGATGTAAAGGAATTGTATTATTACCAGGATAATATCCCTACCCATTATTACATGGAATATTTATACAAGTATCCTCAAAATTTATTTCCATACGATGATCTTAAAGCCACCAACAGGGTACGCACAATGCATGAGCCGGAGTATGAAATACTTGATACAGGGGTTTTTGATAAAGATGAATACTTTGATGTAAATATTACCTACGCCAAACAAAATCCACAGGATATATTTATTAAAATACAAGTTACCAACCGCAGCAATAAACCTGCTCCAATAACTGTGCTGCCTACCCTGTGGTTTTATAATCGCTGGGCTTTTACGCCAGATGAACCTAAACCTTCCATCACCTTCAAGGATAAATCTACTGTTAAGGTTTCTCATAGCAGGTTGGGCAATTACTATTTTTATTTTCAGCGGCCTGATGATTTACTTTTTACCGAAAATGAAACCAACTTGTTTAAAACAAATGGTACTGCAAATGAAACGCCTTTTGTAAAAGATGCATTTCATGATGCAATTATCGGAGGCACCAACAGGAAAAAACTCCGGGCTAAAAAAGAAGGAACAAAATTTTCGCCTGTTTACGAACTGAATGTAAAAGGTGGTGAATCAAAAACAATTTATTGCAGGCTCACCAACAGGGCAGATGATAAACCATTTTCACCGGGTTTTGAAAAAGTATTCGTTACCAGAAAACAGGAAGCGGATGATTTTTACCGTACTATTCTGCCCTCAAATATAACCGATGATCTTAAAAATATTCAGCGAAAAGCACTGGCAGGGGTACTATGGAGCAAGCAGTATTATCACTTTGATGTGGAGCGTTGGTTAAATACAAGTGATGGAATTACACCTGTAAATGATGGCAAGCGAAATGGCCGGAACAATGATTGGACGCATTTAAAAAATCAGGACGTAATTGCCATGCCCGATAAATGGGAGTATCCCTGGTATGCAGCCTGGGACCTTGCATTTCATTGTATATCCCTGGTGATGGTAGATCCTGAATTTGCCAAAAATCAATTGCTGCTGATGATGAGAGAATGGTATATGAAACCCGATGGTCAATTACCTGCTTATGAATGGAACTTTAGTGATGTAAATCCTCCGGTGCAAGCCTGGGCTACACTCGAAGTTTACCGGATTGAAAAAGAAACCTGCGGCGTTGGCGATGTAATTTTTTTAAAAAGGGTTTTTCAAAAATTGCTAATCAATTTTACCTGGTGGATCAACCGGAAAGACCGCAATGGCAATAATATTTTCGAAGGAGGGTTTCTTGGCCTCGATAATATTGGTGTGTTTAACCGAAGCCACAACATTTCCGCAAGTATGCAGCTTGAGCAGGCTGATGGTACAAGCTGGATGGGTATGTATGCTTTAAATATGATGGATATGGCGCTGGAAATAGCCAGGCATGATATTGCTTTTGAAGATACTGCCACCAAATTTTTTGAGCATTTTGTATTTATTGCCGAAGCGCTCAACAGCCATAGTTTATGGAACGAACAGGATAAATTTTATTATGACACCCTGGTGATTGCCGGTGCAGATCCGATATCGCTCCGCATACAAAGTATAGTTGGCCTCACCAGTTTGTTTGCAGTAAGTATAATGGATAAACAAATTTTTGACCAGTTGCCCGATTTTAAAAAACGTGTAAGCTGGTTCGAAAATTACCGTGAAAAAAATAACCTTTTTTGGCCAAATGAAGAAAGGGGCGACTCTGATGAAATATTGATCTCCCTGGTAAAAAAAGACAGGCTCATTCACTTGCTCAACCGGTTGCTCAGAGAAGATGAATTCCTGTCAGGGGGCGGTATCCGTGCATTATCAAAATACCACGAAGCCTCGCCCTACTCCGTGATGATTGATGGCAATAAATATGAAATTCAATATGACCCCGGAGATTCTACCAGTAATCTTTTTGGAGGCAACAGTAACTGGCGTGGCCCCGTGTGGATGCCCATTAATTATCTAATCATACGATCTGTACGCAAATACGGCGAGTTTTATGGCGATCATTTAATGGTTGAGTGCCCCGTAGGCTCGGGCCAGCTCATGAACCTGATGGATGTTTCAAAAGTATTAACAGACAGGGTAATCACACTTTTTGCCAAAGACGAAAACGACGACCGCAAATCTTATGGAAATCACAACGCTTTTTATAAAAAGCCCGGCAATGAAGAACTGCTATTGTTTTACGAATATTTTCATGGCGATACCGGCAGCGGGCTAGGTGCCAGCCATCAAACCGGTTGGACATCGCTGGTGGCCGATCTTATCGGTGGTTGCGTAGTGAAAAAAGAAGATTATAAAGAAGGCAGTGGCCATGAAATATTTATTGATGAGGATGAGGAAGACGACGCATAGGTTTTTGAAACAGATTATTTTGGGCATTCAACTTCCTGATCTAAACCCGGCCTTTGTTCCGGCTATCCACTTCAAGTCCGGCACAAAACCCACGCACAAACCTTCACCGGGCTTTCCGCTGCTATCCGGCAGCCATTAAGCACCGGTTTTTCAATTAAGCTTTTACCTACAGAATGCCGGTTTTATTAAGCCGGCATTTTATTTTACCGTTTATTTTACCTCTCTCTTACCGTTTGCTTATTGAAACGTGCCGTTTGCGCAATACCTAATATTAGCTATTGGTGTTTGATAAAATCTCCTATATCTTCGTCTCGGTTTTTCATAGGATATTGGATTTTAAAACGGGACTAGATTTCTATCTTGGTCCTTTTTTTATGTCTTTTAGGAAGTCAGTACATATTATTCTCTTAACGTTTTGCTGCAAATTTTTTTTAATAATTGATAATTGCTTCATACTTCTCAACAGCGGTCGAGAAAGATCCACATGGGTATGTAGTACAAGGGAGTGACACAACGATGCTCCTCATAGCTTCGCAGCCGGAGCAAAAATATTTATTTGTAGAAATGGGAGTTTGCTAAATCCGAATTATGATAAGAACATGATATAGATAGGCCAAGGTTAGTATTAACCATAAGCCATTAACTATTCCGCCGGAAACAAAGTTTTATCAATTTTTGGAATAATCCTTAAGGCATTTTTATAATAAACCTTCTTTAAAATTTCATCTGGCAGGCCCAGTCCATACATTCTCCAGAAGGCATTGTATTTTTTATGATAAGGAAAATATTCATCACTCGTTTCCAATACCCTGAAGTAGGTTTTATACTCCTCTGGCACCCAACTGTCTTTGCCAAAAAGTATCCTATCCTGGTACTTTGTAAAAAACTGTTTAGCCATAATTGGTTGCCTGCCCAGCTCTGCAATAACTGCCCCAAATTCTACCATTACATTTGGCAGTGAATCCAGCAGGCGGGCCAGTTTACCGAGATCATTGGGATACCACCCAAAATGAGCTGCAATAAAAGTAGTACGGGAATGTTTCCTGAAAATATGGTGCTGCTCTTCTATCAATTGTTCAAAAGGTGCCGGGTTGGTATCGCCACGTTTACGGTTTGGGTGTGTTACAATTTCTAACCAGCGTTCGTTGTGTTCATCTGTTTCATCCCAAAAAGATTTTGGATCTGCAGTATGTATCAACACAGGAATTTTTAGCTCGCCACATTTTTGCCAGATAGCATCCAGCCTGGTATCATCTACGGAAACCCTTTTGCCATCTTTATCTTTTACATTAAAGCCCAGGTTCTTAAAAATTTTCAACCCATTGGCACCATTTTTTACATCTTCTTCCAGCTGCCTTACTGCATTTTCTGTCCATCCTACATTACCAACTCCATTGAACTCTATATTGGCAAATAATATAAACCTGTTAGGGTATTTGCTATTAATATTTTTAATGCTGCGTTTGATATTGTCTCCACTTTTGCCGCTAAGGTTTACCATTATTTTCATGTTGAGCGAATCCATATCCCTGATAAGCCCTGAGAGGTTATCATCGGCCATATTCCATTGGTGATTGTGTACATCGACGAATGGGAATTTTGAATGCGTGGGCTTATGCTCGGGTACTACCAGGGTAGAGATAGGATCGTATTTTTCGAAATCAATTTTTTGGGTTGCATGGCCATCCTGTGCTAAAGCTGCTTTACAAATTAAAAATGCAGCACTGATTGTTGTAATAAACCTCATAATTAAAATATTCTTTTAAGTATACAAAATAATCATCTTTCAGTTTCAGTAAATTTCAAAATAGATGAATGGCAAAATGTAGCTGAATAATCATTACTCAAAAACAACTGTTTTGTTATTATAAATTAATACACGGTCTTCCATTACCAGTTGCAATGCTTTTGCAAGCACAGCAGTTTCAATTTCTTTACCGGAACGGACCATATCTGCCGATGTAAAAGAATGTGTTACCGGAATAATTTGCTGGGCAATAATGGGCCCTTCATCTAACTGGTTGGTTACAAAATGTGCAGTTGCCCCAATTAGTTTTACACCTCTATCGTAAGCTTGTTTGTATGGGCTTGCCCCAACAAAAGCAGGTAAGAAAGAATGATGGATATTGATGATCTGCTGCGAAAATTGCTCAACAAATTCAGTTGACAAAATGCGCATAAACTTTGCCAATACAAGATAATCGGGCTTGTATTTTTTTATGAAGGAAATCAAAGCAGATTCAAAGCCGGCTTTGTCAATATTTTCATGCGAAACAAAATGAAAAGGGATATCAAAACGACTGCATATTTCCTGCAGATTGGCATGGTTGCCAATAACACATTGTACGGTGGCCTGTAAAGTTTTAAAATGGTTTCGTACCAGGATATCACTCAGGCAATGGTAATCTTTTGTTACCAGTAGAACCAGATTTTTCTCAGGCTGAGGATTTACTTTTATTTCGGCTTGTGCAGGAAGAATTGATGCCAACTCCTGTTCCAGCAGTATCTGGTTAGCATCACCTTGTACCACTATTCTTACAAAGAAGCGATTGTCTATAGAATCAACATGCTCCCTCATGGAAACGATATTAATGGCATGCTTTGCCAACACCGCAGCGATAGCAGCTACCAACCCTACCTGGTCTTTGCATTGAATGAGAATTACCATTTGTATTAATCAGTTTTTACCTTTTGAGGTGTGGCTCCCCGGGGGTGTTAATGCGCTACCAACCAATTCTCTCCCACCCCAATGCCGGCATCGGTTGGTACCTGGTTGGGCAATACCAGTGCTGTTTGCATACATTCTAAAATAACGGGCTTTATTAATTCCACTTCGTCTTTATGGGCATCAAATACCAATTCATCATGAACCTGCAACAGCATTTTAGATTTAAAATTTTGCCGGATAAATTCCTTATGAATTTTTATCATCGCCAGCTTAATCATATCAGCTGCTGACCCTTGTATAGGTGAATTGATCGCATTTCTTTCTGCAAATCCACGTACAGTAAAGTTGGCAGAGTTGATATCTTTTAACCAGCGTTTTCGGCCCATCAGGGTTTCTACGTAACCTGTTTCTTTTGCAAAGTTGATGGTATCATCCATATACTTTTGAATGTTGGGAAACTGTTTTTTATAATTATCGATGATCTCTTTTGCCTCTGCCCTGGGTATGCCCAAATTCTCCGCAAGCCCGAATGCGCCCTGGCCGTAGATAATTCCAAAATTTACACTTTTTGCTTTGTACCGCATCTCTTTGGTTACAGCAGATTCCTCTACATTAAAAACTTTTGAAGCCGTAGCGGTATGAATGTCTTTTCCTGTTTTGAAAGCTTCGCACATATTTACATCGCCGCTGATAGCAGCTACAATGCGTAACTCAATCTGAGAATAATCTGCAGATATCAACAGGTGGTTTTCATCCCTGGGTATAAATGCCTTGCGGATCTCACGGCCCCTTTCTGTACGTACCGGAATATTTTGCAGGTTGGGATTAGTGCTGCTAAGCCTTCCCGTTACTGCTACTGCCTGGGCATAACTGGTATGTACTCTGCCCGTTTTTTTATTGATCATTTGGGGCAAAGCATCTATGTAGGTATTTTTTAGTTTGGTTAATTCACGGAAAGCTAAAATGTCATCACATATTTTATTGTTATGTGCCAGCTTTGCCAATACATCTTCGCCTGTTGCATATTGCCCTGTTTTGGTTTTTTTAGCTTTGGGGTCAAGTTTTAATTTTTCAAATAATACTTCGCCTAATTGCTTTGGGCTTGCCAGGTTAAAACGAACGCCTGCCTGTTCATAAACACTGTCTTCACTTTTCTTAGCTTCTATTTCCAGTTCTTTACTATAATCTTTTAAAAAGTTTTCATCAATTCTAATGCCTTCAAATTCCATGTCGGTCAATACTTTTACCAGCGGGTTTTCCACTTCATAAAAAACCCTGTCAACTGATTTTGTTTTTAATTGCGGTAGAAAAATATTTTTTAACTGTAAAGTAATATCGGCATCCTCGGCTGCATATTCTTTTATCTTATCCAGTTCCACGTCTCTCATGGTGCCCTGCCCTTTGCCCTTTTTACCAATCAGCTCTGTTATGGAAACCGGCATATATCCCAGATATTTTGCACTCAATGCATCCATATTTCTTTTGCCTTCCGGCTCCAGTACATAATGCGCCAGCATCGTATCAAAAATATTTCCCTTTAATGCAAAACCATACCACTTCAACATCAACAAATCGTATTTAATATTCTGGCCAATCCAGGTTTTGGATGCATCATTAAATAAACCCTGAAATTTATTTAAGAGCTGTATGCAACCTTCCCTACCATCCGGACACGGAATATAATATCCTTCACCGGGAGTAATGGAAAAGCTTAATCCTACCAGTTCAGCTTCATTGGCATCAATGCCAGTGGTTTCTGTATCAAAGCATATTTCAGGTTGGTTAATTAAAACAGCCATTAATTCTTTAACTGCTTCATCCGTGTTTACCAATATGTATTGATGGGGTGTATTGTTAATATTTTTATCTGCTACCAGGTCGTTGCCTGCACCAATTTCTGACTCTTCGGTTTTGTATTCTTTTACCTGGGGTTGATTAACGACGTTGCCAAATAAATCAAGCTGCCCATTTGCAGCTACCGGATTTTTAGCAACAACTTCTGTATTGCCTGTTGTTTGTTCAGCTACTACTTCTTCGCCCAAAACCCTTTTACTTAGAGCTTTAAATTCAAGTTCTATAAATACTTCCTTTAATGCTTCCCTGTTCATTTCCTTTAGCCTGAAATTTTCTTCATGAAATTCCGTGGGCACATTGGTGATGATGGTTGCCAGTTTTTTACTCATTACTGCACTTTCTTTTCCTGCTCTTATCTTTTCTCCTACGGAGCCCTTTATATTATCTGCATCTGCCAGTATATTTTCAAGGGTTTCGTATTGCTCCAATAATTTGGCAGCGGTTTTTTCGCCTATACCTTTTATACCCGGAATATTATCTACCGCATCTCCCATTAAACCAAGTATATCTATTACTTGCGCTACATTTTTTATACCCCACTTGGTACATACTTCCAAAGGGCCCATTATTTCAATATTTCCGCCCTGGTAGGGTGGTTTGTATATTTTTATATTTTCTGAAACAAGCTGGCCGTAATCTTTATCCGGTGTTACCATAAAAACTTCGTAGCCTACCTTTTCTGCCTGCTTTGCCAGGGCGCCGATTACATCATCTGCCTCATAACCATCAATGGCCACCACGGGAATATTCATTGCTTCGATAATCCGGATAATATCTGGAATTGCAGACCTGATATCTTCCGGCGTTTCCTGTCGATTGGCTTTGTAATCGGCAAAATCTGTGTGACGCTCCGTTGGCGCATGGGTATCAAAACACACGGCCATATGGGTAGGTTTTTGATTATTGATAAGATCTACCAGGGTATTGGTAAAACCAAATTGGGCATTGGTATTTCTACCTTTGCTGGTAATGCGTGGGTTGCGTATGAGTGCATAATAAGCCCTGAAAACAAGCGCATAGGCATCTAAGAGAAATAACTTTTTTTGCATGGGGTAAAAGTAAGTCTTTAATGCAAAAAGTAAAAATGGGTGGGGGTGGATATGGGATGTAGACATATATCTCCCGGAGCTGGTAATGTATGTCCACGGGTGCAACCCGTTGGCATTAACAACATAACGCAGGTAAAGCTCCCCACAGGTATGCGGCACAAGGGAGTGACACAACGATGCCCCCATGAAAATCTAATGCTGGTAAAAAAATTGTATTAAAAAAGATTGCACCAAATCAAAACCTCGTATCAATAAATAATGGCAGCATGGCACGCCAGGTAGGCCAGTCGTGTTTCCACTCGTTGCCCCATACGCTTAGCTCGTAATTGATGCCTTTGTTGTAGAGGATGCCGGCAAAGCCCTTGCCTGCCTCCGGCGCTTCATACTCGCCGGAGCCGGTAAGTATATGTATATGCCGGCTGCTGCGTATTTGCTCCAGGATGGTATGGTCGGTGAGGTTGGGCATATAATGCATGGGAGAATTGTAGTAGACCTGGTCGTCGAAAAAGCCCTTGGTATATTCTGTTAAATCGTACACGCCACTCATGGCAATTACGCCATTGATAAGGTCGGGGCGTTTTAGAAATAAATTCATGCTATGCAGGGCACCCAGCGATGCACCGCAGGTAATAATGGGCGTATCCCAGGAGGTGTTGTTTTTTATAAAGGGCACCACCTCATTATATATATACTCGTTAAACTGGTTGTGCCGGATGGCTTTGTGCTCGCCCTGCATATCGTTATTGAGCCAGCTTTCGTTGTTGATACTGTTAACTGAAAATATTTTTACTTTACCGCTATTGATGAATGGTTTAAGGTGGTCCATAAGCTGAAAACGTTCATACTCCAGGTAATCTGCCCCGGCTGTTGGTATCATCAATAATGCAAAGCCGTAATCACCATATACGGCAATGGGCATTTCTTTTTGCAGGGCAGGGCTAAACCAGGATGTAATTTCTCTTTTCATAAAAAAATTTTTTCTTAATATTGGTAATATTTTTTAACTGAAACCACCGGCAGATTTTTGTGCCGGAAACAATACTTTTGCAGAGTTAGTTGAAAACTTATCTAAATTATTAAATTCCGTGCTATCATGCTAAAATTAAAAATATCGTTTCTTTTAATTTGTTTATCAGTAATTTTTTATTCCTGCAAAAAAGAATATAGTCTGGAAGCAAAGCCGCAAAGCACCACTGGAGTTTTTACATTAACCGGAGCACCGGGTGCATGTACCAATGTGCTGATAGGCGGCACTTATACCACAGGCGTTGCGCTGGATGCTACCAATACTGCTACCATAGCAATTAATGTTACAGCTATTGGCAGTTATACAATTTCTACCGGGGTTGTAAATGGAGTAACATTTGCAGCAACCGGTAGTTTTACCACTACTGGCCCCAAGGTTGTAATACTTAGCGGTACCGGCATACCAATATCTGCAGGTTCGTTTGATTATACACCGGGTACAAATGGCTGTATATTTTCAGTAGTTGTAGTAACAGGTGGCGGTGGAGGTGGCAGCGGAACTTCTGTATTTACTTATGCCGGGGCGCCGGGTGCCTGCACCAATGCCTCCACAACAGCAACATTTACGTCGGGTGTTTCTTTAGTTTTATCAGATATTGTAACAATTGATGTGAATGTAACTACTGCAGGTACCTGGTCGGTAACCACGCCAACGGTAAATGGCATCTCTTTTTCAGGTAGTGGTAATTTTACAACTACCGGCCCTCAAACCATTCCCCTTACTGGCAGTGGCACGCCAGTTACTGACGGCGATTTTGATTATATCCCTTCAAATAATGGTTGTTCATTTACTATAACGGTAATAGCCGGGCAGGTAGCAACAGACTTTTTAAGGTGTACCATAAATGGCGTTGCCAGAACATTTAATGAAGGTGCGGCGGGTGCATTAATAGACCCTACAACCATTGCAATTAGCGGCGACGAAAATGCAGCTACCCCTACTTCGCAATTCGTTATTACTTTAACAAAATCTCCCCAGATTACCATCGGCTCTTACCCCAAGTTTAGCATATCTAATCCTAATACTTACTGCGTAGGCATTTACCAGGATGCTATTGTACCAGACCCATGGGCTATAGGAATATTGCCTGCTACAGCGGGCTTTACCGTAACCGTAACAAGTTATACACCCACCAGGATTGAAGGAACTTTTTCCGGAACATTATATAGCGATACCGGGCTTGGCTCAGTTACCAAAGTAATAACGGCAGGTGAGTTTGGTGTTACTTTTTAATGCTTTAACGTAGGGTTAAAATTGAACATTTGAAACTAGTTTCTATTCACATGTTTTGAAAAAAATTTGCCCTGGTAAATAAGAAAAAAATTTTTGGTCCGGGCAAAGAAGCAATGTGGAGCATACTTGCGTCGCCCTCTTGTGCCGCATACCATTGGGGATCTTTACCTGCGTTTTGCATTAAAAATTATAAATTACCACTTTGCAACATCCCCGTTTTTCGGTAATTGACAGCGGCATCTTTAGGATAGACAAACGTCCGTTGAACAGCCTAATAAATTCAAAAAAAATTTGCTGAGCATAAAAAAATCGCCCCAAAATTATTTGAGACGATCCCTTCGAAAAATTCAGATTAAAAACGGGCCACCCGGCTACTTGCTTTTTGTAAACTCTTTATAAAGTGAAAATTCACCTTTATAAAAAACTACCTGCTTTACTGTTGTATCATCTGCCAGGTGAATTAAATAGAATTTTTTATCATCCTGCTCAATTTCCTGTACCAGGTTAATATTAAAGCATTTGAAACTGTTTTTTACATGGGTACGAATGTCAGCAGGTAAATCCTGCTCAAGGTAATTTGCAATGGAATACACCCGGTTGCCAATTTTATTATACACCACCCTGCACCATAAGTTGTCATTATTGTAAGAGGCAATGATTGCGTTTGGTTCCGCAAGCCATGTTACTTCAGTTACATTCGGGTAACTTTTTGAGAAATCAGTGGCAGCTTTAAAATTTGCCCGGGCAATTTTCATGTCTTTCTTTAGGGACTTTAGTTTTGTTTTTGTGGTTGTTTCCACTCTTACAAAAGAAGGCTGATAATTTCCCTCATCCGTTATAATAGAAATTTTTTCTTTTTCTTCATCGGGGTAAGAAGCGTTTTTAATTGATTGTGCGGCTGAATAACCTGGTATAAATGCGGCAACTATTGCGCCGGCAACCAGGTTGAAAATGAACTTTTTCATGTTTTTAAATTTTAGATTGTTTATGATATTTTTGATTTGATTGTTAGCGTTTATCTGGTGTAAAGGTCTTGCTTCAGTCAGTGCGGTACAAGAGCTTAAATCCTGATTTTATGGAAGGAAAACATCAAATTATCCGGAGGTTTTAACGGTGATAAATATTATTATAAAAGGGGTTTATCCTGAAAATTCAAAAGAGATCGTTAAATATGGGGTTTTAAAAATACAATAGGGTAATGTAAAATCTTCGCAAACAAAGATGGTTTCAGCCTTTTTATTCGGAGCCTCGAAATGAACTCTAACACAAAAGAGTAATGGCTTTACGAACTAAATGCCGAATCCTAAAATTTATATACCTTCAAAAAATATGAAAAAAATATTCACCATTTTCCTGCTCATTACAACCATTAAAATACCTGCACAAAGCTGGCAGGATACTGCTTTGTTGATTGATAAAATAATGGACCGATACGCAGATAATGCACCCGGTGCACAACTAGCCATAAGCCGTGGCGGACAGCTAATATATTCCTCGATAAAGGGCATGGCAGATATGGAGCATAAAGTGCCGCTTACAAAAGAATCAGTGTCAGAAGCAGGATCAGTTTCAAAGCAGTTTACTGCTGCCTGTATTTTATTGCTGGAGCAGCAGGGTAAACTCAGTATCAATGATGATATCCGCAAGTATGTTCCGGAGTTGCGTAATTATGGAAATACAATAAAAATCCGCCACCTGCTACACCATACCAGCGGCCTCAAAGATTGGGGTAGTGTAGCTGATATTGCCGGCTGGCCACGTACTACTAAAACATATACCAACGATGATGCACTGCATATAATGTCTTTACAAAAAAC
Organism: Ferruginibacter sp.; assembly: GCA_031392305.1. GTDB lineage: Bacteria > Bacteroidota > Bacteroidia > Chitinophagales > Chitinophagaceae > Ferruginibacter. Next base: position 19,925 of record JANMVB010000291.1, read on the forward strand.
GTTGAACAATAAACCCGGTGATGAATTTATTTACAGCAACTCCAATTACAACCTGATGGCCATTATTATCCAAAGGGTAAGTGGTAGCAGCCTCGCCGAATTTTCACGCAAATTTATTTTTGCACCTGCTGGTATGATGAATACTTCCTGGAGAGATAATTATCGCAGGATAGTGCCCAACAGAGCCATTGCTTATAGCAAAACAGGCAGTATATATCTTACAACTATGCCCAATGAAAATGCTTATGGAAATGGGGGCCTTATTACTACTGCCGAAGATCTTTTACGCTGGAATAATTTTTACCTGCAGGGTAAATTTGGCAACCCTTCTTTGTTGAGCAAACAACTAACTACAGACACATTTAACAATGGCAATAAAAATAATTATGCGGCAGGACTATTTCTTGATTCTATCAATGGTAACAGGGCAATAGCACATAGCGGTGCTACCGCAGGCTACCGTGCCAATATGGAATATTTTCCTGATGCTGATCTCTCCATTGCCTGGCTTAGCAATACTTCACAGCAGGATTATGCAGATATTTTTGGAAAGGTCCGTAACCTGCTGATTAAAAATAATACTCCACCACTACCTCCAACGGATACACCAAAAGTGAAAATTAAAAATGAAATATTCATTCCCTATTTGGGTGCATATGGCGAAAGCAAAGCAGGTATTGGTCTTTTATTATACATGAAACCCAATGGCATTTATAGTGTGAGTAATGGTGGGCCGCTTACCCCGTTATCTGAAACAACTTTATCGGCAGGGCGGGGACGAATTGAATTTTTATCCTCCAATCCCCGGAGGCTGCGCTTTGTAAATGCTGATGGACGGGTGGATAATTATTACGGAGTTGACAGTGCTATTACAGGTGTAAAAAACCTGCAGCAATATGCAGGTATTTATTACTCCGAAGAAACTGAAACAACCATAACGGCGGTAATTAAAAGAGGCCAGCTATTGTTGGTACCAAAGGTTGGGGAGGAGGTTTTATTGGTACCGCTTTATAAAGACGGGTTTAGCTTTTTGGGTGGCAATGTTTTTTTTGAAAGAGATAAAAAAAATCAACCAGCTAATTTATATGTGAGTAATGCAAGGGCGAGGAAAGTATTGTTTGTTCGAAAAAAATAAATTCAAATTCACCGCGGCGGTGCCTTTACTAAAACTGTATCAATCGCTAAAGATGCTACCTGGTAACCACCGGAATCAAGCGTAGCATTTGGAAATTTTTTTTGCAACAGCCCCCAGTCTTTTTTATCTATCCTTGTTTGTGCCAGGTATATATTAATAAGGTGTGGCAGGGATGATAATGTAGCGATACCTTTCGCAGTTACCCGGGTGCCTGCAAGGTTGAGGTATTGTAACTCCTGCAAAGTGGTTAAGGTAGCCAGGCCGGTATCATTGATATTACTGTTGGCAATATTTAGTCGGGTAAGGTTGGTGCAATTTGAAATTACTTTAAACGATGCAATTGACAAATCAGCAGCAGAAAGTTTTAGCCAAACCAGTTGTTTTTTAATGGGTGCAAGTAATGCAATCGCCTTATCATCCACCTTTTTTATACTCACAAAATTTGCCTGTAAATAATTACTGTTGGCCGCCACCGGAAACACAATTACACCCGCCTGTTGCAAGGCTTCCACAGCATTTACCGGCGCCTTTTCAATTTCATTTATCGGAACCGCAGGCAGCGTAGGTTTGGCAAGTTGAGATGATTGCAAACTCAGCAACGAAGTTTTTATTTTACCAGTTTGCTCCAGTTCCTTTACCTTTTTATCAAAACTATTATTGTTCGCAATCCACCAATGAAGCAGGTTTACTTCCTGTTCGCTTAATTGCGGTTTGCCTTTGGGGGGCATGTGTTTTTTTTCCAGCGGATCAAGCAACAGGCGCTTATATAATTCACTTTCTGCTGGTTTGCCGGGTATAATTACTTCGCCGTTTTTACCTCCTTTTATAATCCAGTTTTCCGCATCAAGCCGTAGCTGCCCTTTTTGTTTTGCGGAACTATGGCAGGTATAACATTTTTCATGCAGGATGGGTTCAATCACATCTGCATAAGCTTTTGCCTCCTGTATATCCGGAATGATTTTTTTGGTAAACTTAGCAGCCGTTGTATCCAGCGACAGGCTCAGGTAACCTTCGCCGTGAGTGAGGGTGCCACCCAGGTGGCCGGTAATAATTATTAAAAAACAAAGTAAAAAAGATAGCCACAATTGCATTTTTGCCAGGCGTTTATTTTTATTAACGGCATAAATAATAACTGCCACTACTGCTACGCTTATCCCAAGCCATTGATGATTACCTACCAGTTCGGCATCATACTCACCGCTGCCCGAAAGCAGGTAACCGCTAATGCAGGAAACCACCGCACTGATCATTCCAATGAGCAAAGTAATATTTACGGCGAGGCAAAGCGATTGGTATTTTTCTTTTTTTGACAGCCATAGTAACAAACAGGCAATCAGTAAAACTGCAATAGGAAAATGAACAACTAAAGGGTGAAAGCGGCCGATAATTTCTGACATAATAAATTCTTAAACCCTGGAGATACTGCCATGCGGCAAGGAATTGTTAGGAATCAGTGAAACTAAAAAATATATATAAATGCTGTGCATAATTTTTATTGTCCGGGCTGAGAAGCTATGTGCAAAATCGTTGCATCGCCCTCTTGTACCGCATACCTGTGTGGAGCTTTACCTGCATGATAATTAACTCAAACATTATAATCCCATTCTTCAGAACCCTCCTTCGGGGGGCAGGGGGCTTCACAGACTGCCATACCTTTTTCTCAACAGCTTCATCATGTACACATTTATTTCCCATTGGTTAGACAGTGGTTGCCTTGTGTAGGGCAACGCAGGCATATAATCTACCGGGCCAAATTCTGTAAGAAAAGTTATTACTTCTCCCTGCTGTTTTTTTATTGCAACTATTTTATCCCACCACGCTAAATGAGCATTTAATGCATCTTCCCATTCCGGTGCCCGGGGGTCATTTACCTGCGGCCCTTCGGCATGCCCAATCCTGGCATGAATATGATCAGTACGCTGCAAGGCTAAATCAATAGTTGATTGCTGATCCTGCAGCAAGCTTTCACTTACATTGCACCAGTGCGATACATCAAAAGTTATCCGCAGCTCCGGCATTTTTTCAAAATAATTTTTTGATGCCGGGGCTGAATATAAAATACGGGAGCGGTGTGTTTCATGATAGATTTTTATACCCGTTAATTTAGCCAATTGAATGGTGTAATGGATGAAGGTAAGGTTCTCTTCAAAACTAAAATAGTCTTTGCCCGAATGGCAATTGATGTACAGTGGCTTTTGAATTTTGTTGGTGGCAGCAGCTTCTGCCATTTTTTTAAATGCCTCTATATTTTCGTTGTAATTACTTTCACCCGAGCCGCAGAGAAACCCCACTTTGAGTTGGTGTTTTTTTAAAGTGGCAAACAATTCATCCTGGTCTTTTTGCACAGAGGGCCACCATATTTCAATGCCATCATATCCTTCTTTTTTAACGGCTGCACAGTAAGCTTCAATGGTGCCGGTATAGCCCCAGTTTGTAGCCAGGATTTTTAATTGAAAATTTGAAGACATAGTAGTTGTTGATAAAGTTGTAGTGAATAAAAGTGGCGAGGGCAATATCATCGCTGAGGTGGAGGATGCCGCAAGCTCTATAAAATTCCGTCTGTTCAATTCTGTTAGTTTAGGCGATTATTTAAATTTAAGATTCTTTTGTTTGCACATAACGCAATAAAAGTTCCACACAGGTATGCGGTACAAGAGGGCGACGCAACGATTTTGCACATTGCTTCTTAGCCCGGACAAAAAATTGTATTTCTCTACGCAATTATTTCATTGATCACCCTGCCATGTACATCTGTTAACCGAAATGGCCTGCCCTGAAACTGGTAGGTTAACAACTCATGATTAAAGCCCAACTGGTTTAAAATGGTAGCCTGCACATCGTAGGGCGTTACCTTGCCACTGATGGCACTGTAGCCGATTTCATCCGTTTCGCCATAACTGAAACCTTCTTTGATGCCGCCACCGGCCATCCAGATTGTAAAGGCTTCGGTATGATGGTCCCGGCCCTTGAAAGGCATTTTTTTACCATCCCGGTTTTCCTGCATAGGCGTACGACCAAACTCTCCACCCCATACTACCAGCGTTTCTTCGAGCAGGCCACGCTGCTTTAAATCGAGCAGCAGGGCGGTGATGGGTTTATCAATAGTGCGGCATTTATTTACCAGGCCGTAATCAATGGAGAGGTTTTCATCGGTGCCGTGGGTATCCCAACCCCAATCGAACAACTGCACAAAACGTACACCTTTCTCCACCAGTTTCCTTGCCAGCAGTACATTGTTTGCAAAGCAGGCTTTATTGGGTTTAGTGCCATACATTTCATGAATATGGGCGGGCTCATCATTGATGTTCATTACATCTGGCACAGAAATTTGCATGCGGTAAGCCATTTCATATTGCGCAATGCGGGAGAGTATTTCGGGGTCTTTAAATTCTTCGTAGGCCAGTTTATTTACATCGTTAATGGCATCAATAGAAGCTTTACGCATATCCCTGTCCATACCCTGGGGATCTTTAATAAATAATACCGGGTCTCCTTCTGACCGGCATTGCACACCCTGGTAAACGGATGGCAAAAAGCCACTGCCCCATACACTTTTTCCTGCATCCGGAAATTTTCCGCCAGAGGTAAGCACCACAAAACCAGGCAGGTTACTGTTCTCACTACCCAGGCCATACGTAGCCCAGGAGCCAATGCTGGGGCGGCCCAGCCGGGCACTGCCGGTATGCATTAATAATTGTGCAGGGCCATGGTTAAACTGATCTGTTTGTACAGCTTTTAAAAAACTTACCTGGTCGGCCACACCTGCAAAATGTGGCAGGTGTTCTGATACCCATGCACCACTTTGCCCATGTTGCATAAATGCGGCCTGTGGCCCCAGCATTTTAGGAACACCCCGTATAAAGGCGAATTTTTTTCCCTCCAGTAATGATTGCGGACAATCCTGCCCATCTAATTTCATCAGCTCAGGCTTGTAATCAAACAACTCTAACTGAGACGGAGCCCCAGCCATATGAAGATATATAACGCTCTTAGCCTTTCCCGGAAAATGCGGCACCTTTGGCAGTAACGGATGTGCCGGATCAAAAGCTATCTCATTTGAAGATGACTTAGTTCCACAACCAAATAAGGAGCCCAGGGCAAGGGCGCCTAAACCCATTGCGCTCTCTTTTAAAAAGTGACGCCTTGTGTAGAGCTGAAGCACAGAATGCTGCGCTTCTCTAAGGAGCCGTTGATTGCATAATTCTT
>JANMVB010000328.1:0-2842 GCA_031392305.1 Ferruginibacter sp.
TCTTTTTGCAAACTATGTAATCCCATACGCAAACCTGAAATTTAAAACCTTGTATTATGATATAACTTATAAAAAACCAGCCATTGATCTTAAGCAGGGAACTTTTTATAACTACATACCCGGCTACGCAATAAAGGTTGGCAAAAAGGAAAGTGATGGTAAAACAATACACAATGTGTTGATTTATGAGCAGCAATCAGTTTTGCAGGACAACAGCATTATTGCCGAAAAAGGTAAAATGAGTTTTTCCGCAGATAAGAAATTTCTAGAGTTTACATTATATAATGGGTACAGGTACCAGGAACGTGGTACTTCCATTGATTCTACCACAGAATTTATCCGGCTGGGTTTTAAAGAATATAAAAAACTATTTGATTTAAGCTCTTTACAAATGCTGAATACACCAGACAGTATTTTTAAAGATGATTACAAAATGTTAAGTATTCGCCAGTTAGATGTTTCCATCGATTCAATCACCCGGTTAAATGATAGTTTGAAAAAGAAATTATCAATTGAACTTAATAACCATCTTCGTTATTTAAACCTGCCCGACAGTGTATGGAAAAAGGCTACTCCCATAAAAAAAAATATAAAAGAGTTCTTTGACCTGGTACCTGATTCGGCCAAATTTTTTGTGTTTGATAATTCAATTACTACGGCCAATAATATGAAAACGACCTACCAGTTTTCCGGCGCAGAGTTGGAAAGCAAAAGAAAAGAACTAATTTATAATGAAGTAGAGTGGCATAGGAAATTCTCACTTTCTTTAGCCTGCCTGGTATTATTTTTTATTGGGGCACCACTGGGTTCCATCATACGTAAGGGTGGCCTGGGTATGCCATTGGTAGTTGCCATCATATTTTTCCTGATTTTTCATTTGCTAAACATGTTTGGCGAAAAATTTGTGAAGGATGATATAACATCTCCTTTTGTTGGTATGTGGCTTTCCATTTTGGTACTGGCACCGCTCGGCGCCTTACTAACTTATAAAGCAATGCACGACTCCCAGCTTTTTAATAAGGAATTTTATTACCGCATGTTCAAACAAATGAATGTATTTCTAAAACCTGTAAAGAATATTGTAAAACGTACAAAACAGATTGACTAAATTTAACGTTTAAAACTTTTATTTATGAAGCCAACAACCCGAAGGAATTTTATTGATACATCTGCAAAGGCAGGTTTAGTATCACTTATAGGATTACCCGCAATGAGTACTTTTATAGAATCCTGTAGCACTGCAAAAGCTGCGGTATCAAATTCAAAAATTAAAACAGGATTCGATCAACAGCCCATTCCTTATGGATTCAGTGCCTTGGAGCCCATGATAGATGCCCAAACAATGGAAATTCACTATACAAAACATGCATCTGCCTATAGCAAAAATTTAAAAGATGCAGCAGCAGCAGAAGCGGTGGATATTACAAAACCATTAGAAGATGTGTTAAGTAAAATCTCTAAGTACTCCGCAAAAATGCGGAACAATGGCGGCGGGCATTATAACCATGAGTTTTTTTGGAAATGTATGGCGGCCAGTTCAAATGTACAGCCCAAAGGAAAATTGCTAACCGCTATTCAGCAAAGTTTTACCTCAGTCGATGAAATGAAAAAACAGTTTTCAGAAGCTGCTAAAACAAGATTTGGAAGTGGCTGGGCATGGCTTGTGTTAACAGGCGATAAAAAGCTGGTGATAAGCTCTACACCCAACCAGGATAATCCTTTAATGGATATTGCCGACGTAAAAGGTTTTCCATTAGTTGGCCTGGATGTGTGGGAGCATGCCTATTACCTGAAGTATCAAAACCGCCGTGCTGATTATGTAGAAAATTTCTGGAAGATTGTAAACTGGAATTATGTAGCCGAAAGATTTGAAAGTGTGTAAAGAAATAAACAGACGGAATGAAAAATTACCTTTTGTTATTTTTATTAACAGGCACGCTTGTAATGATAGCTGTAATGGGTAAAACAGGCGAATCTTTAAATGATCCCCCACAAACCCCTGGTGGCATCCTTAATCTTGAATTTGCATATAATGCTACTCTAAGTCAACAGGTAATAACTGCTTGGGCTCCCGACGAAGGGATTGACCGTATACAAGCGGCAAAAATTAATACCTGGCTCGATTTTATTTTTCTTTTTTTCTATTCCCTTTTTTTGTTCCAAATGTGTAATGTGCTTTCGCACACGGCAAAAGCATGGTGGCAAACTGCAGGTAAATGGCTTGCAAAAGGCGCATTGGTTGCAGGTGTACTTGATATGTTTGAAAATACCGGCATGTTGCTTACACTTTATGGTAACATACATAATGCCATCAGCATTTTTACTTTTACCTTTTCCCTGCTAAAATGGTTATTGGTAATAGCGGCTATCTTGTACGTAATTATTTTTGGAGCAATATTTCTCTTAAAAAATCTGGCAAATAAAGCGTAGCAGGTATCTATAAATGGGCTCAGCCTTTGCTTCGGTATATCTAATAGATAACACTAAAACAAAGGCTGATAAATTGGCTAACAATCTGCAACAAATATAGTGAGCCCATTACAACATCAATCAAAATATTTTAAGTTTTTTGTATTATTTGTGTTTTTAAAACAGTAAATAATTGCACACAAAAAATGAATTACTTTCGATACCTCAATTCGATATTACTTTCAAAAAAAATAAATTAACATGCAAGTTTGGAAAGACTACCAGGATAAAAACAAAGAACGTTTTTTAAATGAATTACTCGACCTTTTACGCATACCAAGCGTAAGCGCTAAAAGTGAAAATAAACCAGATATGGTAGCCTGTGCAGAAGCCATGAAGCAACGCCTTGCAGAGGCCGGTGTTGACAGTGCAA
>JANMVB010000378.1:0-5900 GCA_031392305.1 Ferruginibacter sp.
CCGTTTTTATTGATAGTACGGATTGCTTCGGAAGATACTTTTAAAGTAACCCACTTATCTTCTTCTGCAAGAAAATAACGCTTGGTTTGCAAATTTGGCAAAAACCTGCGCTTGGTTTTAATATTTGAATGCGATACTTTGTTACCCGTAATTGGCTTTTTACCTGTAACCTGACATACTCTAGCCATAGTCTTATTTTTTGGACGGCAAAGGTAACAAAAGAAAATTGATTTTAAAGTTTGTTTTTGCTTTTTTATTAAATTTTCTCTTACACTGCGGCCTGGCAGCAGTTTCAGCAGAATCAAAATGCAAAAAACAATGGCGTGTCCCCTAGGGGGTCGGGCTATTCACTGCAAGTACGGCACGGGCCCACGCACCAGGCTTCACCGGGCTTTTCGTTTCTATCCCTCACGCAGCTATCGCAAATAAAGCTTCTTTAATTTCGGGGCATGGCCAGCATTTGCCGCTTACTATACCATACCCTCCCCGTTTGTAACACTACTGCCAATATAATCAACATCACCCCCAGGTAAAAATGCATATTTAGCGTTTTATTTTCGCTGAATATAATAAAGGCGAGAATGATACCATACACGGGCTCGAGGTTGTAAGCCAGGTTAGCCGTAAAAGGCGAAATCTTTTTTAGTGCATTCAACTGAAGATCAAAACAAAGCACTGTACACACAGAAGCCAGCACCAGCAGCCACATCCAATCGATTGAGGTGGGCAAATAATAAGCCGCGGGAAAAAATAAAAGATAAAAAGGCACAATGATGGTTAATACCAGCAGGCCCCCTCCCAGTTCATACAAGGTAAGTATGGAGGGGCTGTGGCGAACCAGTAACTGCTTATTATATATTGGAAACAGCGAACTGCCGATGGCTGAGATCACACCAAATATGATCCCGGTTTTATACTGTGGATGAAAATCAAAAATGATATAAATACCTGCAATGGAGACTAATCCCAAAATGATTTCAGTTATAATTATTGGCCTCCGGAAAATAAGGGGTTCAAAAAATGCAGTAAAAAATCCCGACGCCGAAAGACAAACCACGGCGATAGATACGTTGCCATATTTTACGCTACCATAAAACGTAACCCAATGTATGGCTACAATTAACCCCACGCCCAGTATTTTCAGTGCTTCTTTTAAAGGGATAAGCACTAATTGCTTTTTGAAATAGAGTATTGCAGCAAGGATAACTACAGTAAGCAACAACCTGTACCACACCAGCAGCCCTTCGTTGAGGCCAATTAATTTCCCAAGTATTGCAGTAAAGCCCGCTAAAAAAACAGCAATATGTAATTGAATGAAGGCTTTTTTCATTGAGGGCAAAGATAGGGTTTCAGGTTTTCGGTTTCGGGTTTTCGGTTTTCGGGTTAAGTCTTTCGGTTACAGGTTACGGGTTAAAAGTTGTTATTCCGTTTCGATTTATTTCTGACGGGAGCTTGTAAATTACCTAAAACACTTTGCGACTAATATGATATTGGCTTTTGCATTACAATTTAAAACTCAAAGATTATTTTTTGCGGTAGTGAAGTACACTGTAAAAAAAATTCATAAATAACTTTAAACTAATTACTGCAAACCACAAACTAATTATATTTGCCGTCCCGAACTTTATCGGGGTATAACCAAATCACTATATGAGTTTTAAACGTATCAACAACATTACCGGATGGATCGTGTGCCTGATTGCCTGTTCGGTTTATATAATGACAATGGAAGCCACGGGCAGCTTTTGGGATTGTGGCGAGTTTGCTTCCAGTGCTTATAAATTACAAATTCCCCATCCACCCGGCGCACCGCTTTTTGTATTAATTGGCCGTTTGTTTATGGCCCCGTTTGATCCGCAACATGCAGCTACCGGCATCAACCTGATGAGTGCTTTATCCAGTGGGTTTACCATTTTATTTTTATTCTGGAGCATCACCCATTTCGCAAAAAAATTAGTACGCAATGGCAACGACGAATTAAATGCCGAACAATTATTTGCTGTAATGGCAGCAGGTACCATTGGTGCATTGGCTTATACTTTTTCTGATTCATTTTGGTACAGTGCCGTAGAGGGTGAAGTTTATGCCTTGTCATCTTTTTTTACAGCCATTGTTTTTTGGGGTATGCTTAAATGGGAAGATGCTGTAACAGAAGAACAAAAACGCGGCATCAACGGCCACTTTACCAGCGCAGACAGGTGGCTCATCCTCATATTTTACCTGATGGGCCTTTCTATCGGCGTTCACTTACTCAACCTGCTTACCATACCAGCAATGGTAATGATCTATTATTTTAAAAGATATAAAATAACTACCTGGGGTACAGTGATTGCTTTTTTTACAGGTTGCATACTTACAGGCTTTATACAAAAAGCCGTAATACAATGGACCATTAAAGGGGCCGGTAATTTTGATATTTTATTTGTAAATGATTTTGGCATGCCCTTCTTTAGTGGCTTTGCATTTTTCTTCATATTCATTGGCATCCTGATATTTTTCGGTCAGCGCATTGCCAAAAAGAAAAACTGGAATTTTCTTCGTCTTGGATTGTGGAGTTTTCTTTTTATGCTGATAGGTTATTCAACTTATTTTACCACCATGATCCGTTCAAACGCCGACCCGGTGGTGGATATGTTTAATGTAGATAACCCGGTAAACCTGGTTGGCTACCTGGGCCGTGAACAATATGGCGACTGGCCATTATTAAAGGGCCAGGACTGGACAGCCCAACCCACCGACCAAACAGTGGTGGAAACATATATTAAAGGCAAGGGCCAGTATGTAAAAAATGGCCGCAAAATAGAAACAACTTATGCGCCTGAAGATATGCATCCCTTCCCCCGTATGTGGGACCAAAGCAACGACCAGGGGCATGCGGATTATTATTCAAGGTTTGCCAGTATTGAAAAAGATCCGAAAACTGGTGAATATCTTGGTTCACCTACCATGGCAGATAATATCAGTTTCTTTACGCAATACCAGCTTGGCTGGATGTACCTGCGTTATTTTATGTGGAATTTTGCCGGTAAGCAAAATGATATACAGGGTATAGATATGGGTAATGTTAGAGATGGTAACTGGAAAACAGGGATTGCACCGTGGGATAATTTGCGCCTCGGCAGTCAGCAGTATATGCCCGATAGTATGAAGCATAATAAAGCAAATAATAAATTGTTTGCGTTGCCACTAATACTCGGCATTTTAGGTATTGCATTTCATTACCAGAAAAACAGGAGAGATGCCCTGGTAGTTGGCCTGCTGTTTTTCTTTACAGGTATTGCAATTGTATTGTACCTGAATATGGCAGGGCCACAGCCACGTGAACGTGACTATGCCTTTGTTGGTTCTTTTTATGCATTTGCAATATGGATTGGATTGGGTGTATTATTTGTACGGGAGTTATTGACAAAATTTATGAAGAGCAGCCTTGCCAATTATGCAGCAGCAGCTTTGTGTGCATTGGCAGTACCCATATTAATGGCCAGCCAGGAGTGGGACGACCATGACCGTGGCAAAAAAGTATTGGCCCGTGACCTTGCCATTGATTACCTGGAAAGTTGTGCGCCAAATGCCATCGTAATTTCTTTTGGAGATAACGACACTTACCCGCTTTGGTATGCACAGGAAGTAGAAGGTGTGCGCAGGGATATACGTGTTATTAACTCAAGTTTACTCGGTACCGATTGGTACATTAACCAGTTGCGCTATAAATTAAATCAGAGTGATCCTACAGATCCTATCTGGACTGCTGCACAAATTGAAGGAGCTAAAAGAGATGTGGTTTATTATGCACCAAGGCCGGGAGTTGATCCTAACCAACCAATGGATCTTTACACATTGCTGAAAGATTATGCAGGCAGTGATGAAGCCGCCAAAATAGAATTGCGCAATGGGGATACACTCAATGTGTTCCCTACCAAAAAAGTATTTGTACCCGTTGATGAAGCACTAGTGCGCCAGAACGGAACTGTAAATGCCGGCGACAGTGTTTTATCACGGATGGAATTTGAAATTCCCAAGCAGGCGCTGTTTAAAAATGATGCTGCAATCCTTGCTATTATTGCAGGCAATAAATGGAAGCGCCCTATCTACTTTACATCAGAATACCGTGAGCTTGGCTTTGCCCAATACCTGCGCCAGGATGGCCTTACCAATAGGTTGGTGCCGGTGGCTAACAGCCCGGTGAACAAAGATTGGGTGTTTGATAAAATGATGAACAAATTTGTATTTGGAAACGCCAATGTAGCCGGTGTATATTTTGATGAAGAAAACCGCAGGCATTTAAACAGCATCCGCCTGGCTTATGCGCAGGCAGCAGGCAACCTTGCCGATAACAACCGGAAAGAAGATGCGAAAAAAATGCTGCATAAAGTTGATAACGGTATGCTGGAAGAAAACTTTGCTTATGGCATGGTATCCCGCTATCAGCAACACAATTATGTATCACTTCAATTTTTGGAAGCCTGCTACAAGGCCGGCGACACTGCTTTGGCCGAAAAGGTTAGCCGCAGCGTAAAGAAAGACCTGGAGCAACAGGTAAATTACTATGCCAATTTAAATGAAAACAAACAGGAATATTTCAGGAGCGATAGTGAGCAGGCAGCAAACTTTCTGCGGGGTATTCAGCAGATAGAGGCAATGTATAAAAATCCTTTGCCTAAAGCCGGTGAGTTGCCCGGTGTTATAAATAATGTACCTGCTGCACCTGCGACAGACACCAATAAAAAATAAGTAACCAATTACGAAATGAGTAAATCCTTCTGCCCGAAAGCAGGAGGATTTATTATTTAACAACCGAACTAATTTTGCAGGGCAATTGTTTATTAAATTGCAAGGGGTAGATAAATTGTTCATTGAATGCGCCGGCCTTCTGGAGGTTTTGAGTTTTTCTTTTATTTGTTTACAGGCATTTGTTTTCATGGCATCATCGTTGTGTCACTCACTTGTACCGCATACCATTGGGGAGCTTTAATTACGTTTTATGAAACCTTCAACAAGCGTTTACAATTATACAAGCAATTTTAATCTTGCTGCTATCACAAAATGAGACACATTATAACATTCATATCGACAATTTTCATTTCAACTTTTGCCAGTAATTCTTTATTTGCACAGGTTGATACAATTACGATTTCAAAAATCGATGCTTATACAAAATACATTGACTCTTTATCAGCAAATGACGAAAGACAAAACTTTGTAATTCAACATAAAGCAGAAGGTAGAATAAGCGAGGAAACAGTTTCGACTTCTATTGTTGGACACAGTAATAAAATAGACACAACACGAAAGACAAAAAATGGTGGCTTTGGGAAATATACAATTCACAATGTAAAAGGGGATACAGTATACAAAATACTTTACCACGACAACATAGACAAGAATTTTTACGAAAGCTTTTATTACAAAGACAACAACCTTGTTTACTCAAAAATTGACTACCAGGAAAACGGCATAGGACAGACATTTTATTACAGAGAAGAATATTATAAAGACAATAAAATACTTTTTGTAAATGAATCACCCAAATCTATTGAAACAGGATTTAGACAAAGAGTAACATTTGATTTACGAAAAAAAGGTAACGACTATTTTGAGAAATTTCAAGAAGACAAAAAGTAAGAGTAGTCAACATTGGGCTTTGCAAATAGGCTGGCTGATAGAATATCAATTATCATTTTGCATCACCAAACTTTTATTCCGGTTGACATTTAATAATTAAGTAACAAATGCCGAACATATTTTGTGGGAAAAGCTCAATTGAAAAACTTCTGTTGAATGGATGCCGGATAGAAGTGGAAAGCACGGTGAAGGTTTTTGTGCGTGGGCTTGTGCCGGACTTGCAACGGATAGCCGGAACCAATGTTGATATGGAGTTGGCGCTGACAGCCCCAAATTTA
>JANMVB010000402.1:0-3888 GCA_031392305.1 Ferruginibacter sp.
AAAGGCCGGCAGCTATTTTTGTTGGAAAACTCTTTACAGAACTATTGTAGTCAGCAATTGCAGCATTAAAATCTTTACGTGCAAATTTAATTCTGCGTTCGGTGCCTTCCAGTTGAATTTGTAACCCTCCAAAAGCTTCGGTACCCTTTAACTGTGGATACTTTTCAATGGCAACTACCAGCCTGTTAGCAGCCGCTGCAAGTTCATTTTGTGCAGCGCTTTGCTGGTTAAATTTATCTGATGAAAGTTCACTACCAGCAACATTTACTGCGGTAGCTTTAGATCTTGCTTCTGTAACCTCTACCAGTGTGCCCTTCTCAAAATCTGCCTGGCCTCTTACGGTATTTACAAGATTGGGAATAAGATCGATACGCCGCTGATAGGCATTTTGTACCTCATTCCACTGAAGTTTTACCTTTTCTTCCTTTTTAACAAGACCATTGAAGGTTGCGATAAGCCAAATGCCAATCACAACCAATATACCAGCGATTATATATCCTGAATAACGTTTCTTATTCATTTAAAATAGTTGCAAGGGTTAACCTTACTTTTTCATGTCATCAAAATTCACATCAACTTTCTTTTCTGCACCGGCATCGGCTTTAAAACCTTCTTTCTGGCGGAAACCAAATATGCCACCAAGTATATTCATTGGGAACGAACGCACCTTGGTATTGTACACATTTACTTCATCATTAAAAACCTTGCGTGAATTTTTTATGCCGTTTTCAATACCTTCCAATTGCCCCTGCAACCTGGTAAAATTTTCCGTAGCCCTTAATGTTGGATATGCTTCTACCGAAACAAGCAAGCGGCTTAATGAACTACTTAACTGGCCTTGTGCAGCCTGGAATTCAGCTAATTTTTCCGGGGTTAAATTCTCTGCATTCACATTTACACTGGTAGCTTTTGCACGGGCTTCTACAACATCAGTCAATGTTTTTTGCTCAAAATTAGCTGCACCTTTTACGGTTGCAACAAGGTTACCAACTAAATCAGACCTGTTTTGATATTCCGTCTGAACATTGTTCCAGGCTTTTTTTACACTTTCTTCCTGCTTTACTAATCCGTTGTATCCGTTACAACCTAAAAAGCCAACGATTACTACGATGGCTAATACTATTAATAATCCTGTACGTTTCATTTTTTAATTTTTTATGTTAAGGGGTTAAAAATAATGTAATAAAACTGATAATTGTTCAATTGATAATTTGATATTATGAGCGGTAATTACCTATTGATTATGATTCGCTCTGGTCGTTCATTATTGCAGCTATACCTGGTAAAACTTTTCCTTCAAAATATTCCAGCATGGCACCGCCGCCAGTGCTTACTTAACTTACTTTATCGACATATCCAAACTGGTTTACCGCAGCAACACTATCGCCGCCACCTACCAAACTAAATGCGCCGTTGCCTGTTGCTTCTGCCACTGCATCTGCTATAGCTTTGGTACCTCCCTGAAATTTAGCCATTTCAAAAACACCCATTGGGCCATTCCAAAGAATTGTTTTTGATTTCCTGATAACTTCTGCAAAAATCCCCTGCGCTTTAGGACCAATATCAAGGCCCATCCATCCATCTTCTATTGCATCGCTTGGTTTTATTTCCGTATTTGCATTTGCATCAAATTTATCAGCAACCAATGAATCTTCAGGTAAATGAATACTCACACCTTTTGCTTCTGCTTTTTTTATAAGGTCAACTGCAGTTTCGAGGCGGTCATCTTCACACAAAGAATTCCCTATTTTGCCTCCCCTTGCTTTCATAAATGTATAAGCCATTCCGCCCCCAATAATAATGTCAGTAGCTTTTTCCAGCAGCATTTCAATAATTAGGATTTTATCCGAAACTTTTGCTCCTCCTATTATTGCAGTGAAAGGTTTCTGTGATTCATGCAAAACTTTTTCAGCACTCGTTACTTCGGATTCCATCAATAACCCAAACATTTTTTTCCCAAGGTCAAAATACCTTGCAATAATAGCGGTAGAAGCATGGGCCCTGTGGGCTGTACCAAACGCATCATTTACATACACATCTCCCAGCTTACTTAATTTTTCTGCAAAGGCTTCGTCACCCTTTTCTTCTTCTTTATAAAAACGAAGGTTTTCTAATAATAATACTTCTCCCTGCTTCAACGCTTTCGCCATATCCTGCGCTTGAGTTCCAATACAATCATCTGCAAAAAGTACATTAGTGCCACCATTATCAGTAGCAATGCCGTTATCCGTGTTCAACAATTCGTTCAGATGTTTTACGAGGTGTTTCAATGAATATTTGTTATTCGGGCCATCTTTGGGCCGTCCGAAATGACTCATTAAAATCACACTGCCACCATCTGATAGGATTTTTTTGATGGTAGGGATGGTGGCTGTCATCCTGTTATCATCAGTGATGTTGAATTCAGCATCCAGCGGTACGTTGAAGTCAACCCGTACCAATGCTTTTAAGCCATTAAAGTTGAAGTTGGAAAATGTGCTCATGCAAAAAATTGATTTCCTGGCCAGTAACTAATTCTGGAATTGGAAATATGTTTTAAAAATGATAAAATAAAACAAGGCTCTCAAATAATTTGAAAGCCTTGAAAAAAATATTGTTGAATAAGAACTAAAAATTTCAACACAAAACTGTAAAATATCACAGGTTCAACACGTTCCACATTGGTATAACGTACAAGTGAGTGACACAACAATGATGACCAATGCGTCTTCTGCCGGACAACAAAAAATTATTTGTTGATCAATCCTGCAAAATAATTTACAGTACGCACCAGTTGCGATACATAACTCATTTCATTATCGTACCAGCTTACTGTTTTTACCAATTGTTTGTCACCTGCTGTTAATACTTTGGTTTGAGTTGCATCAAACAAAGAGCCAAAAGTAGAACCTATTACATCTGAACTTACAATTTCATCGGTTGTATAACCAAAGCTTTCATTGCTGGCTGCTTTCATTGCATCGTTTACTTCTTCAACGGTTACTGTTTTATTCAAAATGCTTGTAAGCTCAGTTAATGAACCAGTAATTACAGGAACCCTTTGTGCACTGCCATCCAGCTTTCCTTTCAATTCAGGCAATACTACGCCAATTGCTTTCGCTGCCCCGGTACTGTTAGGAACAATGTTGGCGGCAGCAGCTCTCGCCCTGCGCAAATCACCTTTTGCATGTGGTGCATCTAGTGTGTTTTGGTCATTGGTGTAGGCATGAATGGTCGTCATAATTGCTGTGGCAATACCAAACTGATCGTTCAATACTTTTGCCATTGGCGCCAGGCAATTGGTAGTGCAACTTGCACAACTAATAATTGTTTCGCTGCCATCCAAAATATTATGGTTCACGTTAAATACAACAGTTTTTAAATCGCCGGTTGCAGGTGCAGAGATCACTACTCTTTTTGCGCCGGCAGTAATATGGGCTTCAGCTTTAGCTTTATCTGTAAAAAATCCTGTGCTTTCAATTACCACATCCACTTCATGCGTTCCCCAGGGGATTTGTGCAGGATCTTTTTGTGCATATATCTTAATTTCCTGCCCATCAACAATAATCGCATTTTCTGTAGAAGTTACCTGTTGATCAAACCGGCCCTGTGCGCTGTCGTATTTTAATAAGTGTGCTAATACTGCGGGGCTGGTTAAATCATTTATCGCTACCACATCAATACCCTGCATATTATAAATCTGGCGAAACACCAAACGGCCGATGCGTCCGAATCCGTTGATGGCAACTTTTACTGTACTCATAATTGAAATTGTTTAATTGATTTTTTAAAACTTTGCAAAGGTATGAATGATTACAACAAAAAAAAAGCCCGAATTTAAAGATTATAGCATTCCTTTTTTATGTTGCCCGGGCAGAAGAAGCAATGGGCATCATCGTTGTGTCACTC
>JANMVB010000433.1:0-2694 GCA_031392305.1 Ferruginibacter sp.
CAAATTTGATCCCCAAAAATCACGTAGGTGATTTTACAACATTTACTTCTGCATTTTTTTGACATAGTCATTTAAATGTGGAAGTATTTTTTTTGGCACCATGTTGCTGATGGCTATTTTTATACCATGATATTAAATTCAAGTACAGATTTAAAAATTGCACCCCGCCGGATTATTTCACTCGTTCCTTCACAAACAGAATTACTGGCTTTTTTGGGTTTACAAAATGAAACTGTAGGTATCACTAAATTTTGTGTTCACCCTTTTGAGTGGCAAATGCAGAAAGAAAAAATCGGTGGCACTAAAAATTTGAATATTTCCAAAATAAAATCGCTGCAACCTGATTTCATCATTGCTAATAAAGAAGAAAATGTAAAAGAACAGGTGGAAGAACTGGCAGGAGAATTTCCTGTATGGGTAACGGATGTGAATGATTTTGCCGGTGCATTACAAATGATAAATGATATTGGTGAGTTTACCAAGAGGCAGGATAAAGTTGAAGAACTTATTGTGGAAATAACGAACGGGTTTTCAAAAATTCAAAAGCAAAAAAAGCCATTACAAACAGCTTATCTTATTTGGAAAGATCCCTGGATGGTGGCAGGAGGAGATACTTTTATACATGATATGCTGCGTTGCTGTGGTTTGCAAAATATATTTTCACATACAAATCGCTACTTCCAAATCACCATCAATGATTTGCAAACTTTAAAATGCGAAGTGTTGTTTCTTTCTTCAGAACCTTATCCCTTTAAACAGGTGCATCTTGATGAACTACAGGTACACTTACCGAACACAAAAATTATTTTAGTTGATGGAGAAATGTTTAGCTGGTACGGCAGCAGGCTACTACTTGCCCCTGCGTATTTTAACCAGCTATTATCTGCAATTAAAAATTTGGGTAATTACAACTAAAATTTGCTTCAACAATTTTACTATCTTTTCGGCATGAACAGGCTTTACCAATTATTTGCTGCGCTACTTTACGTAGGGTTGTTTTTTTTATTGTATCCCTGGTATCAGTATGTGCTGGATATAGATGCCATCTCTTATATTCATGTGGCAGAGCGCTATGCAAAAGGTGAATATTATCATGCAGTAAATGGTTACTGGAGCCCACTAATTGCGTGGATATTGGTTCCTTTTATTAAGGCAGGCCTTGAACCTGCGGTAACAGCTAAATATATCAACGGCATGATAGGCTTGCTTTCCCTTTTTACCTGCTGTTCGTTGATTGATAAATTTAATATCCATCAAATACTTAAAAAAATATTGCCATTTATTTTTGCCATTTTATTACTCTCTTATGCCTTTTATGAATTGTGTGCAGATCTGCTGCAAGTGTGGTTAGTACTAATTTACCTGAATTTAACTTTTAGTAAAAACTTTATACATTCCAACTATAAAATTGCACTAGCCGGGCTGCTGGGCGCACTTTGTTATTTTGCCAAGGCATATAGTTTTCCATTTTTCCTGGTGCATTTTCCATTGATGATATTGGTGTTGTTAAAGCGAAGCAACACCGTAAATAATAAAAAGACTTTTTTTCTTAAAACAGCAGTGGCTTTTATTACTTTCTTTATTATTACCGGACCCTACCTGGCGGTACTTACCCATAAGTATGGCTCTTTCCGTATAAACAATGCAGGCAAATTAAATACAAGCTGGTTTTTATCCCCGGGCATTAGCGATAACCGTAAAATGGTGGTGCCACCTCCATTTGCAGATGCAACTTCGCACTGGGATGAACCGACTTATGCCCAGGAAAAATTTATTGGCCCGTTTACTTCCCGTAAATATTTTTTGCAGCAAATAAAACTAGCTATCAGCAATGTGATTAAATTTTCGGGCATGCTCAATACCCTCAGCATTTGCTCATTTATGACCTTATGTTGTTTTATCATTTACCTCTACCGCCGAAAAAAAGATACCGGGGCAAACGACTGGCTGATAATGATTACCACATTGCTTTACCCTGCGGGCTACATTTTAATTTATATAGAGTGGAGGTATATATGGCTGCTACCCATTACTATTTTATTGATGATGGCTGTGTTATTAAGTTATTTGTATGAGCAGGGGTATTTTGGTAAAAGAATATTTACTGCTGTTGCTCTTTTCTTTTCAGCAACTTTTTTGCTGCAGCCAGTTAATGAAATGCAGGACCTGCGCTATAATAATAAGGATGTATTTGAGATGGCTAAAGCTTTCAGGCAAAATAACATCAGCGGAAATCTTTTTCTGCAATACAATTCATTTCCCCCGTTTGGCAAAACAGTAATTTTATCTTACCTCACCAACAGCAAATTATTTGGCCCGTACGAATTAGACTATACATTTGAAGAAATGATGACCTACGCCAAAAAATACAATATCAATTATTACCTGTACTTCTATAAACGGCCCAACGAAAAAGAGATGTTTATGCAGTCTGCTTATGCAAAGGCGGGCATAAAAGTGTATGATGATTTATATCCCGGGCTCATTGTGGTACAATTCAAATAACCTGTTTTATAAAAGTGAAATTCACCTAATTTTGTAAAAAACAACCAAATATGAGTAAATACACAGCCGGGGTACTACACGGCGCTGAATTAGAAGCATTATACAATGATGCAAAAGACAATCAATTTGCATTGCCGGCAGTTAACTGCATTGGTAGCAACACTATCAATGCCGTGTTGGAAACAGCAG
>JANMVB010000503.1:0-2410 GCA_031392305.1 Ferruginibacter sp.
TAGTGGTGGACGATCCATTTAATGATGCTGTGTTGTAAAATGGCTCTCCATTACAGTCACCATTAGCCGAAAACACAAAGAAATAATACAACGTGCCAACTGACAAAGATGTTGCTGTAAATGTTGCAGCGTTGCTATAAGTAACCACCGTACCATTTCCAATTATTTGGTTGGTAGTATAAGTAACACCATTTGCAGGTGTGGCAGTTAATGTGGATGAATTACTTCTTACTACCAAATACCTGTTTGCTCCTGCGGCTACAGTAAAACTTCCCGAGATACTATTATTTGAAGGTGTAAGGGATATGTCGGTAGGGGCCAATGCCGGTGTTAGACAAGGAGCTAACGGTAACGTTAGGCCGCTTCCGTTTAATGAAGTAGTTAAATAATTAGGGCCCCCGGTACAAGCATCTGAATTGAGGGCAAAAACGAAATAGTAATAGGTGGTATTAGCACTAAGGCCATTGTCAGTAAAGGTTGTTGCAGTTCCTCCTGATACAACAATGCCACCCCCAATTGATTGCCCGGCAATGTAAACAACCCCGTCTGCAGGCGAAGCACTTAATACATTATTGGTGCTGCGTACAATAAGATATTCATCCACAGCCGGAGATGCTGCTGTAAAAGATCCGGCAATAGTAGTTGCTGTAGGCGTAAGCGTTAGCGAAGTTGGTGGGTTTATAGGTTCAGCACAAGGCGGTACAACTGCTCCGTTAAAATTAATGGTAAGGTCATCAACAGCCAGGCCATCATCTGCGCCGGTTGCTGCGAAATCGCTCCATCGTATCCAGAAAGCAGCTCCATTTGCAATACTTAACCCGGTGATATTAAAAGTTATTAAAGTTCTATTAGGGGCAGTATTGCCAACAAGTGCACCAGGTGCACCTGTGGTTACCGGAGCGGTAAAATCAAGGTTATCCTGATCTGCCCATGTACCGGTACCTGTAAGTGAAGTAGCATCAGTGCTATATTGAAAATCAATCCTGTCGGGCCTTCCGGCTGTACCAAGGCGCCACTGTTCACCGGTGTATGAAATGCTGAGTGAAGTAATAACACTCCCGCTATTATTAATAAACTGAACGCCAATCGTCGAAGTCACTGTGCCGGATTGTATTGTTCCAAACCCCCTTTCTATATTGGCAGATACGCCATAACTATAAGTATTGCCTGAGTTGGTAGTACCATCATCAGCTCCGTAAGTTGTGTTTGCACCAGTTCCGGTTTCAAGAAAAACCCAACCGGCAGGCAGGCTGGAAGCCGGGCCCGTTATAGCAAGGGAATTAAAATTTTCATTATAAGGTGTGCTTGTATTGTTAATACTAACCTGGGCGTGTAACGAAAAATTTATAATAAAAAAGTAAGGGAATAAGTAAAGTAGCAGTTTAGTCATGTAGTAATTTTTTTTTGTGGCAAGCGAATGTACTGTACTTTGCTGAATTCCAATCATCCGTTTATGTTACCCTCAAATTACTTTTTTATACAGCCATTTTTTGTTGCTCAGGCAGTGAAGCTATAAGCAACATCGTTGTGTCACTCTCTTGTGCGTCATACCTATGTGGAGCTTTACCCACATTATATAAAAATCTCCAAAAGCAATGTTGATATTCTTTCCAGAAAACAGAAAACGAGAACGAAATACAAAAAATGAAAAGAGAAAACGGGAATCTGAAAACCCTAATTTTTAGCAATAAAAAAACCTGTCAAAAAAATTATATTTTTTTGACAGGTTAACAATTTTATAGATCAGTAATTACTTACTTAATGCGTTAATCCTTTTAGCCAGTTTGCTCTTTAAATTAGCAGCCTTGTTTTTGTGTATAGTACCACGTTTAGCTAATTTATCAATCATAGATGCAACAACAGGTTGCTTTTCCGCAGCACCCGATTTATCTTCAATAGCCCTGATATCACGGATCGCATTACGGGTAGTTTTACCATAATAACGGTTACGATCGTTACGCTTGCTGCTCTGACGCACGTCTTTCTTAGTTGCTGAATGGTTTGCCATTTAATCTTTTATTTTTGGGCTGCAAAGATAGGGGTTTGAATTTAGAAACAGAACTTGTAATCAAAGGAATTTTTAAAATTTCCCTTAAAAATGAAGCGATACCTTATTTTAAGCTATAGTTTGTATCAATCAACACAGGTATATTTTTTCCATTTACTATACTTTCAAAGGTCTTCCCTTGGTTTTGGATTGTGCCAGATACACTAAAAATTGATGCCACAGGCAGGATATTTATTGATAACAACCTTTTTAACCAAAACAAAATCACCGATATTTGCACCATAATATTGCAAGCCAACTTTTCACTATTTTTTATTTACAATGAAGGATTTCCAGTATATCACCAACGCTCATCCCGCCTATATCGACAACCTGTACAAAGATTTTTTAAAAGACCCTTCA
>JANMVB010000323.1:0-20130 GCA_031392305.1 Ferruginibacter sp.
GAGGTAGTAAAACAAGCTGCGTCATTTACCGCTGGTTTTTTACTTACCGGATGGCTTACAGTTATTGGTAGCATAGCAACCAATGCCTATATTTTAGATAGCCTGGTATTATTATCAGTATTTTTTATAGCGCTCGAAAATATTTTTGCCAGGAAACTAAAAATTGAAAATACCAGGTATTTGTTCCTGCTTATTTTCGGCCTGGTTCATGGCGCTGCATTGGGTAATACACTTGTAAATACAGGTGTGGCAACAGGCTCACCCGTTTTTTCCTTCTTCTCGTATGCTGCCGGGCTAATGCTGGGTGAAATAACTATCCTGGCTTTAATGTTTTTAATTGCAGGTAAATTTCTTTCTGATAAAAGTTATTATAAACAGCGTGTGGTAAATCCTGTTTCTGTTGGGTTGGCTGTGTATAGTATTTACAGTTTGGTAAAGTTGGTATTGGTTACAAATTAGGTCACCTCACTCCCACCCGCTTGCAAGTACATCTGCAATATGCATCGTTTTTAACTGAAGGTTTTTCCCTTTTATATATCCATCAATGTGCATGAGGCAACTAAGGTCAGTAGAAATAATATATTCAGCGCCTGTGGCCGCTGCATTGGTAACTTTTTGATCGGCCATGCCAATAGAAATGGCATCAAATTTTACAGCGAAACTACCGCCAAAACCACAGCAGGTTTCCACATCATTCATTTCAACCAATTCCAAACCACTTACCTGGCTCAATAATTTGCGGGGAGCTTCTTTAATTTTACATTCCCGCAATGCTGCACAGCTATCATGGTAGGTGGCTTTACCATTTAGCACAGCACCAAAATTTTCAATCTTTAAAACATCGGTTAAAAATGCTGAAAACTCGTAGATCCTTTTTCCGAGGTCTTTTACTTTGTTATGTGATGATGAGTTTTCAAACAACCTGCCGTAATAATTTTTTACAAACCCAACACAACTTGCGCTTGGTGCTACAATGTAATCTGCATTGTCAAAATCGTTGATGAATTTGGTACATACTGCTTTTGCTTCATCCCAAAAGCCGGCATTAAATGCAGGCTGTCCGCAGCAGGTTTGGTTGGTATTATACTGCACCTCACAACATGCTTTCTCCAATACTTTCACCATGTTAAACGCTGTTTGCGGATACAACTGGTCAACAAAACATGGTATAAATAATTGAACCTTCATACTTTTTTCTCCGAAGTAGAATAAACTTTAAAAAGTTGAAAATGGAGTTATTGTGTTGGTGAAATTGTAATGGTTAATATCTCTTCTTTACTATACAAAAAATGATTGATCATTTTCAGAATATTGTATGCTAAAAGCCAAAGTTGCCATGAAACCTAATGTTGAACGGAGCGTCGCCAATGTCGATCCACATTGGACCAATGTTAGTCAACAAATAATTACTTAAATCAATCATTTAAAATAGAAAATGAATAACAGCGGATACTTTTTTAAGGATGCATCAGTTTTTCCGGGGCTTTGTTAAATGTATTAAATGAATGCTTCAATGTAATCATCTTTAACGCAGCAATGGCCGCTTCTTCTCCTTTGTGCCCGTGTATGCCACCGGTACGCTCATCAACCTGTTGCTGGTTGTTTACTGTAAGCACGCCAAAAATTGTAGGCACAGGCAACAGCAGGTTCAATTGTACCACGCCCTCTGTAACGGCTTTACACACATAATCGAAATGTGGGGTGTCGCCTTTGATGACACAGCCGAGTGCAATAAAAGCCTGTGGCTTATCATCTTTGTATTTATAAGCTTCCCAGTAATTTTTTATAAGAAAAGCTATTTCAAATGCACCGGGTACAGTGATAATTTTATAACACACGCCATGCTCATCCAATACTTTTTTACAACCGTCTTCAAGTTTGTCAATTGATAGGGTATTCCACTCAGTACGCACAATTACAACACAGGCATCCTTTGGTAGTTGGATGCCTGTTGTATTATATAAGTTGGAGGAGCTGAGGGACATAATTAAATTTTAATTACCGATAAAAAAAATAGAACCCATACAAGGCTGACAATTTTATTTTAAAACACCCAGCTTAGCAAGATATTTATCAATATCAGCAGCGTGGTTATTTTTAGGAAAATCATCTTTCAATCTTTGATACAGCTCAATTGCTTCCTTAGTTTTACCGATAGATTCTGCAAACATGGCTGCTTTAAACAAAGATTCGGTCGTCATAAATTCATCCTTTACATTTACAGCCGCCGCCTTTTTATAGTAGTCGAGTGCTTCGTCATTTTTCTTCAACTCGGAGTAGGCATCTCCCAACATATTGTAAGCTGCAGTTTGTACCTGCGTGGCATCAGTAGAAAATTCTTTTAAATATTTTACAGCTTTATTAAAATCTTTGCTGTGTAAATAGCATGCACCCGCCATAAAATTTGCACGGTTACCAGCAGCAGTTCCGCTGTAAGTGCTGGCAATTTTTAATACACCGGTAGTAACCGGGCCACCACCATTCAGTACCAGGTTTACAGAGTCTTTATTAAAACCTGTTTGGGTCATTTTATCAAATAGCTGTTCTGCTGGGAAAATAACATCTACCGATTTTACTTCCTTTGGTGCCACTATCATATATTTATACAGTAGCCAACCGCCACCCAATAAAATCAATGCACCGCCTGCATAAATTATCGGCTTACTGAATTTTGCCCAAAAACCTTTGGCCTTTTCAACTATCTCATTTCTTTCCACCACTGGTGCTGGTGCTATAACTTGCTTCTCTGCCATTGTTGTTTTTTTGCCCGCCCTTTAAAAGGATATTAATTTAAAATCCGGCGGCTATTGTTTAATTAAAATTTACTTGATTTTATTTTTAAAAATGCTAAAAGGTTAATCCATTATAAAAGGATAATCCTTTTGTGTATATACATCTTTTAATAATTCATCATCATTGGGCCAGGGGCTTTCTTCTGCAAATTGTACACTTTCCTCTACCTGTGCTTTTACCCTGTCGTTAATCACTTCAATATCTGCATCACTTACTTTGTGCTCATCTTTCAAAACTTTCAATACATGATCAATCGGATCCCTTTCTTTATATTCTTCCACTTCATCTTTGGTGCGGTATTTCTGCGGATCGCTCATGCTATGGCCTTTGTAACGGTAAGTTTTTACCTCCAGCAAAGTTGGGCCGCCTTTTTCCCTTGCCCTGTTTACGGCACGCAATATTGCATTGTGTACTTCTTCGGGGCTCATGCCATCCACTGTATCACCCGGCATATCATAAGCATCAGCCAGTTTATATAAATCCATTACATTACTGGTACGTGCTACCGAAGTGCCCATTGCGTAATTATTGTTTTCGCAAATAAATACCACCGGTAATTTCCACAGCATCGCCATGTTAAAAGTTTCATGCAGCATACCCTGCCGGGCAGCACCATCGCCAAAAAAACAAAGTGCCACATTATTAGTACCCTTATATCTTTCTGCAAAAGCCAGGCCTGCACCGGTCCCTATCTGTGCACCCACAATACCATGACCTCCAAAAAAGCCAACATCCACACCAAAAAAGTGCATACTGCCACCTTTTCCTTTACTACAGCCGGTAGCTTTTCCATACAATTCGGCCATGCAGCTTTTAGGCGAAACGCCCTTGGCAATTGCCAGGGCATGATCACGGTAAGCGGTTATAAATTTATCTTCAGGATTGGTTGCTGTCATACAACCTGCTGCAACGGCTTCCTGCCCAATATACAAATGGCAGAAACCACGAATTTTTTGCATTCCATAAAGCTGGCCGGTTTTTTCCTCAAAGCGGCGTAATAAAAGCATTAATTCGTACCAGTACAGGTAGGTTTCTTTTGAAAACTTTGTAGCCAAGGTTTTATAATTTAGGCGGCAAAGATAAGGGGAAAATGCAAATTATGAACTGGCAAAAACAAGTCAAAAATTTTTGTTTCCGGGCCAATATCCCTGGTTAAGCTTCATGGGCGTCGCACTCTTGTACAGTATATCTTTGGGGAGCTTTGCTCACGTTGCATATATTGAAATAGTAAACTGTATTTAGATCGGATATCTCAGGAACGGCCTCATAAAAAAGGCGTTAAGAAAATTTGAATGCTTGTCGTTAAGAAATGAAATTGATGTTACAAATGCCTGGCTTTATTATTAGCCTGTAAGTCGCACATATGTTTGGGTATATTCTAAAGCTGTGACTAATTTCATTTTAGACAAGCATTCAAATTTTTAGCCCTTTTTTATGCAGCCTTGATTTTTTTTGTTTCTTTTTTTTATCAAGAAAAAAAAGAAAATGAAGTCTTCAAATCACTGAATTGCATTAGAAAGGTTTTCCATAGTTGTAATGAGCGAAACATCAGTCCAACTTATTGGGGCACTCTTGTACACTTGTGCACGAAGGAACTTTTATTAACCCCTGTAAAAAATAATATTAAAACTGCAATAAATTACCGACATGAATACAACCATACGAATTGCAAATCAAAAAGATTTCCCGGCTGTTTTAAACTTAATAAAAGAGTTCGCCCTCTTTCAAAAAACACCACACAAAGTTTCCATCACCTTGCAGCAAATGGAAGCCGAACAGGAATTTTTCAAATGCTTTGTTGCTGAATCAGCCAACAATGAAATCATAGGATTTGCCACATGTTATTTTACTTTTTACTCCTGGAGCGGAAAAGGGTTATACCTGGATGATTTGTATGTAAGAGCATCCTATCGTAAACAAAACGTTGGTTCACAACTATTAAATACGGTGATTGATTTAGCTAAAAGGGAACAATGTAAAAAACTTCGCTGGCAGGTTTCCGGCTGGAACAAAAATGCCATTGGTTTTTATAAAAGTATCGGAGCATCCATTGATGACGTGGAAATAAACTGTGAATTAAATTTGGCTGATGATGTAGCAGCCAAATAATTTGTCACGGATAATTTAATTAATATACATTCACTTTAAAGATCGCTATATGAAATATAAATTTTTTCTTCTTCTGTTTTTCGTTGCATGCTTGTATGCTGCACAAAGTTTTTCCCAAACAGTTATTTCTATCGAAACCGCTGATTTCGCTGTGGTTTTACAGGCAGATAAAGACAATTACCTGGGCATGGTTTACTGTGGAAATAAATTAAAGGAACCTGCAGAATATAAAACAATAGCAGGCACTTATAATTATGCATTGGGCAATGCTGGTATCTATCATAATGCTTATACACCTGCAGGCACCTGGAATCTTTCTGAACCAGCCATTCAACTTACCCATGCAGATGGCAACCAGTCGTTGGATTTAAAATATATAAGCCACCAAACAAAAAAGGTGGATGAAAATGCAACAATCACCGAAGTAAATTTGAGCGATCCTTTGTACAAGCTACAGGTAAAACTGTTTTATAAAACCTGGTTTCGTGAAAACGTGATTGAACAATGGAGCGAAATAACCAACAACGAAAAAGGGCCGGTTGTAATGCAGAAATATGCCTCAGCTAATTTGTATTTTTCGCAAAAGGATTTTTATCTCACAAGTTTTCAGGGCGAATACCTGAAGGAGATGCAGCCCAATGAAGAAAAACTATTGCAGGGTATCAGGACCATCGATAGCAAACTTGGCACAAGGGCCATGCTGTTGGGTACACCCAACTTTATGGTGTCGTTCGGCGGCCCGGCTAAAGAAAACAGCGGCACCGTGCTGCTTGGCCACCTGGCATGGAGTGGTAATTTTAAACTCGATTTTGAAATTGATTCCTACAAAAATCTACGGCTGATAACAGGAGTTAATCCTTATGCCTCAGCATACACTTTAGCTGCCGGTAAAACATTTAAAACACCGTCTTTTATTTACACACTCTCAGGTAATGGCACTGGCACAGCAAGTCGCCAGTTGCATAACTGGGCAAGAAAGTACAGGGTATTGGATGGCCAGGGCGACAGGCTGACCTTATTGAATAATTGGGAGGCTACTTATTTTGATTTTGATGAACCTAAGTTATCGGGCTTGTTTAAAGACGCTAAAAATTTAGGCGTTGATATGTTCCTGCTGGATGATGGATGGTTCGGTAATAAGTACCCCCGCAACAATGATGAGGCCGGGCTGGGTGACTGGCAGGAGAATGTAAAGAAACTACCTCACGGTATTGGCTACCTGGTAAAAGAAGCTAAAGCTGCCGGTGTAAAATTCGGGATATGGATTGAGCCGGAAATGGTGAACCCCAAAAGTGAGTTATACGAGCAGCACCTTGATTGGGTACTCAGGCAACCGCAACGGCCGGAAAAATATTATCGTAACCAGTTGGTACTTGATCTCTCTAATCCGCAGGTGCAGGATTTTGTGTATGGTATTGTAGATAACCTGTTTACCAAAAATCCGGAACTGGCTTTTATTAAATGGGATTGCAATGCGGTTATTTACAATGCATATTCAGCCTACCTTAATAAAAGCAATATACCCCAATCGCATTTGTATGTGGAGTATGTAAATGGATTGTACAAAGTATTGCAACGCATCAGGGCTAAATATCCTAAAGTGCCCATGATGCTATGTTCTGGTGGAGGCGGCAGGGCCGATTATGAAATACTTAAATATTTTACAGAGTTTTGGCCCAGTGATGATACCGAACCAATTGAACGCATTTTTATGCAATGGAATTATTCTTATTTCTTTCCTTCTATTACCAACGACTGCCATGTTACTGACTGGGGTAAGCAACCCATAAAATTTCGGGTAGATGTGGCTAGTATGGGTAAATTAGGATTTGATATTGTGGCGGGTCATTTAAACGAAAAAGATTTGGCATTTTGCCAGCAGGCTATTAAAAATTATAATGATTTTAAAGGCGTGGTATGGCATGGCAACCAATACCGTTTGGTTAGCCCTTATGAAAGTCCTGTTGCTTCCATTGGTTACGTAAGTGAAGATAAAAAAACTGCTATTGTATTTAACTACCTCCATACCAACCAGGTAATGAATGCTGCAGCGGAAAGGCCCGTAAAATTGAACGGCCTTGATCCTGCAAACAAATACCAGGTAAAAGAGCTGAATGTTTTTCCCGGTACCAAATCAACCATTGATGAAAGTAAAATATACAGTGGCGATTTTTTGATGAACGTAGGGATTAACCCTGATGTAAACTCACGGAGAACCAGCGTGGTGCTGGAAATAAATGAACAGGTAAAATAACACCCGGATAGAAAACTAAGAGAAACATTAAAACTTTAAATCTCAGAACTCCTGATTTATCGCAAACTAAAATCCATACTTTTTATATTTTTTGTCCAGGCAGTTGAGCCCTGAATAAGCATCGTTGCATCGCCCTCTTGTACTTTTGAATATATGGCAGCGCTTTCAATTTGCGAATAGCCTTTAATTTATAAGGAAGGGTAAGGAGTTGAATTTTAAGTTTTAATCGCTAAATAATAATAAATTTGGCTAAAAGTATAGTATGATAAATCCACAAATAAAAGAAACGCTTCATGAATATATAGATACTGCTGATGAAAAAAAACTTCAGGCAATTTATACCGTTCTTCAGGATAGTTTACCTGGAGATTATCAGTACGCTGCTGATGAACTTGAAAATTTATATACCCGCCGCAGTAAATATAAAAGTGGCGAAGAAAAATCGATGACTGTTGAAGAGTTAATTAATTATGTGCGCCAAAATAAATTATAGATGGCTTATAAGTTAATAGTACTTAATTCTGCAGCAGAAGATACTTCAGAAGCTTATAAATACTACGAATCTCTTAAAGCAGGTTTAGGCGACCGTTTTTTGGAAGAACTGCTGGAACGTTTCAACGAAATAAGCAAGCATCCACAATATTATGGTTTTATAGATGATCAGCTCATTGTCCGGGATATTATGCTGAAAAGTTTTCCTTATCTGGTCGTTTATGAAATCGACGCTGGGAATGTAATTGTTTATTCTGTGCATTGCGGATACAGGCATCCGGGAAAACGATTTGGAAAGATACATTAACACCATCCCGGAAAATTTTAAAGACTAATACTTAACTTTTTCAATTGGTATCTGGCTCTATGCATGCACGATGGGCAAGCCCCACATTGGTATGCGGTACAAGTGAGTGACACAACGATGTTGCTCATGGCTTCCTGGTTCGGGCAAAAATAATGTTAACCATCATTTATACAAACCTCATCCCGAAACTTTCTGTTAACGAAATAAAATAATCAACCTCGTCATTTGTGGGCCGGGTTACCGGTGGAATATAATCGCCTTCGTAAGGCACGGATAAAAGCCTGAAAAAAGTTTCAATATTTCCCGGTGTGGCAATCAATGTACCCTTAACTTTTTTTGATGTTATCTTAAAATGGTGAGGCACATGCACGGGAAGATATACGATGTCGCCTGCAATGGCTTCAATCATTTCATCGCCTCGAAAAAATGTAACACTACCTTCTTTGATGATAAATATTTCATCCTCTACTGAGTGTACATGCCGCGGTGGCTCACTACCGGGGATGGCTATATAATCGGCGATGCAAATGGCATTGTTCGTTTCGCCTGCGGATACACGGATATCGAAAATGCTGCCCGGATAAAGCCGCCTGTTTTCTGTGGCTGTTGCCCTTTCTATTATTGCTGTCATAATTGATAAATTTTATTTTTATCAAAGAAAAAATAAGTGACGCAGGTATGAAATGCCTATATAAATCAACTGCATTTTTTATAAGATGAATTGATGATTTGCTGTTGAAGCGGTAATGTTTTCGGGTAGCCAGATAATTTGAAGATGAATTTTTGTTTATAGTACATTTAACAAAAATTGTTGCTGATGCCATTGTACAATCCAAAATTTCTTATAACATTTACATCCATAAATCTACCACAGCAAAACCGTCCTGGTTTTACTGAACAAAAAAATACAAATAAATATATGGACCCCGACCGTGTTCACCGCTCTGAAAAGTTCAGCGTAACTTTTTGCAGTACCCTTTATGCACTCACTTTAATGATTGTATTGTTTTCATGTAATAAAAAAACTGACTGGATAGAAGTTGATCCTGCATACAGCCAGTACATTGATGCATACACTACAGGCGTTGTTTCCAAAGCAAGCCCCATCAGCATTCAACTGGCTGCGGATGCAAATACTACGCATACCGTGGGTGAGGAAGTGAAAGAATCATTGTTTGATTTTTCCCCTGCCGTAAAGGGTAAAGCTTTTTGGGTAAATGCCCGTACCATTGAGTTTAAGCCTGATGGCTGGCTGGATGCAGACAAAGTGTATGAAGTAAATTTTAGCCTGGGCAAAGTAACAAAAGTGCCGGACAGGTTTGATAAACTTCGGTTCAATATTAAAACAGTGAAGCCTTCTTTTAAAGTGTATGATAATGGGTTGCGCAGCACGGGTGTTAAGAGCAAAATGTCGCTGAGTGGCGAATTGGAAACGGCAGATGTGGAAGTAGCTGCAAAGGTAGAAACATTGCTTACTGCCACTCAAAATGGTAAGGCAATAAAAATAAACTGGCAACACAATGATGCAGCCAAATCGCACCGCTACACCATAGAAAATATCGGGAGAGATAATGCTGCAGGTAAGCTTCAGCTAAATTGGGATGGCAATAAGATGAGCATGCCTGTGAAAGGCGTAAAAGAATTAACAGTGCCTGCAGTGGGTGATTTTAAAGTGATGAATGTAATGGCTATGAATGAGGCCCAGCAATATGCTTCGGTACAATTCAGTGATCCGATTGATAACGGCCAGGATCTTACCGGCCTCATTACCATGAGCAACCAGGCTGATATTTCTTACACCATCAATGGCAGCGAAGTAAAGTTGTTTACCAATGGAAAGCTTGATGGAAATTATACGGTTAATATCAACTCAGGTATTAAAAATACCTGGGGCGATGTGTTGCAGAAAGCTTATGCTTCCAACATAAATTTTGAGAATAAATTGCCCAACGTAAAAATTCACGGCAAGGGAAATATATTACCAAATTCCGGCAGGCTGGTACTTCCGTTTGAAGCCGTAAACCTGAAAGCGGTGGATATCAGCATCATCAAAATCCTTGAAAACAATGTGCCGCAATTTTTGCAGGAAAATAATTTATCCGGCAACAGTGAATTGCGGCGGGTAGCAAAACCCGTCGTACAAAAAACCTTGCGGCTTGATACTGATAAAAACCTTGACCTGCATAAACGCCAGCGCTTTTCGCTGGATATTGATAAGTTTTTAAAAACTGAGCAAGGCGCCATCTATCATATTACCATTGGTTTTCGTCCTGAATATTCTTTGTACCAATCAATAGATACCACCGCAAAAGATAATAAAGATGAAGAAGAGGAAACTGATGAAAGTTATAATGATTATACCGGCAATGGCGTAGATGACGACGTAGCATTCTGGGACCGGTACGACAGCTATTATCCTTATGGGTATAACTGGGACAGGCGTGATGACCCTAATAGCCGCTCTTATTACAACAAAGACCGCTGGGCTACCCGCAATATATTAGCAAGCAATATTGGCCTCACGGCCAAGCGTGGCAATGGTAATTCGTTAATGGTGGCCGTAAGTAGTATAATAACTACTGAACCCATGAGTGGTATTGACCTGGAAGTGCTGGATTACCAGCAGGTAATTGTAGGTACTGCAAAAAGCGGCAGCGATGGATTTGTACATATTGATTTGAAACGCAAGCCATTTTTACTGGTGGCTAAAAAAGGAAATGAAAGAGGTTATTTAAAACTGGACGATGGAAATTCACTTGCACTCAGCCGCTTTGATGTAAGCGGCGAAGAAGTAAAAGATGGTATTAAAGGATTCATATTTGGTGAACGTGGCGTATGGCGGCCCGGTGATACCATGTACCTGAATTGTATTATTGAAGACAAAGAAAATAAACTGCCGAAAGATCATCCGGTGGAGTTTAGTTTATTTACACCACGGGGCCAGTTGTACCGGCAGATGATACAAAGTAATGCAGATGATGGTTTTTATGTTTTTAAAGTAAATACAGATGCAGCCTCACCAACCGGCAACTGGCTGGCTAAAATAAAATGTGGAGGTGCCAGTTTTGAAAAACGTTTGAAGGTGGAAACAGTGATGCCCAACCGATTGAAAATTAATGTGGACTTTGGTAAAGATGCTATGCTGGGAGATGGAAGCAGTGCCACCGGAACGATCAATGCCAAATGGTTATTTGGTGCAGTTGGTAAAAATTTAAAGGCTAAGATTGATGCATCGCTCAGTTCAAAAACTACCAGCTTTGCAAAATTTGCTGGCTATGATTTTGATAACCCTGCCGCTAATTATGCTACCCAAAGTAAAACCATTTATGATGGTACATTAGATGCACAAGGCAATGCTGTATTGAAGACAGATTTTACTGTTGATGAATCTGCACCCGGTATGTTGAACGCCAACCTGGTAATAAAAGTGTTTGAACCCGGCGGAGCTTTCAGTATTGATAATATGAGTATTCCTTATAGTCCGTACCAAAGCTATGTGGGATTAAAATTGCCTGAAGGTGAAAAGCCTTTCAACTTTTTGCTCACCGGAAAAACGCACACAACACAAATTGTAAATGTAGATAAGCTGGGAAACCTTTTGAGTGGAAACGCTGATGTGGAAGTACAGTTTTACCGCATTCAATGGCGCTGGTGGTGGGATGACAATGGTGATAACCTCAGCAACTTTACGCAGAATGAATATAATAAATTGCTGAAAAAAGAAACGGTACATCTAACTAACGGAAGGGGGCAGTGGCAATTCGGTACTTCTACAGCGGAGTGGGGGCGTTACCTGGTTTTAGTAAAGGATTTAAAGAGCGGCCACACTACCGGATCAACATTGTATATTGATGAACCCGGCTGGCAAAGCCGTGAAGGCAACGATGACCAAACCGCGGCATCAATGCTCACTTTTACCAGCAACAAAGAAAAGTACGGAGTAGGAGATGAGGTAGTGCTTAGTGTACCCGGCAGCAAAGGTGGAAGGTTGCTCGTAAGCCTGGAAACAGGCAGCAAAGTAATCCGGTCTTTCTGGCAAGAAATAACGCCTGGCCAAACTGTTGTAAAGTTTAAAGCGGATGCAACCATGGCGCCAAATGTATATGCCACCGTAAGTTTGCTGCAGCCGCATAACCAAACAATCAACGATCTGCCCATCCGTATGTATGGCTCCATTCCCATTTTTGTAGAGGATAAAAATACGGTGCTGAAACCAGTCATCAGCATGCCCAGTGCTATCCGGCCCGAACAGGCAGTTTCATTTACAGTGAGTGAACAACAGGGAAAAGAAATGACTTACTGTGTGGCAATTGTAGATGATGGATTGCTCGATCTTACAAGATTTAAAACACCCAATCCTCACGACGCTTTTTATGCAAGGGAAGCGTTGGGTGTAAAAAGCTTTGATATGTTTGATTATGTGATTGGTGCCTGGGGTGGCGACCTGGAACGCATACTAACCATTGGCGGTGATGGCGATGCCGGGCCCGTAAAACAAAAAACGGCTAATCGTTTTAAACCGGTTGTAAAATACCTCGGCCCATTTCATTTACAAAAAGGGCAAACACAAACGCAGTCTTTTACTCTGCCTGCATACATTGGTTCGGTAAGGGCAATGGTAGTAGCGGCGCATGAGGGAAGTTATGGAATTGCAGAAAAAACCATTGCCGTGAAAAAGCCGTTGATGTTGCTGGCTACTATGCCACGGGTGCTGGGCCCTGGTGAAACAATCAAATTACCGGTAACAGTTTTTGCTATGGAAAATAATGTGCGGAATGTAACTGTAACGCTGCAATCCAATCCTTACCTCAAAATTATTAGCAGCCCCACGCAGGTTGTAAATTTTACCCAAACCGGCGAACAGATGGTTTATTTTGATGTAAATGTAAATTCAAATGTAGGCATTGGGAAAGTAAAATTGCTTGCATCATCCGGCAGTGAAAAAGCGGATTATTTTGTAGAGCTCGATATAAGAAACCCCAACCCGGCGGTAACAAGTATTTCGCAAATTACTTTGGCGCCGGGGCAACAATGGAAAACTGTTGCAACGCCCATTGGTGTGGCTGCTACCAGCAATGCCGTTGTTGAAATTTCAAGTGTGCCGCCCATGGATTTGCAAAAGCGTTTAAATTATTTAGTGCAGTATCCGCATGGTTGTATTGAGCAAACTACTTCCGCTGTGTTTCCACAATTGGTATTAAACCAGTTGACCGACCTGGATGATTACAAAAAGTCACAGGTAGAAAAAAATATAAAAGCAGGCATTGCAAAAATGCAAAATTTTCAGCGACCCGATGGGGGCTTTAGCTATTGGCCCGGTGGCAATGAAAGTGATGATTGGGGCAGCACCTATGCCGGGCATTTTTTAATAGAAGCGCTCAACAATGGTTACCTCGTTAGCGATTATATGTTGCAGCAATGGAAAATTTTTCAGCGCAATAAAGCAAATAGCTGGGTGCCTACCACCACCAATTTTTATGGAGGCGATCTTACACAGGCTTATCGCTTATATACTTTAGCGCTGGCCAAAGCGCCGGAGCTGGGTGCAATGAACCGCCTCCGAGAATTTAAATATTTATCTGTGGAATCTAAATGGCGCCTGGCTGCTGCATACAAATTAATGGAACAGGATAATACCGCCCTTGACCTGATCAGTGGCCTGCCGGTTTCATTTCAAAAGAGGGCATTGCCAGGCATAAGTTATGGTTCAGATCTTCGTGATGAAGCGATGGTGTTAGAAACTTTAACGCTGATGGGTAAACGCAAACAGGCTGCCGAATTATTACCAACCATTGCAGCCCAATTATCGCAGGATGCCTGGTACAGTACACAAACAACTGCCTACGCATTAATTGCCATTGCAAAATATTGTGGTAAAAATCCTTCGGGTGCAAAAATTATTGCAGGCAGTAGTATTGATGGCAAATCGACCGATATAAATTCCAACACTTACATACGCCAAATGCCCGTGGTATTTAAAAACGGCGGAAGCAATGTAGTGGTTACCAATAAAGGTAGCAATACATTGTATGTGCGGTTAATTACGCAAGGGCAGCCATTGAGTGGTGATAGTTTAAAAGTAAACAACAACCCTGCTGTGCTTATGATGAGCATAAATTATTTAACGCAGGATGGAAAAGAATTAGCGATTAATAAATTAGTGCAGGGATCAGATTTTGTAGCGAAGGTGATGATAAAAAATCCGGGTAAGCGTGGTTACTATACACAGATGGCCTTAACGCAGATTTTCCCCAGTGGCTGGGAAATATTAAATGCACGTATGCTTGGTGGTGAGGGCGCTTTTAAATCGTCACCAGCCACCTACCAGGATGTTCGTGATGATAGGGTTTACACCTATTTCAACCTCCGTGAAAATGAAACGCTCACTTATTTTGTCCAGTTAAATGCATCGTACCTAGGCCGTTATTTTTTACCCGGCACCTACACAGAGGCGATGTATGACAACAGTATTTCCGCAGGCGTAAATGGAAAGTGGGTAGAGGTTGTTAATCAGTAAATAGTTTTTAAATCATTGCTTGCTGAAATAAAGCCGGCAATGATTTTTATAAAATTTTTTGTCCGAACTAAGAAGCTATGTGCAGCATCGTTGCGTCGCACACTTGTGCAGCATACCTATGTGTCACTTTAATTGCGTTTTAGATTTTACCGTCAGGATCCCTGTTCCCGTAGGCAATTTTATTAAGTTAGGTTATTTGCAAATTCGTCTCTTTGGGGACGATATGTGGGTAGAGAAAAATATCCAGCGTTCTTACGTTCCATAGGAACGGTATGTGAAATGTTTGGGATAATACGTTGGATAAAACTTGGGTAAGAGACATACTATTTCTAAGGAACGGAGATTCTAACAATGCAATTTATAAAATAGGTGATATGATGCTTTGCATTAAAGTTGATTTTAAAATAATCAACCGGTTATTAGTTATTGTGTGGGAAAAGATCCTCATAGGTATGCAGTACAAGAGGGCGATGCAACAATGTTTAATTGAAATACTTTTGCCCGGACAACAAAAATCTTAAATACTATTTCAACTCCTTTTGTAATTTCTCATTCATTTTTATATAGTCCTCATTCTTTGCTTCTTTTGAAAGTGCCAGCGATGTTTTTGAGCTTTGCATTGCACCTGCATTGTCGCCCATTTCCTGCTGAATTTTTGCCCGGTATAAAAACATCCAGTAAGCTTTGGGATTGGTTTCAATAGCTTTTGTAACATGCTCCAAAGCCTTCGTAAAATTTTTGTCGTACTCATAATAAAACTGTGCCGCCTGCCAGTGGGGTTTCTTATCTGTAAGCATTGCAGCGTTTATCTGTGTACGCATTTTTTCTTTAATGTTGGTGGTGATGGGTATTACCAGAGCTTTTTTATCCCACATCAAATGCAGCTCACAGCTATCCGTTTTTACATCTCCAAATTGTATGGTAAAAGTTTCAACTTTTGTTTTTAATTTAACCGGTTCGGTTTTATAGCGGAGTACATCTTCTGCTTCTTTATAACCTTCAGAGCCCCAGTTTTTAGTGCCTTTGTTAATTACTATTTCCCAAAGTTCCTCACCGGGGATGGTGTATAAAACGTAGGTGCCGGAATCAAGCTTTCTGCCATTGATTTCAACCGGGTCTGTGAAAGATAAGGTGGTGGCTTCATTGGCACCTGTGCGCCACAATTTCCCATAAGGCACCAGGTCGCCGAAAACCCTGCGGCCCCTTATGGATGGCCTTGAGTAAATTACCTCAATTGCGCCGAGGCCAAAATTTTGTTTGATGGTTTGGGTGGGTGAAGAGGAAGGCATTTTTACCTGTGCCGCCAAGTCCGGTGTAATAAATATGGAAAGAAAAGTGAATAGGGCAACAATCTTTTTCATGTTTATATTTTGAATATTTTTAGTGAAAACGGGTGCAGATGCATAGGAAATAATTGCGATGTAATTCATTTAAAATTTTACTTTCAAGGTGCCTGTGTTTGCTTTGCCTTTTTTTGCTTTCCATTGCGGCCCTTCTTTTATAAGCCTCAATACTTCTTTATCACATTCGCTGCAAAGAGATTTAGCAATCTTTACATTGGTAACAGTGCCGTTGTTCATTACATCAAAAGATACCTGCACTTCGCCATGTACTTTTGGCTGAAGTGCATTGGTGGGCAGGGATAAATTGTTGCTGATATAAGTATCATAATCATCCCAGCCGTCTTCCGGCTCCACATCCATCAGGGATGAATCGGGTTGTACAAAAAATGGCTTGCGACCAGCATTTTTATATGGTGATGAAGATTTTGCTTTACCGGTAATAAAAGTCCTGTCTTTTAAGGCAAGTTCATCTTCTGCAAGAATAATTTTTTGATTTTTATCGCTGCTTTTTAATATATAATTGCGGGCAACGTACCCCACAGATTTTATCGAAATATTCAGCAATGAATCCGGAGACTTTAAAATGAAATTTCCTTTTACGTCAGCATACGTGGCCTCGTTATTATTGGTCACTTTAATATTTGCAAAAGGAAGTGGCGTATTATCCGGAGCCACCACCTGTGCAATAAATTCATTGGTTGTAATGGCATTCTTTTTTCTTGCTGTGGCATACCCGGTAACTATGATTTCAGCAGCCGGTGATTTGGCAAGTGCCTCATTTTTTTCAGTATTATTTAATGTAGCAGGTGCTGCATTACTAGCTGAAGAAATATCATTGTTGTTTTTTTGCTCGTCATCTTTATAACCTCCACCAGCAATGTCTTTTGCATTTTTAATTTCCGGTATGCCCGGCCTGTACACAAAATTACTATCCATCACAGGTGCTGGTTTTGTTTGTGCAATTAAATTTTTATCCGGGCTTTTTACAGGTTCAGCCGAGGCTATCTCCAGTGTTACTTTTGTGCTGGAATCAGGAATAGCTAATTGGGGTGATAAAGTATTTGCAGTATCCTGCACTGCGGCTGTTTTTGCAAGGGTATTATTTGTACCATCGTTGTTGCCTGTAAATAAAAAAGTAATGGCAATACCGCTACAAATAACAAGCACGGCAGCGGCCACCTTCCACATGGTGAATTTTTTAACGGTACTTAGCGGAACAACTTTTGCGTTTTGTTGCTCCTGAAAATTATTTTTTAAAACAGCAAGATATGGATCAACGTCATTTGCCCCCATGGCTTCATAACCTTCCATTGCTTCTGCAAGAAAAGGATCATCCAATGCAGCTTTTTCAAGCGCATACATTTCTGCAGTGCTTAGCTGTTGGGCAAAATATTTTTGAATATCTACCGCGGTGTAAATGATATGTGATTTTTCTTCACTCATTCAATAATTTTTGTTCAGTTTGCTTTTACAAATTCATGGAGGCTTCCATACAAAGTTTTAAATTGCGCTTGCCGTTTTGAATATAACTTCTCACCTTATTCCATTCATAACCCGTTAGTTCTGCAATTTCGTTGTAGCACTTTTTTTGTACAAAAAATAATTCGATACTTTGTTTTTGATCGTCCGGTAATTTATCCATGCAATGCTGCAGGGTGTTAAAAGTTTCCTCTTTTTCCAACGCCTCATTTGTCAGATGTATTATTTCCCCGCATTGCATAAAATCAACATTAAATTCGGTTGTTTTCATATTGCGGGGGCTCCGCAATTGCATGAGGCAATAATTTCGTGCCAGCACATGCAGCCATCCTTTAAAATTTTCCACCTCGTGCAGCTTTAACTTTATATTCAGTTCTTCAAAAATGTCCATCACTGCATCTTTGCTTCGTTCGCCATCTTTAAAATATTTGAGGCATACACCAAATACCAGGTCCATATAGCGTTGGTATAAAAGGCTTAGGTGGGCAAGGTCGCCGGTGTTTTTAAATGCTGCCACCAGTTCTTTATCCGTTGGTTGGCCGGGTGATATGTTTTTTAAAAATGTCAATTAACTATTGCCTGAAAATATGTTTAAATTTTATAAAAGAGATTCGATTTTAAAACCAAAGATGCCATGGAAAACTGATGTTGAATGGCGTCGCTACTGAAGTTCCTGTCTGTTACCACAACCCGGGAAAAATAATTTGTACACTCATCTTCAATTTCATTTTCAATATTTCGGATAGGGGCAAAAGATTGTCCGAACAAAGAAGCGATGGTCAACATCGTTGTGTCACTCACTTGTACGTCATACCTATGTGGATCTTTACCTACCTTATATTGGCTTGCAAAAAGCGCACAGTTTAATCAAAATATACCTTTACCATTTGATAAAAAAGCCGGTTGTTTAAATACTGGCTTTGCCCCTGGTGTTGCTTTTCAGAAAAACCCTGCAACCCAAACAGGCCTGCAGCATTTCCTTTATTAATGGCTATTTCTAAATACGAAGCAGAATTAAAAAGCGCCAGTTTTTCGCCTTCATTTACATCTGCGTAGCTGTCACTTATTTTATCAATTACTTCGTCTCTTTTAAAAACAATCTGAAAACTCCTGCCCCTTCGTTGTTCTTCAAATTCATCCCGGGTAATATTTACCACTACATTTTCAAAATTATCAATAAAAATGATTTGCCCTTCCATCCAGTTGTTACCCAACAATGGCCTTAATGAATTTTTTACCTGGATGGATACTGAATCATCCCCAATTTCTTCGAGCGTTTTTCCGGCGGTGATTTCATTAAAAGCTTTGGCAAATACTGTGGTGCAATACAACGTGTTTTTTTGCTGCGTTTTATCCAGCGTAAGTGCCACCACTTTTTGTGGCAGCTCTTCCAGTATCATGGTGAGTAAGCCATTGTCGGCGCAGCCAATGTATTGCCCGTTGTGTTCCGCCAGCAGCATGTGGTCGGGTCTTTCATCAAACAGGTTTACCAATACAAGGTGAAAGGTACCCGGCGGAAAATTTTTTATAGCATTTCTGCAAACATAAGCGGCCTGCGGATAATTAAAAGGAGATAACTGGTGGGTAATATCCACTATTGTAAAAAAGTTGCCGGCTTGTAATATCTGCCCTTTTACTGCCCCTGCAAGAAAATCGTGCTGGCCAATATCAGAAGTAAGGGTAATTATTGGCATTCAGGTAGTTTATTAATTATTTAACCAGTTCGCCATTTTTGTAAAAGAAATTTTTTACCAGCCTGTCTGTTAATGCTGGAAAAAATTTATTCATAAAAACAGTTTGTTTGCCGTTGAAGGAAAGAATCCTGGTTCTTTTACGTTTTTCAATTGAGCGGATGATATGAGTAGCACATTCCTGCGAACTCATCAGGCTTCGTTCGTTTAGCGGGCTTGTTTCCTGCGATTGCCCCTTACTGTTAAGGGCAACATTGCGGATATTACTTTTGGTAAACCCGGGGCAAACCCACATTACATTTACACCAGAGTCCAGCAATTCTGTACGCAACGCCTCCAGCCAACCGTTTACTGCAAACTTTGAAGCCGAATAACCGCTTCGACCTGGCAGGCCCCTGTATCCTGCAACTGATGATATCCCCACAATTGTTCCCTTTCTTTCTATGATAGAATTGAGTGCAAGTTTTGTACAATAAACCATCCCAAAGAAATTAATATCCATCACCTTTCTTAAAACTTCCACATCGGCATCTGCCACTAAAGACCTCATACTAATGCCAGCATTATTAATGAGTATATCAATGCCACCAAATGTATCAATGGTGGAGTTAATGAAATTTTTACAATCATCATACCGGCTTACATCTGCCACAATAGTATGCAGCAGGTGATTGGAGTATTGAACCTGCAGGTTATATAATTTATCCTGGTTTCGTCCGCAGGTAGCAATTTTTGCACCCATTGGTATAAGTGCATCAACCAAAGCCTTGCCTATACCTTCGCTTCCACCAGTAATGGCAACAACTTTATTTTTAAAGAAATCACTCATAAAAAAAATTATAGGCAAAAATAAGTGAGTTCATCCGCTGTTTATAAACAATCTTAATATTATTGGGTTGTTATGATTAAAAAGATTCTGAAAAAAGTTTGGGGCTAAATATTTTTGCCCTATTTTTGCACTCCGCAAGAAAAAGGCGGGTACTTGAAAAAGTATAAGTTAGTAGAATTGGTAGCTCAGTTGGTAGAGCATTCCGATAAATCGGAAGGGTTCTGGAAAATATAAAATGAATTGGTAGCTCAGTTGGTAGAGCAATACACTTTTAATGTA
This sequence comes from Ferruginibacter sp., assembly GCA_031392305.1. GTDB lineage: Bacteria > Bacteroidota > Bacteroidia > Chitinophagales > Chitinophagaceae > Ferruginibacter. Next base: position 20,094 of record JANMVB010000323.1, read on the forward strand.
TGGGTCCTGGGTTCGAGTCCCAGCCAGTTCACAAAGC
>JANMVB010000626.1:0-19532 GCA_031392305.1 Ferruginibacter sp.
TATTGATTAAAAAAATCAATCACCGGCCGTTTTAAATTTTCTCCTGAAAAAATACCCGTTAAAATTCCAATGAGTGTGATACCAACCTGTACTGTGGAAAGAAAAACGTCGGGATGATTGGCCAGTTTAAGTGCTGCTTTAGCCTTTGTGTCGCCTTTGTTAGCCTGCGCTTCGAGCCGTGGTTTGCGGGAGGAAACCAGCGCAATTTCGGCCATTGAGAAAATTCCATTTATAAGTATCAGCAAAAAAATTATTAATATTTCAGTCATAATTGATGTTCGCCAAAAATTGTTACCTGGCATCCAACGGTGCAAATATCCGATATCTGCTTTAAAATTCGCTTAAATTCTATATGTAATGAGGTTTTCATTGCTATTAACAAAACAGTTTCGCCGCCATTTATATTAATACACAGTTTATCTTTGCAGCCATTATGCAAAAAAAGATTGCTATTATAGGTGCCGGGCCGGCAGGGTTAACTGCTGCTTATTTATTGGCGAAAGCCGGCCAGGATGTTATCGTTTTTGAAGCTGATCCTAAATATGTTGGTGGTATTTCACGTACTGAAAGCTATAAAGGTTTTTTATTTGATATTGGCGGCCACCGTTTTTTTTCGAAGAGTAAAGAGGTAGAAGACTTTTGGACAGAAATACTGGCTGACGATTTACTTGACAGGCCCAGGAGTTCGAGGATTTATTATAACAAACAATTTTTTTCTTATCCGTTGGTTGCCTCTGAAGCACTTACAAAACTGGGCGTAGTAGAATCTGCATTGTGTGTACTGAGCTATTTGAAAGCAAAGGCTTTTCCTGTAAAAAACCCGGTAAATTATGAAGACTGGGTGATAAATAATTTTGGAGAAAGGCTGTACAATATATTTTTTAAAACCTATACCGAAAAAGTGTGGGGCATACCCTGTAAAGAGATTTCTGCTGACTGGGCTGCACAGCGTATTAAAGGTTTATCCCTCAGCAGCGCTATAAAAAATGCTTTGATAAAGCCGAAAAAAACAGGCGATAAGGATAAGCTCATTAAAACGCTGATTGATACTTTCCGATACCCAAAATACGGCCCCGGAATGATGTGGGAAGTATGTGCCGAAAAGTGTAAAACAATGGGTGTACAAGTATTGATGAACGAAGGCGTAACCGGCATCAGTAAACATGAAAATATATGGTCTGTAAAAACCAACAGCGGTAAAGTATTTAATGATTTTGATTTTGTTTTATCTTCTACTGCAATGGCGCAACTGGTGCCCTTTATTTCTCCTGCAGTTGATAGCACTACGCTGAAATCCGCACAGCAACTGAAATACAGGGATTTTATTACGGTGGTATTGATACTGAAAGACAAAGATAAATTTGATGACAACTGGATTTATATCCACGATCCTTCAGTTAAAGTTGGGCGGGTGCAAAACTTTAAATCATGGAGCCCTTATATGGTTCCCGACCCTTCCATGGCTTGCTACGGATTGGAATATTTTTGTTTTGAAGGTGATGGCATGTGGACTGCCGGCGATGATGAACTGATTGCTTTAGGCAAAAAAGAAATTGAACAGATTGGCCTTGCAAATGCAGTGGATATTACTGACGGGTATGTGGTAAGGCAAAAAAAAGCATACCCGGTTTACGACCATTTTTATGCAGAGCATATTGAAACCATTAAAGATGGCTTGCAACAATACAAAGGCCTGTACCTGATGGGCCGCAATGGCATGCATAAATACAACAACCAGGATCATAGCATGATGACAGCAATGCTTGCAGCAAAAAATATTATTGCCGGCGAAGAACTGTACGATCTGTGGAATGTAAACCAGGATGCAGAATACCACGAGGCAGGCGAAAGAGGTGCCCACGAAGGTGGAAGGATGGTGCCGGAGAAAGTAGTTTAGAGTTTTTTGTTTTCGGTCTTCCGTTTATTGTTTTCTGTTTTTGCTTTTTTTGTTTTGTGTTTTGACCAACAGGTGAGCCCTGATTAAGCATCGTTGTGTCACTCCCTTTTACGTCATACCAATGAGGAGCTTTACCTGCCAAATATATTTTGAACCATCGCCCAATTAAAAATTTATAACTCTATTCCGATAATGTGGTGACTGTAAATTCGCTGCATAATCATACAATGAAAAACAGTATCCAAACAAGAAGGTTTTGATTTTTCTCTAGTTATAACGTGGGTAAAGTTCCCCAATGATGTAATGTACAAGAGTGCGACGCCATTGAAGCTTAATTGAAATACTTCCGTCCGGACAACAAAAATCACGGATTTTAGATTTCACTTCACACAATTAAAACAACCCTAATTTCTTTTACTTTTCTTTTTTTTGGGATATAGCTTTTTAGCTACGGAAAGAAGTTGAATAAATTCCTTTTGGAGGTAATCGTTGGGGTTATAAGCATTTAAAGAAATGACTTCAATATCGGCCCAGTCTGCAGTGCGGATGTATTTTGATTGTCTAAGCTTCATACCAAACATTGCTATCGCAGCGGCCAGGCGGTATTCTTTATCAATGGTATTAAACACGGTAAAATTATCCGGGCAAGCATAATTTATTTTGTTACGCAACTTACTATTGGCGAGGCTATAATTAAGCGAAACATGCGCAACAGGTTTTTTAATGTGGGCATTCCCCTGGCCATCTGTTAATTGTGGCTCCACCTCAAAAATTGCCATCACACAAACACCACTTCCAATTTCGCCACCTTCTAAATCTCCCAAACTATCTGCGATGGCGTCTTTTTTATTATCAAAACCTATAAGGCGGTATTGTTTTATAACCTGGGAGTTGAATTGAACATTTAAAAGTACATCGTCTGCCACCGCATAAAAAGTTTGGGTAACTTCTTTTACCAGCACTTTTTCAGCTTCCCGTATATCATCGAGATAGGCATAATTTCCATTGCCTCTTTTAGCCAGCGTCTCCAGTTTTGAATCTTTAAAATTTCCCATACCCACCCCAAGGCAGGTAAGGTAAACACCCGATTGACGCTCCCTTGTTATTAAATCTTCTAATGCCTTTTCGGTAGTTTCCCCTACATTAAAATCACCATCTGTTGCCAATATTACCCGGTTATTACCTCCTTTGATGTATGAATTTTTTGCTAACCTGTAAGCAGTTCTTATGGCAGATTCGCCGGGTGTATCGCCGGATGCACTTAACTCTTCAATTGACTGGATAATCTTCTGCTTTTCACCACCGCTCGTAGGTTGTAGCCAAACGGCAACTGAACCCCCATAAATTACAATAGACACTGTATCTACTGGCCGCAAATTTTTCACCAGCATTTGAAAAGCTGCTTTCACCAGTGGAAGGCGATTGGGCAAATCCATACTACCCGATACATCTATCAAAAATACAAGGTTGCTTGGTGGCACCTTTTCGAGGTTTAACTTTCTTGCATTTATATTGAGGAACAATAATTTATTTTCTTCATTCCAGGGGCAATCTGTAAACTGTGATTCAATTCTAAATACAGCATCATTTTCAGGTTCCTTATAATGAAGATTAAAATAATTTAATAATTCCTCAATGCGAACTGCATCCGGCGGCACCATACTTTCCATGTGTAGAAAACGACGGATATTACTGTAAGAAGCTTTATTTACATTTAAGGAGAAGGCTGTATTCGGAAATTTAGCAGCGTTTACTTCCTCATTTTCTACAAGTGAAAAATAAGACTCATCACTTACAAACCAGTTAAATTTATATGATTGTGTCTGGTCTTTGGAAATGGAAATTAGTTTCTGCCGGTTTTTACTTGAGTTGGAAGACAAGGTCTTCATGGTGATGGATTGAAAAACATCCGCTTTTATAGCAACGGTTTTCATTTCATAACCATCCAAAGTTAACGTGAGGGAATCTTTTAAAGTGGTGGTAGTAATTCCAAAACCACCAGTTGTACCGGAGTAATAAAGCATTCGGTTAGAATGCATCAGCATTTTTACATTCTGAAGGGGTAGATTTTTCTCATCCTTTATTTCGCCCCGTAAATAATACTGGGCATTAATAGTAAGGAAGGATAAAGTAGAAAAAATATAGGCAAACAGCTTTTTCAACAGGTTAAAGTTAGTTCAAATAAACAAGGACACAACTACGCAAACCCCCATGACCATGATGGTTCTTACTCTTCAATCAAATTGTATATCTCGGCCAGGTTACGTCCCAACCCATCAAAATCGAGCCCAAACCCTAACAGGAATTTATTCGGCACTGTAAAACCAAGGTAATCGATGGTGATAGGATATTCCATCGCTTCGGGCTTATGTAATAACACGGCTATCTTTAAACTGGCGGGTTGTTGATTATATAACTGCGGTAAAAATTTATGTAGTGTGTTTCCGGTATCTACTATGTCTTCAATAATCACCACGTGCCTGTCTTTCAAAGGTTCATCAAGTCCAATAGAGGTAATTACATTTCCGGTTGAACGGGTACCCTTATACGAAGCCAATTTTATGAAACATATTTCTGCATCAATACTGATCTCTTTAAATAAATCAGACGCAAACATAAATGAACCATTTAATATGGCAATAAACAAAGGACGTTTACCTGCATAATCTGTGTTAATCCGTGCAGCCAGTGATTGAATTCGTTCCTTAATATCTGCGGCGCTTATATAAGGTTGAAATTTTTTATCATTCACTGTTATAACTGACATAAAAGGGAGAGTTTGTGAGTGTATTAATTATTAGCATTTTTTGATTTCGCTAAAAAACTGGTATAGGTGCAAATCCTAATCCGTGCTATTTACCAACAATGAGTTGCTGGCCAATTTTAAGTTCATCAGTAACTAAATTATTCCACTCTTTTAATTGCTGAACTGTAACACTGTATTTTTTTGCAATAGTATATAAACCTTCTTTGGGCTTTACTTCATACATCAGTCTAACTTTAGCTGCATTGTACTTCACAGCATTTGCCTGGTCACTTTCAGCTACCGGTTGCAGATAAATTTTTTTGCCGGGATAAATTGCTGCATCTTCATTTACCTGGTTATATTCAAGAATGTATTGTAACTGTATCCCATTTTTTTGAGCTACATCATAATATGTTTCCTTTTGTGTTACTATATAAAACTGCTTACTTCCTTTATCAGATTTTCTTTCTAAAAATATCAACTGACCCGTTTCCAGGATTCCATCTTCATCCATATCATTAAAATCCAATAGCTTTTTTAAATTAATATTGTGCCTTGATGCAATTGCCAGCAATGAAGTTCCTTCGGCGGCCCAAATACATTTATTTCCATTGATATAACTTATAGTACCGGAAGTAGTTGTATTTGCCGCTGTTTCTCCCCCATTATTTCTTTTAGCCAGGGCCCCGGTATTTTTATCACCCCCTTCTTCATCCGTTTTTATTTGCTCATTGGGGTCAAACACTACAGGAGGATCATCTTTGTATTTTTCTGATTCAAATTTTGGTACAGCACCTTCGGCGAGTAAATTGTACTGTTGCAGATTATACCTTTCAATGCTCTTTATTAAAATATTGGGGTATTTTGGATTGGTAGCATATCCGGCTTTTTTTAAACCATGGGCCCAACCCTTGTAATCTGTAGGAGCCAGGTTAAAAAGGAAAGCATACCTGTCGTTGCCCCGCAAAAAATTGCTATGATCCCTGTATGATTCACCTGCATCTTTATACGTACGAAAACATTCTCCCGGTGCGTCATCATCATGGCTAACGCCACCTGCCGTCCAATTACTTTTGCATTTTATCCCAAAATGATTATTTGATTTTTTTACAAGTACACTATTGCCACTTTCCGTTTCCAGTAAACCCTGTGCCAGGGTAATGGCCGCAGGTACGCCCATGCGTTTCATTTCACGAATAGCAAAATCCTTATAAAGCTCGATATATTGCTCAGGAGTAAGTGATTGAGCTTTCATATCAAGCAACCAAAGCGTTGAAAAGGCCAACAGTGAAAATATTTTTTTTATCATGCCTTTGTATAAGTTTGAATAATGGATATTTGAACCAATTTTAATTTATTACTTAACGCATAAAATATAAATTACAATATAAGCACTTAGCATATTTTACAATTTTCTTATTATTAACAATCCATCTCTTACTGTTAATAACACTTGCTCTACTCTTTCATCTGCTTTTACATGTTGGTTAAAAGCATGGATTGCAATGGCATTTTTTCCGGTAATATTTTCTTCCAGTACCTGTCCGTGAAATAAAACATTATCTGCAATTATTAGCCCGTTTTGTTTTACAGATGGCAAAATTAATTCGTAATAATCAATATACCCTGTTTTATCTGCATCTATAAACACCAGGTCCCATTCCTCATTTAGGCCAGGGATAATTTCTTTTGCTTCGCCTACATGCAACACAATTTTATCAGCAACTAAAGACTCTGCAAAGTAGGCCCTTGCAATAGCAGCATCCTCTTCCCTTAATTCAATGGTATGTAATTTTCCGGTAGGCTGCAATCCCTTTGCAAGGCACAAAGCGCTGTACCCTGTAAATGTTCCAATTTCCAAAATTTGTAATGGCCGTAGCATTGTACTTACCAGCGATAGAAAACTCCCCTGTACCTGTCCGCTTAGCATGTGTGCATGCGGATGAGATTCTATAGTATAGTCTGCAATTTTGCTCAATAGCATATCCTCTTCTGTAGTAAACTTTTCAGCATATTCTTCAGCCAGGGAATGTATAATGTCGCCCATAAAAAATAATTTGATTTTACTTCTTTATCATAGATTGTAAAGAAACCAACATGTTACCTGCAAAATTAATTCATAGCTATAATTTAACAGTATTTTGCAGGGTTGTTATATCTGCTTCCTGCACTAATTCCCGCTTAATATCCTTACTTGAAATTATAAACAACCCTATAAAAGTAATCAGCCCGTTGATGATGAGTATTTCAATGCCAATTTTAAATCCACTAAACAGGTCATTGGATAAATTTTTTAATTTTCCCGCAGTTTCTACTGACAAATTAAACCGGTTTACAAACCAGTCAGGGTTATTTAAAAAATCAAGGCCAAAAACCAACAAAGGTGATAACAGGCATACTACCAACGCGTATTTATCCTTAATTTTTCGATGTGTTAAAATACCAAAAGCAAACAGGCCTAACAATGGACCGTATGTATAACCAGCAACTTTTAAAATTACATCAATGATTGATTTATCGTCAATCCATTTAAATAACATTACCAATAAAAAGAAGATAACTGCAAAGGTTAAATGCACTGTAAGGCGTGTTGCTTTTTTTTGCTTTTCCGTTAGGCCTTCCTTTTTCTTTAACCCTAAAATATCAATACAAAATGAAGAAGTTAATGCTGTTAAAGCACCATCCGCACTGGGGAACAATGCAGATATTAAACCAATGATGAAAATGATTGAAATGGCCACAGATAACCCTCCTCCCAATGCTACCGAAGGAAAGAGGTCATCACCCTTTACCACACTGCCGGTTTGAGCAGCATATAAATAAAGCAACCCACCCATAAATAAAAACAAAAAGTTTACAAACAATAGTATAGCACTAAGGGTCAATATATTTTTTTGAGAATCCTTCAGTGTGCGTACACTAATATTTTTTTGCATCATCTCCTGGTCAAGCCCTGTCATGGCAATTGTAATAAATGCACCTCCTAATATTTGTTTCAGAAAAAATCCCGAAGCTTTTACATCTGTATTAAAAAGTGTAGAAAGTTTGTTTTCTTTTAAAGCAGTAAGGGAAGAAGAAAAATCAAGATCCAGTTTACCCATGATAGTAATGATGCAAACAACCAAACCCAACAACATAAAACTCGTTTGTAACGTGTCAGTATATACAATTGTTTTCACCCCACCTTCAAACGTGTACAATAGTATAAGTACTAAAATAACCAGCGCAGTAACCCAAAAGGGAATATGCATTTTATTTAAAATAAATATTTGCAGGATGTTTACTACCAGGTACATCCTGGCCGTAGCACCCAATGCCCTTGAAACAATAAAAAATATTGAACCGGTTTTATAGGATACCGGGCCAAATCTTTTTTCAAGGTAAAGATAGATGGAGGTTAAATTAAGCTTATAATAAAGTGGCAATAAAATAAACGCAATAACCAGGTAACCTAAAAAATAGCCGATCACTACCTGGAAATATTGAAACCCTGCTGCTCCCACCGTACCGGGTACACTCACAAATGTTACCCCACTTAGCGAAGTACCTATCATTCCAAACGCTACCAACATCCAATTGCTATTGCGGTTGCCAATAAAAAAAGAATCATTGTTTGAGTTACGGCTGGTAAAATAGGCCACCAACAAAAGGATTAAAAAATAACCTATAACAAAAGAAAACAAAATGAGTGGCGACATGCAATGGAGGTTAAATGAGAAATAAGATTGAAAATAGAAAAAATCTTTGTGTCTTTGCGAATAAAAAATAAATAAAGTTATATGCAGGCAAAGTCTATCGCCGTTTTTTGTGGCAGTAAAAGCGGTAATAATCCATTATTTGTAACACATGCCATTGAATTGGGCAAGCTGATGGCAGAAAAAAATATTGCCCTTATTTATGGTGGCGGCAACAAAGGAATAATGGGTGCAGTTGCCAATGCTGTGATGAATAAAAATGGACAAGTAATTGGAATAATACCAGAAGTATTGCTGGGTTGGGAGCAGCAACACGAAGGAATATCAGAATTGATAGTAGTAGAAAACATGCATATCAGAAAACGCATGATGTATGAAAAATGTGATGCTGCCATTGTTTTACCCGGAGGATTTGGCACTCTTGATGAACTCTTTGAATTGCTTACCTGGAACCAGTTAAGTATTCATGATAAACCCATCTACATTTTAAATACCGACGGTTTCTACAATATGTTGCTGGAGCATATCAAAAAAATGTTGGAGGAAAATTTTTTATACAACAGTTTAGAAACTGCATTCACAGTAGTAAATGAACCAAAGGAAATATTCACGCATATTTAATTATTTCGTCCGCCGCCGCCTTGGAACAAGGCAATATTAAAACCTGCATTAATGATAGGAATAGTGCGTTGCAAATTATCAACGTAAGGCGAATTGGCTAGCTTAAGCACATCAAATGAAATAGACATGTAATAAAAAGATTTACTGCCCCGCTCTCTACCGGATGCATAGCCAACTCCTAATAACAAACTGTTTACATCTGTTTTAAACTTATCCCGGCTATACCCACTGTTATCCGCAGGCACATATTTTTGTGTTAAGAAATTATGTTCAAACTGTGCCTGTGCAAATAAAAAATTAACCGGGAATATTCTTACAAAAGCACCCGGGCCAAGGGTGGTTTGCCTCACCTTATCTCCATACACCTGCACATCCCTTTGCGAAATATAATTAAAATTTAAACTCACCGCAGCATCCAGCCAGTTGGTAATACTATAGCCAAAATAAGGGCTCACACCCAATGCGGTAGTACCATTAAAAAAAGATGCATTTACGCCACCACCCGTAAATAAATTTTCTTTTTTAAATCCCCTCACCTTTTCTTCTCCCTCCCCGTCCTGTGCATTCATAGTTATTGCGAAACTAAAAAGCATTGCTGCGAGCATTATTTTTTTCATTTTGTTTCTTTTAAATCAAATTATTACAAGTCATTATTCAAATTCATTTTTTGCTTTAAAACCGCCATAAAAATATACAATTATTAGTGCCCGTTTTAAAGTACTTATTAAATATCATTTCTTAAAATAAACCTGGCTTATCATAATTAACTCATGTACTATTGTATCTTTTTGTCCGGGCAATGGAGCCCTGGTCATCATCGTTGTGTCACTCACTTTTACGTTATACCTATTTGGAACTTTACCCACATTTTAATTAAATACAGCTAATTTAAAAGTTAGCTTTTTCCAAATGCACTTTGTAAAAATCGTATAAAAACATCATTTAATTAAATGGTTTTAAAAAATTGGTTTGCTACAAAATGTTAAAAATTATAAATGGTTAAAATTTGTTAAAACACATTTCTATATTTGATACGAAGTAATTCGTAAACATTCATCACCAAAAGTTCCAGCCATGAAACAATTCATTTTTAAAAACAAAAAAATTCTTACCGCCGTTGTTGCCTGCTTATTTATAGCTGGCATAACTATGTCTTTTCAAACAACGTTCGGCCCATTGGAAAAAATTGATTCACTCACCGAATTACAGGACACTATACCTGATAAAAACAATGTGGAAGATCACCAAATGAATATGAAGGATTATGACCAATTGATGTTAAAAATGGATAAAGAAATATTAAAAATGCAAAAGGATATTTCTAAAATGAACCTGGATAAAATGCATAGTGACATTTCAGCCTCGCTCAGAAAAATTGATTTTGATAAAATCAAACTTGATATTGATAAAGCGATGAAGGAAGTAGATTTTTCTAAAATAGAGAAGGGTGTAAAATCTGCACTAAAAGAAATTGAATGGAACAAAATAAATGATGATGTAAAAAAATCGCTGCAGGAAGCAAAGAAAGAAATAGAAAAGATCAATATGGACGAAATTAAAAAAGAAATGGAAAAAGCCAAGCTGGAAATTGAGAAAACTAAAATAGAAATTCAACATTTAAATGTTGATGAAATCATGAAAAATGTAAATAAGGAAATTTTAAAAGCAAAGGAAGAATTACAATTAACCAAATCAATGTTTATCGAAATGGAGGAAGAGGGGTTGATAAACCAAAAGGAGGGCTTTACAATAGAATTAAAAAATAAAACACTTATAATTAATGGAAAGAAACAAAGTGAAGCAACCCGTGCCAAATACCAAAAATATATTAAAGGAGAATCCTTTAAAATCACCATCAGTAAAGAATGAAAAATAAGCAATGTTATTATAAATAAAAAGGCCCGGGAAATTTACCGGGCCTTTTTATTAGGTGCATTTAACTTAATCAAAATTGAGGGCAAAATACCTGGCGCATATCACCATTTGCAGATTCATTGTAAAACCCTTTTTTCATGATATTAAATTCAGATGCCCCTTGCAGGTTATTAAAATTTCGTAGCGCAGAGGTAGTAGCATCATAGCTAAAAGTAAACCGTATATTTTTAATTTCAAACCCTACCATTGGTATCACAGCATCGCCTGCACGATAGTATATACCTGCAAGCAATTGTTTTTCGCCACCTTCACCACTTAAATTATAATTGGCATTTAACCCCAGTACAAACTCACTGGCCTTCGCCTGGTTGGTATAATAAATATTGGGGTTTATAATCACCCGCTCATTCACTTTTAACAGTGCATTTATAAAACCAATATGCCGCATAGGTATTCTGCTACTGTCTGGTGAGCCCGTAAAAAAAGTTTCCTGCGGACGGTTAACATGATGAATTGAATACCCCCCGTTAACATAAATATTATCAGTAGGAAAGTAAGCATAGTTTAAACCCACCTGCACATCCAGGTAACTTACATTATTGGTATTAAGCACAACTGATGAGGGTAAGGCATTATCAAAAAACTTTCCATCAAACTGGTCAGGAAAACTTAGTTTACTTTGATCAATGCGTTTATTGGCCCATCCTATATTAAATCCTGCAGTTAATAAACTACTGTTACCCAATTGCTGGTGATAGGCAAGTGAGCCGTAAATTTTAGTTGATCGTAAACCTCCGCTTCCTGCAACGTCACTTAATATTAAACCTCCCAAACCGAGCCAGCCATTTTCAATTTTATTTCGCAGCAATTGGGCATCACCAAATATGCTGATCGTTTTATATGGTGAAGCTAAAATACTTGAGTACTGGTTCCGGTAGTGGGCCCCTATCCGAAAATCGGCATCGGGAATAAAACCAGTATTGGCAGGATTAGTTGTAAGTGGTGAATTAAAAAACTGCGAAAAATGAAGATCCTGTGCCTCCGCAAAGGTGAAGAACTGCACACAGAAAACTGCGAGGAATACTATTTTTCTTTTTTTATTCATTTCTATTCTTATCAATTTAAAAATATTACAATAATGTAAAACGCAATTAAAGCTCCCCAATGGTATTACGTACAAGTGTGCGACGCAACAATGCCTAATTAATCATCTAATGCCGGGCCAAAAAAAATATTATAATACACTTATAATTACCCTACCTCAATAAAGAAATATCACCGGTTTTCTGAAGTTTTTTACCATCAGTAAATTCTACACTGAGTGAGTAAGTATATACATCCATTGGTTGTAAGGAACCTTTAAATGTTCCATCCCAACCATTTGCCTGGCTTGAGCTTCTAAATATCTCCTGTCCCCACCGATTATAAATTCTCCAATCCATTTTGCCAATTCCAAAACCTACTACTTTTATAATTCCATTTACGCCAAACCTGCCTGGAGTAAACGCTTTTGGCACATCGAGTAATGGAAGTATAAGCGCTGGTACATCCAAACAAAATGTATCAGTACATCCTGCAATATTGGTAGCAACCAAACAAACATTGTATGTACCTGTAGCATTATATTGGTATGATGGATTAGTTAAAGTGGATGTTTGCCCATCTCCAAAATCCCACAAATAAGTAATTGCGCCAGTTGAAAGGTTAGTAAAATTGGCTGGCTTATTTTGCTGTGCCGGAACCGGTGAAAAACTAAATGCGGCAGTAGGTATTGAATATACTGTTATCGTAAAAGCGTGGGTATCTGTTTTATTGCAGGTAGTTGTATCTACTGCAGTTAAGCGAACGATATACGTTCCTGTACTTGTATAAAGATGAGTAGGGCTTACGTCAGTTGAGGTAGGTGAACCATCTCCAAAATCCCAAAGAAAATCTGTACCACCGAGTGAAGTGTTGTTAAATTGAGCGGAATATGGAACGCAACCTTTATCCGGTGTATCAAAATTTGCTTTTACATTTACTGCAAGCCGCACAGTTTTCTTCACACTATCAGGTGCATTACAAAAAGTAGTATCATCAACAAGCAATTTTACAATATAAGTACCGGGTGCGGCATAGGTATGAGTTGTTGGGCCAATGCCCGCTCTTTGTGGGGTTGAATTATCGCCATAGTCCCATAAAAAGGAAGTAGGTGTATATCTTGGTAATGCAGCGGTGGTAGTATTTTGAAACTGAAAAGTAAGACTTTGGCAACCACCAATTTTAGTTGCTATAAAATCCGGTTTCACAATATTGTTACCAACTTTTACAGTTACGTAAGCTGTATCCGAAATATTACATGTGGCAGAATCTATGGCTACCAGCCTGAGCCGGTAACTACCCACTGCAGTATATATATGATCGATTGTATTTGATGTTTGAGTTACATCTGGTGTACCATCGCCAAAATTCCAGATATATTGTTTTCCTTTTGCAAGGGTATCCGTAAATGTTACTGTAAGCGGCACACAACCAATTGTATCAACCACTCCATTAATGGTTGCCCGTACACTTGCACCTACACCACCAAAATTCATTTCAATTTTAACTGCGGCTTCATTACAATTTCCAGAACCATTTCTCGGGGCCCATACACCTGGGGTGGTGGGAAATACTACCGATGGGGTACTTCTGCCGCCACAGTTTGCGCAAATGGCTTCGTAAATAATTCCATTGGCATCAAACCTGCTGGTACCACCATCCACATGATCATCAAAGCCTCCACGCTGACCATAAAAACTTCCAAAAAGCTGGCTGACTGCGTTCTTTTCCAATACAAAGAAATAAAAATCATTTCCGTCAGTAGTAGATTGGATGGCATCGCTGGTAACAGGCAGGCCATTTGTACCTGCATTAGGATATCCCCTGTCGTTATTAAATTTTCCTCCCCAACCTGATACATAAACATTTTGACAGCGATCAACCAAAAATGCAGTGATGGAAATATTAGGAACGGTAGAGTTAGTACCAAAAACAGTAGAATACACATATCCTGAAAGATCAGGCTGTAGTTTACTTATAAATTGCTTACCACCTGGATTACTAAATGTAGCATTAGATACTATCCATGTGCCTGAAGTTGTGCCGGTAACATAAGGGAAGCCAAATTTATCAAACTGTATTCCATATACAAGGTCGTTACCAGTAGTTCCCATATAAGTTGTACGAATGATCGCCGATCCATTGGGAGCTATTTGTGTAATAAATCCATCTACCTGGCCTTGCTGATAAACAGGATATATTACCCCGGTCTTATTACCCGGCAGATCAGTACTACTGGTTCCGCCTGCTACATATACATTGCCGCTTAAGGGGTTAATTGATAAAACAAAACAGGCATCGCTGCCACTACCCCCAAAAAAAGTGCTGAAAAGAAGGGTGGAAAGGTTTGCATTAAATTTTAGGATAACCCCATCCTGTTTACCGCCACCAAAGCCAGCCTGCAATTTAAAAAGAGAATCAGGGAAATTATCTGATTGTGTGCAGGAGGCTACCAAAATATTACCGGCCCCATCTAAAATAACTTCACTTCTGGCATCATCACCATAATTACGGCGTGTGGTTTCTGCACCATCAGGAGTGTCAAATTTCTTTCTGATATTTACGCCATCATCTCTGTCACCACCAATTTCAACAGATCCTATTAATGCAGTACAAGCTGCGTTAAATTTAGATATTACTATATCATACCCACCACCAACACCTATTTGAGGAATCACTTTAGGGTAATTAGATGAATTGGTACGGCCAGCAAGAGTAAGATTACCAGCACCGTCACAAATCATACTATGGGGTTGCTCATTTCCACTACCACCGATATAGGTAGCATAAATGCGGTTAACACCATCAGGTGATAACTTCATAATTGCAATATCATAAGGGCCGTTTGAGTCTTCATCCACACCACCATTAAAAGTTTGATCAAAGGCCCCAACAGTTACAGGAAAGCCGCTTCCAAAAGAAATACCACCGGCAAAAAAACTTCCATCCGGTCCCGGTGTGGCAGTATAGCCCCAGTTATCAGTAGTACTTCCGGTAAAAGATGCGAAAATAAGTGTAGGGTCAATTACAATGGTTTCATTGGGCAGGTACTCGCCTAATTTAAATCTTACTACATCGCCAATTACCACATATTTACATTCAAGTGTTTTCCTTGTACCCTGCTGTACCTGGTATGTGTACGGCGATAATTCTTTTACTTCTCCTACAGAAGTGCTTATGATGAGTTCTTTATTTTTTATTGCCAGTTTGTCAACTCCTTCATATTTTAGAGCAATGTCATTTACATTGCCACCGGGCCTTACTATAATATCATACTTCAAAGTTCCTGCATCGGTATAATAACGCACATCAATATTAGGATACATATCCCTGTAGGTAACTGCCTGGTAAATTTTACAATCACCCTTCCATTTACTTTTATCGTTGCCTAAAAAATAATTGTTATAAGTAGGTAATGCTTTGTCGGGTATAATAAAGGGATTTTTGGGTGCATTCATAAAGCTCACCCTGTATGCATGTGATCTTAATTTAAAATCCTTTTTAAGAGGGGTAGATCTGGCCTGGGCATTAACACCTGGTTCGGAATGATTAGCATGCCCATGTGTTCTCTCTATTAATTCTTCAAGATCCTGCAGGTTATGTTGTAAAACAGTAAAGCCTTTATGCTCCATAAAAAAAGCACCATTCGACATCTCTGCTTTAAAGTTAACCTTGATATCCCATTGCCCTTTATTTTCTATAAACTGCAATTGACTATATACCGGTAACACACCAAAAATTAAAGAAAGATTCAGTAACAATAAAGAGATAAACAATCTAATTTTCAAGGAAGATATTTTTTACAATTTACTAAAACATAACCAGTATAACAATGGAATTGTTTTCCCTTTGGCAATTTAGTTTTTGGTATAATATTTTGTTTATAAGTAGTATTTTGCTTCCGACTTAGATAAACAAATTAAAAAATATGCAGTGGTTGAAATTGAGAAATTAACATTCTTTCTTTCGGGTACCAGGTAAGTAGTTTGGGTTTTATCTGCCTTTATTAGGCCCATAATTTCAATTCAACGAAAAATTATTTACATGTAACTCAATTAATATAATCTAACAATTGTAATCTACGATTAAAGCACAATTTAAAAACAGGTTATGTTTTATTAATCATTCTGCAGTAAATCTTACTTACGATATTTTGCTCCAGGTTGTTTGGCCTTTCGGTGATTGAAGATAATTTTTAAGGCGCAAATTATTTGCCAAATTAAAATCAGGATCCATTTCGATAATTGCAGTGGCTTCATTTTTTGCCACTTCCAGCATCACTTTATCCTGTATAATGTTAGCCAGTTTAAAATTAAGTAAACCACTTTGCCTTGTGCCTTCAATATCACCGGGGCCGCGTATTTCAAGGTCTTTTTCTGCCACTTTAAAACCATCATTAGTTGCACATAAAATCTTTAACCTTTCACGGGCATCATTTGATATTTTATTGCCTGTTAATAATATGCAAAAACTTTGCTCGCTGCCCCTGCCTACCCTTCCACGCAACTGGTGAAGTTGTGAAAGACCAAACTTTTCTGCACTTTCAATTACCATCACTGAAGCATTTGGAATATTTACCCCTACTTCTATAACAGTGGTACTCACCATAATTTGTGTATCACCGGTTACAAAACGCTTCATGTTTGTTTCCTTCTGCTCAGGTTTTTGTCTGCCATGCACCATACTTATCCAGTACTTTGGTTCCGGAAAAAATGATTTAACTTCTTCAAACCCTTTCATCAGGTTTTCATAATCAAGCGCGGCAGATTCTTCAATCAACGGATACACGATATAAACCTGCCTCCCTTTTTTAATTTCTTCTTTTATAAAATCCATTACCTGTGGCCGCTTGTTCTCATAACGATGAACTGTTGCAACAGGTTGCCTGCCCGGGGGTAATTCATCAATCAAACTATAGTCAAGATCACCATAGGCAGTAAGTGCCAGTGTACGGGGTATAGGCGTTGCCGTCATTACCAGCACATGTGGGGGCAGGCTATTCTTGGTCCATAATTTTGCCCGCTGTGCCACGCCAAATTTGTGCTGCTCATCTATTACTGCAAAGCCCAGGTTTTTAAATTGCACTTTGTCTTCTATCACCGCATGGGTACCAATCAATATTGTTATTGATCCATCCTCGCATTCTTTTAAAATTTCTCTCCGTTGTTTTGTTTTAGTTGAGCCTGTTAATAATTTAACTGAAACAGGCAAATCTTTTACAAGTTCGGAAATGCTGCGATAATGCTGATGTGCAAGAATTTCTGTAGGTGCCATCAGTACACTTTGAAATCCCTGTTCGTCTGGCAGGCGAACATTACCTGCTGCAATTAGCATACTTAATAAAGCAACAATTGTTTTACCACTACCCACATCCCCCTGCAATAGCCGGTTCATTTGCTTACCGATACCCATATCCCTCCGTATTTCTTTTAAAACCCTTTTTTGTGCATTGGTTAATTCATAGGGCAAAAACTCATCATAAAAATTTTTAAACAGGTCGCCTACTTTATCAAATACCCAACCTTTACTGAATCGATGGCGGACACTTCTTAACAAGCCCAAGCGTAATTGCGCAAGAAATAATTCCTCAAATTTTAATCTTCTTACTGCATGGGTATATAGCTCTTCGGAAGTTGGAAAATGAATATTGCAAAATGCATCCCACCTGGATATAAAACGATATTGTGTAAGCAAGTGATCCGGCAGATTTTCCGGCAGGTCTTTTTGGGATAAAAGTTGTAACAAAGCAAAAGTGAGTTTGCCAATTGCCCTGCCGCTCAACCCTCTCGATTTTAGTTTTTCTGTTGAAGAATAAATAGGCTCCAAAAACTTTTTGCCACCGGCTTTTTCAGCAGTATAAATTTCTATTTCGGGGTGTATCATTTGTGTTTTGCCCATGAAAAAACCAAGCTTCCCAAAAACCAGGTAAACCTGCCCCGGCACTAAAGTTTTTTCAACCCAGTTAATTCCCTGGAACCAGGTAAGCTCCATTTCTCCGGTATCATCCTGCAGGTAGGCAACCAGGCGCCTGCTTCTTTTTTCACCGGTTACTTCTATACCCGTTAGCCTGCCTGCCACCTGGGCATATTCAATAGCAGGATTGAGCATTGCAATTTTATCAACTTTAGTTTTGTCGATATGCCTGAATGGGTAATATTCCAGCAGGTCTTTAAAGGTGAAGATGGAAAGTTCTTTCTTAAGTAATTCGCCTTTTAAGGGGCCAACACCTTTTAAATATTCTATAGGACTGTTTAATATGTGGCTACCCGGAGTGATAATAAAATTAATTTATACAAATATATCTGGTAAGCTATTAAAAACAAGAATAGGTTGAGGATGGCAGGGTGCTATTTTACCATTTACTAGAAAGCCAAGGTTTTTGTGTAAAACGCAATTAAAGATGCCAATTGGTATGCGGTACAAGAGGGCGACGCAACAATGTTTCTCATAGCTTCACAGCACGGACAAAAAATATACCCTGGTATTTAGTGAAGCAAATTTATAAGCAGTAATAAATGTGGAGATAATTTAACGGGGCATTTTTCTATGTGAGGTGGAGGGCCTTTTCATATTTCTATTTCCGCCACCTTCATGCCGGTGCATTACAGGATTGTATTCCGGGGCATCGCCAAATTCAGCAGGTGGTGTCAGCTTGCTAACTTGCTTACCCAATAATTTTTCGATGGCTGCAAATTTACGCTGCTCTTTTACACTTATAAATGTAATGGCCGTGCCTTCTGCAGCAGCCCTTGCCGTACGACCGATACGGTGTACATAGTCCTCACCATCCCTGGGCACATCATAGTTGATCACCAGGTCTATCGTATCAATATCTATTCCGCGGCTTAAGATATCAGTGGCGACCATGATAGGGATACGTCCGCTTGTGAAGGCAGAAACAACACTTTCCCGCTGTGCCTGTTCCAGGTCGCTATGCATTTCTTCAATGGCAAAACCACTTTGTCGCAGTGTTCTTGTCAATTGCTTTACATGCTGCTTGCGGCCGCAAAAGATCAAGGCGCTTTTATACGAAGTTGTTTTCAATAAATATTTGACCAGTCCCAGTTTTTGCTGTTCAAATACCACGAAAGCTTTTTGAATAATTTTTTCGGGTGGACGGGATATAGCGATATTCACTTCAATCGGATCGATAAGAATATTACTGGCCAATTGCCTGATCTTGGGTGGCATGGTAGCCGAAAACAACAAAGTTTGTTTTTTCTCCGGCAATGTCTTTATGATCTTGTTCAGGTCATCCTGGAAACCCATGTCGAGCATCCGATCCGCTTCATCCAGCACCAGGAACTGCAAACCCTTGAACGATACGTACCCCATGTTAAGATGAGCGATCATGCGACCGGGTGTACAGACAATAATATCGGCACCTAATTGTAAAGCCTTTTTTTCAGCGACAAAATTCTGTGCATCGTTGCCACCATATACTGCCAGGGAACTGATATGCGTAAAGTAAGAAAGCCCTTCAAGATGTTGGGATATCTGGATCGCCAGTTCACGGGTAGGAACAATGACCAACGCACCTATTTTACCATCTACATGATTATTCAGCAATTGATGGATAACAGGCAACAAAAAAGCCGCCGTTTTGCCTGTCCCTGTC